>NZ_JCAFRI010000015.1:0-121349 GCF_059367915.1 Stenotrophomonas sp. YJH_SMC_19
ACCCAACCTGCACCCGGCCGCCAGCGAGCAAAACAGAACACCTGCATCCGCGCCGGATGCGATCCGTCCGAGTGGTAGAGCCGGCCGCTGGCCGGCTGCTCCGGCCATTGCGGATTGCCGGCCAGCGGCCGGCACTACCCGGCCTGCACGCGGCGCCGCCAATGCGCGAAACAGAACACCTGCATCACCAGCATGGCCAGCAACCCCAGCGGCCATGCCCACCACAGCCCGGCCAGACCGTGCCGGGACTGCAGCCACATCGCCAACGGCAGCTCCAGCAGCAACACGGCAGCCATGCCCAGCAATGCCGGCAACAGCACCGTGCCGCTGCCGCGCATCACTCCGACCAGCACCGCACTGCCTCCCATCGCCAGCACGCCCCACACCACCGTGCGCAACTGCTGCGTGGCCAGTTCGCGCGGCTCTGCGGCCGCCAGGATCAAACCAGTCAGCCACGGCGCCAGCGCCATCACCAGCAGCACCACGACTGTCAGCATCGCAAGACCCAGCATCACCCCGGTGCGGGCGATGGCGGGCAGCCGTGCCGTACGCCCCGCGCCCATCGCATGCGCCGCGAGGATGGTGGCAGTGATGCCCAGCGACATCGCCGGCAGCTGCACCCAGCTCATCAACTGGTTGACCGCACCGTAGGCGGCCGTGGCCGTGTAGCCATAGCGGTTGATCCAGCCCAGCAATACGATTTCGGCAATGGCCAGGCTGAGCATCTGCAGCGAAGACGGTACGCCGATGCGCAGCATCGCGCGGATGAGCGCGCCGTCGAACCGAATGGCATGCAGCAGCTCGCGCCCCGGTGCCAGGGGATGACCTACCCGATGCCAGCGCCACAGCAACCAACCCAGGGCCAACAGCGAGGCAAACGCCGCCGATACAGCCGCACTGGCCGACCCCAGCTGCGGCAGGCCAGCCCAGCCCAGGATCAGCAGCGGCGTGCACAGCAGGCCGACCACCGTGGCCAGCAGCAGCGCATGCAGCGGCGTTTTGGCATCGCCCACCGCACGGCTCACCGCAGTGGCCAGCCACAGCAGGAAGAACGCCGGTGCCGCCAGCAGCAGAACACGGGCATAGACGATGGATTCGCCGAGGATCGGCGCTGGCGTGCCCAGTGCCGCCAGCAGCTGTGGCGCGAAACCGCCGCCCACCGCCATCACCAGCACTGACAACAGCAGAATCAGTGCCACCGCACTGCCGGCGACCGCGCGAGCCTGTTGCGGCCGGCCCGCGCCCCAGGCTTGGCCGATCAGCACCATCGCACCGGTCGCCAGACCCATTACCAGGGCCAGCAGCAGGAAGAAGACAGGAAAGAACGCTGCGGCGGCGGCCACCGCCTGCGTACCCAGCAGATGGCCGAGGTAAATGTTGTCCAGCGTGCCTGCGGCCAGCTGCAATGCGTTGGTCAGCAGCATCGGCAGCAGCAGGGTCAGATAGGTGCGCCAGAGGGGCGGCGCGACCGGGGGGATGGGATGTGCGGGGGTGTCCATGGGGTTCTCTGGGCAAGGCGCTGCCCTGCCCGGCGTTTCCGCCAGCAAAGCAAGCAAAGGGGAGCGGGCGGCCGTGACCCGCGATCAGGTGGCGCCGCCGCTCAGCAACGGCGCAGTGGCTCAGCCGTCTGCGTGGTCCGAAGAATCATCGAAGGCCAGGCGCAGGGCGTGATTGCGCACATCCTCGGGCCAGCTGCGCAACGCCATTTCCAGGCCCGCCCGGTCGTGCTCGAACAGGACACGGATGGCCTCCTCGAAACCCGGCAGGTCTCCGGCGATGGTCTGCAGGAAGTGATAGGCACGCTCGCTGTGGCGGCGCTGCCGGTCCTTGTCGGCACCAGCACGGCTGGCCGCCTCCACCAGCTTGCGCAGCACTACCGAGGCCCCGCCGGGCTGCTCGGCCAGCCACGCCCAGTGGCGCGGCAGCAGGGTCACTTCGCGTGCGACCACGCCCAGCTTGGGGCGGCCGCGGCCACGCGGAGTTGCCGGCGCCTCTTCGGCAGTAACGTCGGCATCCGCCTCGACGGCGGCGGGAAAGGCTTCGACGACCCGCGCCAGCAGTTCTGCGTCACTGCCGCGCGTATCGAAATCACGGGTGCGGCCGGTAGCGTTGTCGAACACAAGCAGCGGACCGGCAGCGTTGCCGGCACGCAGCTGCTTCAGCGCCAGCGCAGCCACTTCCGGGGTACCGGAGGCGACCAGCCGGTGGCCGTCGAAGCAACTGAAGGGAGGGAGTCGGGACGCAGGCATGGCAATGGCATCGGAGGTGATGCGCGAATATTGCCCGGGTAATTTGCGTTCGTCAATATTGCCCGGACATTAATGAACCGGAAGAGCGTGCCAACCAAGGTTGGCACCCACCTGGAAGGTTGATCCCCACTCGAAAGATCGCCCCCCTCCCGATTCGCCGGCTTACAGCCGGCTGTAGGACCAGCTGACCATGCGGCCGTCCTGGTACGGCATCACGCCGTGGAAGGGGCGCGGGTCGGCGTCGAACACCAGTGGCAGGAAGTTGCGGTCGCCCTCCCACATCGGCAGCGTGTCCAGCTTGTCCAGGTCCACCCACTCCAGCGTGCCTTCATGGTTGCCGCCGTGCGGGGTGCCTTCGAAACTGTCGATGACGAACACGAAGCCCAGCCAGTCCTCGCCATGCTTGCCGAATCCCGGCCAGCTGATGGTGCCGCGCAGCCGCATGCCGGTGCAGTCGATGCCGGCTTCCTCGGCGATTTCGCGGCGCATGCCTGCCGCAACGTCTTCGGTCGGTTCGATCTTGCCGCCCAGCCCGTTGTACTTGCCCAGGTGGTGGTCACCGGGCCGGGTGTTGCGGTGGATCATCAGCACCTGGCGACGATCGGGCGACAGCACGTAGCCCAGGGTGGCGACGATCGGGGTGTACGGCATGGGCAGCATCCAGCGGCAGGTCAGCCGTGGATTATGGCCGATCAGCGCACCAGCGACAGGCGGCGTTCGGCAGCCGCAGTGGCGCCATCAGGATCGCGGCGCAGGGTGGCCACGCCGTGGCCGCGCTCGGCGAGGTATTCCAGCCACTTGCCGAGGAAGGTGTTCATGCGCATGCGGTGGCTGATCAGTTCCGCCGGCGGCGGGTACAGGCCCATTGTGTCCTGCCAGCGGCGGCCGACGTAGCAATGGGTGGTCTCGGCCTGGCGCGCATCACGGTACAGGCGGACGTAGGCCGACGGGTCCGGCTCACCGGTGACCGGGTCGGCCAGGTCGTAGGTCAGGCGCAGTTCCACCGTGTAGCGGTGGCACTCGATCACGTCCAGGCGGACATCCAGGCCGTCGCCGATCGAGGAGATGTAGCTGCCCGCCACCAGTCCGGCCGGTTCGAACAGGCGCACCAGATGGCGATAGTTCTCCGCGTACAGGCCCATGAGCCAGCTCAACCGGCTCAGGCGGGGAATGCGTTCGGTACGGGGCAAGGCTCGGGCCATGGGTCGATCCTACACGTTGGTGCTTCAACGTGGGGGCGGGATCACCCCGACCAAAGGGCTCGGTATCGACCAACGGTCGATACCCACCGTGCAGGAGGGTCGATACCCACCGTGCAGGAGGGTCGATGCCCCCGCGCAGGAGGGGTATTGCCCCGGGAGGTAGGCCACGACCGTTGGTCGTGGCGCACGGATCAATACAACTCGCGCTGCAGCCCCAGCGTGGCCAGCACCTTGCTGGAAATCTCCTCGATCGAGGTGTGGGTGGTGCTCAGCGTCGGGATCCGCTCCATCTGGAACATCACCTCGGCCGCGGCCACCTCGCGCTTGCAGGTCTCCAGGTTGGCGTAGCGCGAGTTCGGGCGGCGCTCCTGGCGGATCTGCTGCAGGCGGTCCGGGTCGATGGTCAGGCCGAACAGCTTGCGCCGGTAATTGCGCAGGCGTGGCGGCAGGCGATCGCTTTCCAGGTCCTCGTCGGTCAGCGGGTAGTTGGCCGCACGCACGCCGTAATGCAGGGCCAGGTAGATGCAGGTGGGCGTCTTGCCGGCGCGCGACACCGCCACCAGGATCACGTCGGCATCGTCGTAGTTCACCGCGATACCGTCATCGTGGGTCAGGGCGAAGTTCATCGCGTTGATGCGGCGGTGGTAGGTGTCGAAGTCGACCATGCCGTGGGCCTGGCCGACCCGGGCCAGGCGCGGGCTGGCCAGTTCACGCTCCAGCGGCTCGATGAACGGCGCGAACACATCCAGCATCAGCGCCCCGCTGTCGGCCAGGATCAGGCTCAGGCTCTGGTCCACGCAGGAGTTCACCACGATCGGCCGGACCTGGTACCGCTCCCCTGCCGCCTGGATCCGGGCACAGGCTTCACGCGCTTTTTCGGGGTCGTCGACAAACGACATGCGGTCGGTAATGAAGCTGAACCCGGAGAACTGGGTGAGCAGGCTATGCCCAATGGTTTCAGCGGTGATACCGGTTCCATCGGAAACGTAGAACACCGGGCGGATGGTCGACATGCGCGCTTTTACCCCCTACGAAGCTTAAAAAGGCCGCCAGCACAAGCTTGTGCCGACAGTGGTCTGCCCGGCATCATATCGGCTTCTTCCTACGGACGCGGCCACTCAGCCCGCCTCGGGCGATGGCCAAACGGAGCATCGCGCTTGAACGAGAACATCCTGTGGTTGCACGAACTGCGTCTGGCCGATCTGGCCCGCGTAGGCGGCAAGAATTCGTCCCTGGGCGAGATGATCGGCAACCTGGCCGGTCTGGGCGTTTCGGTGCCGGGCGGTTATGCCACCACCGCTGAAGCCTTCAAGGACTTCATCGCGCACAACGACCTGTCCAAGCGCATCTTCGACAAGCTGGCCACGCTGGACGTCGAGGACGTCAACGCGCTGACCGCCGCCGGCAAGGAAATCCGCAGCTGGGTGATCGATGCGCCGCTGCAGCCGCAGCTGGACCAGGACATCCGCACCGCCTACGCCAAGCTGAGCGCCGACAACGGCGGCGGCGACGTGGCCGTGGCCGTGCGTTCCTCGGCCACCGCCGAGGATCTGCCGGATGCCTCCTTCGCCGGCCAGCAGGAAACCTTCCTCAACGTCACCGGTGCCGACGATGTCGTGCACAAGGTCAAGGAAGTGTTCGCCTCGCTGTACAACGACCGTGCCATCGCCTACCGCGTCCACCACGGCTTCAAGCATGAGGACGTGTTCCTGTCCGCCGGCGTGCAGCTGATGGTGCGTTCGGGCGTCGGTTCCTCCGGCGTGCTGTTCACCCTGGACACCGAGTCCGGCTTCCGCGACGTGGTGTTCGTCACCTCTTCGTTCGGCCTGGGCGAAATGGTCGTGCAGGGTGCGGTCAATCCGGACGAGTACTACGTCTACAAGCCCACCCTGCAGGCCGGCAAGCCGGCGATCCTGCGCCGCTCGCTCGGCAGCAAGGCGATCCGCATGGTGTATTCGGATGTCCCGGGTGAGCGCGTCAGGATCGAGGACACTCCGGTCGAACTGCGCAACACCTTCTCGATCAGCGACGAGGACGTGCAGGAACTGTCCAGGCAGGCGCTGGTCATCGAAAAGCACTACGGCCGCCCGATGGACATTGAGTGGGCCAAGGACGGTGTCAGCGGCAAGCTGTTCATCGTGCAGGCGCGCCCGGAGACGGTGAAGTCGCGCAGCCACGCCACCCAGATCGAGCGCTTCGCGCTGACCGAAAAGGGCGGCAACGTGCTGGCCGAAGGCCGCGCCGTCGGCGCCAAGATCGGTTCGGGCGTGGCCCGCGTGGTCAAGACGCTGGACGACATGAACCGCGTGCAGCCGGGCGACGTGCTGATCGCCGACATGACCGACCCGGACTGGGAACCGGTGATGAAGCGCGCCTCGGCCATCGTCACCAATCGTGGTGGCCGCACCTGCCACGCCGCGATCATCGCGCGCGAGCTGGGCGTGCCCGCCGTGGTCGGTTCGGGCAATGCCACCAAGGTCATTGAAGATGGCCAGCTGGTCACCGTCAGCTGCGCTGAAGGCGATACCGGCTTCATCTACGAAGGCAAGCTCGGCTTCGAGCGCACCACGACCGATCTGGGCAACATGCCGCCGGCCCCGCTGAAGATCATGATGAACGTGGCCAACCCGGAACGTGCCTTCGACTTCGGCCAGCTGCCGAACGCCGGCATCGGCCTGGCCCGCCTGGAAATGATCATCGCCAGCCACATCGGCATCCACCCGAACGCACTGCTGGAATACGACCGCCAGGACGCGGCGACCAAGAAGAAGATCGATGAGAAGATCGCCGGCTACGGTGATCCGGTCAGCTTCTACGTCGACCGCCTGGCCGAAGGCATCGCCACCCTCACCGCCTCGGTTGCACCGAACCCGGTGATCGTGCGCCTGTCGGACTTCAAGTCCAACGAATACGCCAACCTGATCGGCGGCAGCAACTACGAGCCGCACGAAGAGAACCCGATGATCGGCTTCCGCGGCGCCAGCCGTTACGTCGACCCGAGCTTCTCGGCCGCCTTCGCGCTGGAGTGCAAGGCCGTGCTGCGCGTGCGCAACGAAATGGGCCTGGACAACCTGTGGGTCATGATTCCGTTCGTGCGCACCCTGGAAGAAGGCCGCAAGGTCGTCGAGGTGCTGGAACAGAACGGCCTGAAGCAGGGCGAGAACGGCCTGAAGATCATCATGATGTGCGAAGTGCCGTCCAACGCACTGCTCGCCGATGAGTTCCTGGAGATCTTCGACGGCTTCTCGATCGGCTCCAACGACCTGACCCAGCTGAGCCTGGGCCTGGACCGCGACTCTTCGATCGTTGCGCACCTGTTCGACGAGCGGAACCCGGCAGTGAAGAAGCTGCTGTCGATGGCGATCAAGGCAGCACGTGCCAAGGGCAAGTACGTTGGCATCTGCGGCCAGGGCCCGTCCGATCACCCGGATCTGGCCGAATGGCTGATGCAGGAAGGCATCGAGTCGGTGTCGCTGAACCCGGACACCGTGGTCGATACCTGGCTGCGCCTGGCCAAGCTGAAGGCCAACGGCTGATGCCGTGATGGCTACAGGCTGACGTCGTGTTCATCGGCGTCGGCCGATACTGCTGCTGCATGCAAGCCCCGCCTCTGCGGGGCTTCGTGTTTCTGGCGTGCACCTGCCCCACGCAGACACCGTTTCTCAGCAAAGGACTTCCGCATGATCGCCGCAGCAGCACCCGCCGCCCCCGCCGCAACGCCCTGGTTCCACTCGCTCGACTGGGAACGCCTGCTGGAAACCTACGGCGTGCCGTTGCTGGCCGCGATCGTGGTGCTGCTGGTGGGCCTGTGGGTGGCACGTCGCTTGTCCAATGCAATGCCGCGCGCCACTGCGCGCATGGGTGTGGACCCGATGCTGGGAAGCTTCCTGCGCAATGTGGTGTACGCCGCATCGCTGGTGATCGTGGTAGTGCTGGCCATCGGCACGCTGGGCGTGCAGATCACCCCGCTGCTGGCCGTGCTCGGCACCGCTGGCCTGGCGGTCGGTCTGGCATTGAAGGATTCGCTGTCCAACATCGCCTCGGGCGTGATGCTGGTGACGCTGCGCCCGTTCCGTGTCGGCGACGTAGTGACGGTGGCCGGGCAGACCGGCACCGTGCGCGAAGTGCGCATCTTCCAGACCGTTCTGACTGGCGCCGACAACCAGCACACCACCATTCCGAACACGCTGATCACCGCCGCGCCGATCATCAACCTGACCGCCGAGCCGACGCGCCGCGTCGAACTGGTGATCGGCATCGGCTACGAAGACAACATCCAGCTGGCACGCGACACCGCGCTGGCGCTGATGAAGGCCGACCCGCGTGTGCTGCAGACCCCCGCACCGGACGTGGTGGTGTACGAACTGGGCGCACACTCCATCAACCTCGGCATCCGCTGCTACGTGAAGTCGGCCGACTGGTTCGGCACCAAGGTCACGCTGCTGGAGCAGCTGAAGCTGGGCTATGACAAGGCCGGCATCAACATCCCGTACCCGCAGCAGGACATGCACCTGTACCTGCATGGAAAGGATGGTGGGGTCATGGAGGCTGATGCGCTGGTGCGCGACAAGCCGTGATCCGGCAGTGGAATGCCGGCCAGCGGCCGGCACTACCCCTCGCCGCCTGACTGAAATGCCGGCCAGCGGCCGGCACTACCCCGCGCCCCCTGGTAGTGCCGGCCGCTGGCCGGCAGCCTCCAGAATCAGGCAGCGACGCTCTCTTCCAGCGCCGGGTAATCAGTGAAACCCTCCGCACCACCGCCAAAGAACGTGGCGCGATCCGGCGGATTCAGCGTCGCACCCGTACGCAGGCGCTCGGGCAGATCCGGGTTGGCGATGAACGGCCGGCCGAAGCCGATCAGGTCAGCCCAACCTTCGGCCAGTGCCTGCTCGGCGCGCTCGGCGGTGTACTTGCCGGCGTAGATCAGCGTGCCCGGGTAGACCATGCGCAGCGCCTGCTTGAACGCCACCGGCATCGGCGGTGCATCGTCCCAGTCGGCCTCGGCAATGTGCAGGTAGCCCACCCCCATCTCACCGAGCAGGTGTGCGGCAGCCAGATAGGTCGCCTGCGGCGTATCGTCCACCGCCCCCTGCAGCGTGGTCAGCGGCGCCAGGCGCACGCCCACACGCTCGCCACCGGCAACCTCGACCACCGCCTGCACCACCTCGCGCAGGAAGCGCAGGCGATTCTGCAGTGAACCGCCGTAGGCATCGGTGCGCTGGTTGGCCTGCGAATCGATGAACTGGTTGATCAGGTAGCCGTTGGCGCCGTGCAGTTCCACACCATCAAATCCCGCGGCCAGCGCATTGCGCGCCGCCTGCGCGTAATCGGCGACGATGCCGGGAATCTCGTCCTCGCGCAGCGCGCGCGGCATCGAGTGCTGGATCATCTCGCCCACACCGGCTTCGGGACCCGCCCCAGTCGGGTCGACGAACACTTTCACGCCTTCGGCGAGCAATGCCGAGGAAGACACCGGCGCCGCGCCATCGGGCTGCAGGGCCACATGCGAGACACGGCCGACGTGCCACAGCTGGGCGTAGATGCGGCCACCGGCGGCGTGCACCGCATCGGTCACCTGCCGCCAGCCCTGCACCTGCTCGGCACTGTGGATACCCGGGGTCCAGGCATAGCCCTGGCCCTGCTGGCTGATCTGGGTACCTTCGCTGACGATCAGGCCGGCGCTGGCGCGTTGCGCATAGTAGGCGGCCATTTCTGCGGTGGCGACGTTGCCATCGGCGGCGCGCGAGCGGGTCATCGGCGGCATCACGATGCGATTGGGCAGCGTCAACGCGCCCAGGCGGTGGGGGGTGAACATCATGGCGGCAATCTCTTGCGGGGGGAGTGCTGCAAAGGATGGGGATGCCGGCTGCCAGGCAACAGGCATGCACTGGCAAAACAATTGTTCCCTCGAGGCAAGGATCCCCGCCACGAGGGCTCATCCACGCATAGCGTGGCTCTTCTACTCCAGCCTTGGCTCGATCTTTACCGCACCATGCGCCACGCGGTCATAGCAGGCGCGCACCACGTCTTCCCCGTACTTGCGCTCCAGCCGGCGCACGATGAAGTGGCCGCGCGCCATGTCCTGGTAGTAGTCGGTGAACATGGTATTCAGCGTTGCACCGGCGGCAGCACCGACGATCGGCACCGCCTGTGCGGCGAATTTCTCGGTGACCACCACGCCGAAGCGCGCCGCCACCTTCTCCACCATCTTCGCCAGCAGCTTTCCAGCTTCCTTCGGTGCCACGCCCAGGGTCAGGTCGCGGCCGGTCACCACACGCCCAGCCAGTTCGGCCGAAAGATGCCGCATCACGTCGGTGGTGAAGCCGCGGGCCAGGTAGTAGCCGGTCTCGCTGGCGTCGTCGCGCGGCGAGTTGCCACCCAGCGCGAACACCTCCAGGCACGCCTGCCGGGTGCTGAACTCGGACAGGTCGAAGCCCTCGCTGCGGGCCACGTCGGCCACGGCGCGCATCATGATGGTGGTCGACACCGGCAGTTCGATGAACAAGGCCGCGAAACCAAAGGCACCGCCCACCGCGCCGGAGGTGGCTGCCGCCAGCTTGTGCCAACGGGTGGACGCCCCCTTGCCGGGTGTGTTGTCCATGCTCCACAGCGCCGCCTGCGCCGACTTGGTCAACGCCGCCTGCACCGCACCGTGGATGCGGTTGGAGACCGAACTGGGCAGCGCCTTCACCGCGAACTCCAGCGGCGTGCCGACCAGGTTGGCCATGCGCGCGGTGAGGGTTGGCGCTTCCAGCAGGGCCACCGCCCGCTGCAGGTCGGACCAGTCGCGGGCGTCGTGGGCAATATCGCGGGGGAGCAGGATGGGCTCGTTCATGGCGCCGATCTTAGCGCCGGGGAGTTGAACGGTTCGTCGCGAGGCACGACAGAGGGGTCGGATCCCTTGCCGCGGGAAAGGGATCCGACCCCGACGCCTTGCCGGCCAGCGGCCGGCACTACCAGTTCGCGTGTCACCCGGTCGCGCCGGGCCATGCCCGGCGTTGTTGTTCAGGCCGTGGGCAAGCCCGACAGCGTGCCCATGAACTGGCGGTAATGGCGCAGCTCGGCGATCGAGTCGTGCACGTCGCTCAGCGCGGTGTGGTTGCTGTTCTTGCCGACGCCGGCGGCCACGCTCGGCGCCCAGCGCTTGGCCAGTTCCTTCACCGTGGATACGTCCAGGTTGCGGTAATGGAAGTACTTCTCCAGGCGCGGCATCTGGCGGTGCAGGAAGCGGCGATCCTGGCAGATCGAGTTGCCGCACATCGGCGAAAGGCCGGCCGGGATCCACTTCGCCAGGAAGTTTACCGTCTGCGCCTCGGCCTGGCCGAGGGTGGTGGTGCTGTCCACCACGCGCTGCCACAGGCCCGAACGACGATGCTGGTTGCGGTTCCACTCGTCCATCGCCTCCAGCGTTTCCAGCGGATGATGGATGGCGAATTCCGGACCTTCGGCCAGTACGTTCAGCTGGGCGTCGGTGACCACGGTGGCGATCTCGATGATCGAATCGTTGTCGGTGTCCAACCCGGTCATTTCCAGGTCGATCCAGATCAGTCGTTCGTTGGCCGCGCCGGTGTCCGCCATTGTGTCGCCTCGTTGCTGGGCAGGCGCGCGGCCTACCGGTGAAGGAAAGAGGCGCCCATCATACCCGTTCGCCCTTCAGCCCTCGCCGACGTGGTCTTCCAGCAGCAGCGGCGGCTTGCCACGCTTGGCGCGGAAATAATTGGTCAGGCGCGTACTGGCTTCCTTGGCCAGCACCCCGCCGTGGATCTCGACCCGGTGGTTGTGGCGGGCATCGCCGAGCAGGTCGAACACGCTGCCGCACGCACCGGTCTTGGGGTCGCTGGCGCCGTAGACCAGGCGCGAAACGCGCGCATGCACGATCGCCATCGCGCACATCGCGCATGGCTCCAAGGTCACGTACAGCGTGCTGCCAAGCAGGCGATGGTTGGCGAGCAGCTTTCCACCGGCCCGCATGGCCACGATCTCGGCATGCGCACTGGGGTCGTGCGAGGCAATGTTGAGGTTCCAGCCCTCGCCCAGCAGCTGGCCGTCGGCGCCCACCAGCACCGCCCCGACCGGAATCTCGTCGAACTCACGCTGCGCGCGCTCGGCCAGGGCCAGTGCATGGCGCATCCAGTGTTCATCGGCGTCGTGCACCGGTACACCCAGGACATCGGTCATGGCGGTTCTCGCTTTTCAACTGGGCCAGGATGGCCGCCGGGGGCGCATTGTACGCCCGGGGCCGTGCAGGCGCCGCTAGCGCGCGTCGAAGCGCTCGCGGGCCGCATCGAGCGCCGGGAAGTTGTGCTCGGCCCAGCGATCCAGGGCGGACAGCGTCTCGACCAGGCCGCGCGCGACCTCGGTCAGGCGGTACTCCACATGCAGTGGTTTGCTGCCCCGGTCACACCGCTCGACCAGCCCATTGCGCTCCAGCTGGCGCAGGGTCTGGGTCAGCACCTTCTGCGAGATGCCTTCGATCTTCCGCAGCAACGCGCCGTTGCGAAGCGGGCCCTGCGCCAATGCCGGCAGCAGCAGCATCACCCACTTGCCTGAAATCAGCGCCAGCGCATCGCGTGCCGAACAGTCGGCGGCATAGACATCCCCGGGAAGAGCCATGGTTACCTCAAGGTGCGTAATTGCCGGCGCATGCCGGCACCGCGAGGATGGTCGCACACTCCTCGAACACCTCGCCCCATGCGCGCCCTGATCCTGCTTGCCCACCCCGAGCCCCGCTCCTTCAATGCACATCTGGCCGCTCAGGCCGCCGAGCAGCTGCGGCATGACGCGCTGCAGGTGGACGTGGTCGACCTGTATGCGGAGGGCTTCGATCCGCTGGAAGCGGCTGACCACCATCCGCATCGCCTGCATCCCGGCCACTTCGACGCCCAACGCGAACAGCGGCACAGCGCCGAGCAGGGCCAGCTGCCCGTCGATGTGCAACGTCACCTGAAACTGCTGCGGGCCGCAGACCTGCTGATCCTGCAGTTCCCGCTGTGGTGGTTCGCGGCGCCGGCCATCCTGAAGGGCTGGCTGGATCGCGTACTGGTGTACGGGCCGATGTACAACAGCCGCCTGCGTCACGAGCACGGAGCGATGCGCGGCAAGCGTGCGTTGCTGAGCGTCACCACCGGCTCATCGGCACGGGCCTGCGCAATGGACGGCCGCGAGGGAGATACCCGGTTGCTGCTGTGGCCCTTGATGTACAGCCTGCGCTACGTCGGCTTCGACGTGATGGAACCGCACGTGGTGCACGGCGTGCGTTCCGGGCTGGCACCGGAGCGCATGCAGGCCCACGACGAGGCACTGGCTGCAGCAACCCACCACTACCGCGAACGCCTGGCGCAATGGCCGCAGTGGACCACCGTGCCCTTCAACGACAGCAGCGATTTCGAGGACGGCGTTGTGCTGCGCGCGGAGGCCACTACCTACAGCCCCTTCATCCGCCATCGCAACGCCGGATGAATCCACATCTGCGCGCTGGATCGGGACGCGCCATACTACGCACTCTTTGCAAGCACCTTGGCGAACCCATGACCACCCTCCGCCCCTCTCGCGCCGACGACGGCGCCGCTCTTGTCGACCTCTGGCGCCGCGCCGTCGACGCCACCCACGACTTCCTCAGTGCCGAAGACCGCCAGGCCATCGATGCCGAAGTCGCCGGTTTCCTGCCGCAGGCGCCGATGACCGTTGCTGTCGATGCGCAGGATCGGCCGCTGGGCTTCATGCTGATCGATGGCACGCACATGGAAGCGCTGTTCATCGATCCGGACGTACGTGGCACCGGCATCGGCCGGCAACTGCTGCAGCACGCACTGGCCCAGCATCCGCAGCTGAGTACTGACGTCAACGAACAGAACGCACAGGCCGTCGGCTTCTACCTGCGCATGGGCTTCGTCGAAACCGGACGTTCACCGCTGGATTCGCAAGGCCGTCCGTATCCGCTGATCCACCTTCGGCACAACGGCTGACATCCGTCGGCAGCAGCCACGTGCTAGCGTGGCTGCTTTCGACCAAGGAATGCCGCATGGATGGTGCAAAAGCCCTGTTGACCCTGTTTGCGCTGGGCATCAGCCTGGTCTGGATCCTGGTGCCGTTCGCCATCTTCGCCGTGCGCAACCTGCTGCGTGAAGTACTGGTCGAGCAGCGCCGTACCAATGAACTGCTTGAACACATCGGCGGTTACCGCATTCCGAAGCCGCAACCCGAACCGACCGTCTGGCGCGCGCCCTGAGCAGAAACGTGCCAGGCCCGGATCAGGCCGTCGCCTCGAAGGCCGGTGAGTACTGCACTTCGCCCTGTGCCAACGGAGGCTGCAGGCAAAGTGCCTGGAAGTACTCCGGCGGCACACCCGGCAGCACCAGGCCCGGCTCGGCACAGAAGCCGAAGCGACCGTAATAGGCCGGCTCGCCCAGCAATACACAGCCATGTGCGCCCTGCTGACGCAGTGCTTCAAGTGCGGCATGCATCAGGGCCGCACCGATGCCCTGCCCCTGCCAGGCGGGCAATACCGAAATCGGCCCCAGGCCAAACCAGCCCGTGCTGCCATCGCTGATCGTCACCGGCGACACCGCCACATGGCCGATCACCTTCCCGTCCATCTCGGCCACCAGCGAAACGCTCAGCTCCCCGCGCGCGCGCAGGGCGTCGACGATGAACTGCTCGGTACGGCTGCTGTGCGCAGCGTTCCGGAACGCGGCCTCGGTGAGTGCATGGAGGGTGGCGTGATCATCAATGGCTTCGGCACGGATGGTGTAGTTCATGGCGTAATGCTCGCTTGCGTGAGAGTCGCGTGAATTGGCGACCGTTGTCACAAATTGACGGCGAAATGTCGAACGCGAAGCGCAATCGCCTGGCCGACCCCGAATCGCCTGTGCCGCAATCGATTCGGCGACGCTCCCGAACGCTGAATGCGTCAAAATTCCGTCGCGGACACCTTGCCGTAGCTGGCGCCAGGTTTCCAGAACACTCCATAATCGATAAACCTGTCACCAGGGAAGGATATATGGACACGGACGCACGATGCAGGATGCCGCCATGGATGTAGCCACGCCGACACGCGATGGACGCCATCTGGTACCGATGGGCCTCTTGATGGCGCTGACGGCCTGCTCGCCTTACGCGGACGCAGAGCGTGACGTCGCCGCAGGTGGACGCGGCCTGGCCAAGCTCAACCCGTCACCGCAGCAGGGCTACGAGCTGGTGCTGACACTGAAGGATGCCCCCGGTCCCTTCGCGGTGGTCGAGGGCGTTGCCCAGTACGACGTCAGCAACCACAGGGACTGCGGCCGGGTCCTGTGGGCGACCGGTACCGCCAGCCGTATCACCAGCCAGGAGTTGGTGGAACTACACAAGGTCGACGAGAACGAATACCGCGGTACGTTCTACCTCGACCGCATGCAGGACGAGGATTACTACGGGCGTGGCGTCTGCCATTGGACGTTGACGGGTGTCGGTGCGATGTTGCGCGCTACGACCGGCGAGGCGGATACGCGATTCCTTACGTTCGTCGACAAGGAGCGCATGGAGAGCGACTCACCTCTTACGCTTTATTACCCAAACCTTATCTATCCGCGCGCCGACACTGTCGCCAACTTTGGCGCCAGTGGCGAGGAAGATCCGTCGGGGTACAGCGAAGATCTGCGCGACGCGCTGTTCTCAACCACCACCACTGTGCAGAAGCTCGTGCCATGAGCTGCCAGTTCAACAACCCCTACCCCCAAGGAGGCCGACATTGCGCCACAAGATGATTCCGTGCCTTGCTCTGCTTCTATTGACCGCCTGCAACCCGGAGACCGCCATGAACCAGGAACGTGCCGCTGCTGAAGCCGATGTCGCCCAGGGCGGGCGCGGCCTCGCCAAGCTCAACCCCACCCCGCGCAAGGCCTATGAGCTGGTGCTGCGCCTGAAGGATGCCCCCGGCGATTTCGCACTGGTCAAGGGCGTAGCGCAGTACGACGTCACCAACGAGGATCAGTGCGGCCACATCGAGCCGGCCACCGGCACAGCTGCACGTATCACCAGCCAGGAACCGGTGGAGCTGCGCAAGGTCGCTGAGGGCGAGTACCGCGGCACGCTATATGTGGACCGCATGCTGGATGAGGACTACTACGGTCGTGGCGTCTGCAAGTGGGAGTTCACCGGTGCCGGGGCAATGCTGAAGGCGACGGGTGCCGAAGAAGAGACCCGCTTCCTCACCTTCGTCGACGCCAAGCCGCTGACCGAAGGTGGCGCCCATACGCTCTACTATCCGGATCTGGTCTATCCGAAGGCAGATCGCGTTCCCAACTTCCCAGCCAGTGGCGAGCCCGATCGCAGCAACTACGCCGCTGATCTGCAGGACAAGCTGTTTACGATCACCCTCTCCGCAAGTGAGGTCGCGCCGTGACCATCACCTCTCAGGACTACGCCGCGTTATCCAATGACGCCTACAAGGATCGGGCCGTCGGCCGACGTGAACCCGGCCAAGAAGAAAAAGTCACGTTAAACGGCCATGAGTACAAGATACTTGAGCATGTCAACAATCGTCTCAACGGCTATCAGGGCACCGTCTATCAGCGCGTAGACACCAAAGAGATCGTCATTGCGCATCGTGGCACCGAGCAGATCGCTCGCGATGCGATTCTGACCGACGGCGGCATGGTGGTTGCGCGCACCAACGTACAGGCGCCTGACGCGATTGCTTTGACACAGAGGACGCTCGAAGGCGCTGCGCTTCAATCCCGCTTGAACGGTGTGCCCGCGCCCCAGGTCACCGTCACCGGTCACTCCCTCGGCGGCGCTCTTGCCCAGATCACCTCGCACCACTTCAACGTCAAGGGCGAGACCTTCAATGCCTACGGCGCGGTCAGCCTCAGCTATCGCATTCCGGAAGGCGGCAACACCATGATCAACCACGTCATGGCCTCCGATCCGGTCAGCGCCGCGTCACCGCATTTCGGCCAGGTACGCATCTATGCCAAGCCCGACGAGATCAAGACGCTCGCGGCAAACGGCTTCAGCAATCACGCCCTGCGTGATCTGATTCCGGACCGCCCGATCATCGCGGCCACCAGCTCGTTCGGTGCGCACAAGCTGGGCAACTTCCTCAACGAAGGCTCGGTACTGAAGCACCCGGAAACGCAGAAGCTGGCGAAAGACAACGCCAAGATGATCGAGGAGTATCGCGACGACGTCGAGTCACTGCGTCGCGGCGTCACCCGCGCTGCACGCGGCATCCCGGGCGGCGCCATCGATCTGTACGACCACATCCGCGGCCCGCTGCAGCCCGGTGAACCGGCACGCCGCGAAGCGGAGAAGAATGGCCATCACACCAGCATGCTGCGCATGGACGATGCCAACCACCTGGGTAACCCGCTGTTCAACGACGCGATCCGCGGCGTGCACGCACATGACGTGCGCGTTGGCCGCGTGCCGGACGTGATGAGTACGCAGCTGGCGGGCAGCCTGGCGGCGGAGATGCACGCTGCAGGCGGCAAGCGCATCGACGAAGTGGTGATGAACGCCGATGCCTCGCGCAGCTTCGCCGTGCAGGGCCAGGGCGGTGACCCCGCCCACCTTCGCGTGTCGGTGGATACGGCAGTGGCGATGAACACGCCGCTGGAACAGAGCAGCCAGCGCATCGACCAGCAGGCTGCAGGCCAGCGCCTTGCGCTGGAGCGCGACCAACAGCTGGAACAGCAGCAGCATCAGACCCGCAGCCTGCAGGCCTGATGGACAGCGCGGGAGCCGGTCATTCCGGCTCCCGCCTCAGCACCGTGACTCAGGGGCTGGTGGCCGCGACCGGCGCAGATGCACTGGCGGTCACGAACAGATCCGGCCCGGAATCCGGGAAGCCGCCGCAGGCGCGATCGCCCGGCGCGACCGGATCACACGGCCACTGGCTGCGCGGGACCTTGTCGCGCAACTCGAAGCGATCGCCGGTCCAGACCACGAAGGCAAGATGCTCGCGGTTCCAGTCACTGAACGCACGCGCCCCACCCTTCGGCACCGTCTCCGGATACTGCACGAACCAACGCATGGCCGGCCCGAACTGCAGCTTGCTGTGATCCAGCGTGATCCTGCCCCCACGCGCCAGCTGGCGTGCGCGATCCGCCTCGGTCACCTGTGGCATGACCGGCATCGCCTCGGCGGTAACATCCCTCGGCGGCGCATCGCCACGCACCTGGTACACACGCTGGCCCACATAGGCCTCGCGGCAGCTACCCGCTGGCACACGTACCGGCTCCGCGCTGAACTCATCGCGGTTGGCGACCTGGTCACTGCAGGTGAACGGCGCGGACACCAGGTAGAACGTGCTGTCGGCGTCGCGCCCTTCCAGCGAGCGCACCCAGACGTCGCCCATCCGCACGATGAAGTCCGGTCGCTGGCCGTACCCAGGCACCGCCTTGAACCAGGCCTTCTGCTGTACCTCTCGCTCGCGCCAGTTGCGCGGCAGGTGGATGTCCTGCTCGGGCAGCGCGACCAGCAGAGCGGCCAGATGCGCCGGCATGGTGCCCTGGCAGGCGCCGGTCAGCAGGTCGCCCTGGGTCGCCAGTCGCCCGGCCAGATCCACCGGGCAGCGCGCACCGAGCGCCCGCTCGGTCGCCCGCTCTGGCGGCAATGGAACGATGGCCAATGCGGGCGGTGCGGGTGCTACCGCCGGAACGGTTCGCTCGACGGTGGCAGGCGGTGCCGTCCCTGCAGGCGCATCAGCGATCGCCTGTGCCGTGGCGTGCGTTTCCGCGACCGGCGGCGCTGTCTCCTGAGCCTGTGCCGAGGCTGCGGCAAGTCCAAGTGACAGCAGCCAGAGCGGCGGCAGGCGGCGCGCGGATGCATTGCAGCGGGCAGCGGCCTGCAGGGCATTCAAGGGAACGATTCGCATGTGGTGTCCTTACGGGTGGGTTTCCATGTCGGCGCCACAGGGCGCCACGCGTCGTACGCAAAACAACGGCGGGCACCCTGCCCGCCGGCACCAAGTGCTACAGGGATCGGGAACGCTGCTCCTGCTCGCGGGCGAGCGCGGCCATCGGATCCTGCTGCGCAACGCTGGCCGCCAACTGCTGGCTGCTCTGCGCCAGTGGCTGCTGGGAGGCCTGCTCCCGGTCAACAGACGCACGCAGCATGGCCGGATCACCCAGCGCGCCCTGCACTGCAAACAGCGTACGGCCGTCGTTGCCCGCCAGCAGATGATCGATGCGCGACAGGCCGGCCTTCTGCGCGCCCAGCGCCAATGCGCCAGCGGTATTGTCGAGCTCCTGTGCACTGCGCAGTCCACTTTGTGGCCCCATCTGCTGCAGGTGCCGGCGCGCATCCTCGAACAATGCGTTGCCGGGCTCACCGGCATGCGACATGTCGCGTGCAACGGTCTGCGCCGGCGCACCGACTTCGCCGCGATCCAGTCGCGCCATCACGTCCGGCGTCAACTTCTGCTGCCAGACCTCAAATCGTTGCCGGCGCGCCTCGATGCCATTGAGCGCGCCGTTGAGCGCATAAGTTGCTTCGCGCACATCATGGCGCGCCCCCTCCGGCACCCGTGTCTGCCACTGCCATACGGCAATACGGCCTGCGTGCTCGGGCTGCGCTGCCAGCTCCGGGTGATTCACCAGGTCCAGATCCAGCGCCTTGCCGGCACGCTCGTAATTCTCCTTGCCGACCAATGGCAGATAGCCGCGGCCGTGGTACTTCAGCGCGTCACCAGGCGCGTCGTTGCCCATGCGCCCGCCGTACATCAGCTCAGCCAGGTTTTCCGGGCGACCACGCAGCGCTTCCTGGCGGGCGCTCTCCAACGCGGCGTTGCCATTGCGCCACGCAGCCTCCACCGGGATCTGCGAGATTCCCCGGGTGAAGTTGAAGCTCTCGTTGAGCCGGCTCAAGCCGCGCGACTCGTGCCCTGCCTGGGCCATGAAATTGGCCAGTTCAAGCGGGGAGTCGATGCCGGCTTTGGTCGCCTGTCGCAACAGCTGCGACTCTCTATCGGTCGACACAGTGCAACTCCTGAATCTTCATCAGCGCGGATTCCCTTCCGCCGGTTGGAGCTTGGCTCATGGAAGCGACACCTCGGCAACACTGGATGGGTCGAAGTCCTCGAACCTCACCCTGCCCAGCTCCGCCGCCGAGTAATCCCGGATGTTGGTCGCTTCGGTCTCGATATCCACGACCTTGCGTCTCACCCCGTCAACCCAGCAGGCCTTGTCCGCGGGCGCATAGCGGAACCGGTAGGTGCTGCTCCAGCGCTCGCGGCTACCGCCGTTGGTGATCACGCTGAAGGTGCCCTTCTCGACCATTGCATACGCAAAAGGGTCGCCGGCCAGGCCACCTCGGGTGGAACACGGCACCAGCTTGTCGTTGCGCGCGGCCAGCTGCCAGCGCCCGCGCCCATCACCGCGCAGCAACAGCAGCACCCGGTTTGGCCCGTGCTGGCCGGGCACCAGCCCTTCCGGCGTCGGCTGGTCGATGACCAGCAGCTGATACTCGATGCCATCGCCGTTGAGTTCGCCCCTTACGGCTTCCAGCAGGTTCGCACCGGACGGAACAAATGCCAGGGCATCGTCCATGTGTGCGCCAACCCTGTCTTCCATCCCCTCCCACTCCTTCAATGTGGTCATGCCGATACCCGCCTCCCTGCCCAGCCGGAACGCGTTCCGGCTTATCCGCGCCTGCGCGGACAGGAATCATAGCCTTGCGTACGGCAAGACCGCGATGATGGCGAGCGTCACCCGACGCAGGGGCTGACAGCGTCCTCATTGGACGGAAGAACCCCTGCATTCGGCGGCACTGGCGCGTCATTTTCATGACGCGTGGGGAGCTTACCGCGAGGCGTTCTGCCGCGTCGAAGTGCGAGGAAATCGAAAAGCGGAATTGATCACAGAAAACGGGGCTTAGCGTGAATGGCGCCTTACCTGATGAACAGATCCGCCGTGCAGGCCGTTCTGGCGATCCCGCATTGTCCCTGCGGCAGCTGCTTCCATGCCGCCTTCGCGTTGCATTGCTGCATCGCGACAATGACCGCTCCCTGTTCGGACATGGCGGTGGCGACGCTGGTGGTTTCAGTGCCCAGGCCCGCGTGGGCGACCGCCACGCATTGCGCCTGGAACAGGGTCGCCAACGTACATTCGCCTTTCCCGAACTCCTTGCACTCCTTCATGGATGCACGCTTGGCCTTGCCCCGCGAGCGCATCGAGTTGCTGATGAAGGTGTCGCCGCGGGCATCCATCGCCACGCCACGCACGGTCTGCGCCCAGTTGGGGCGATTGTTGTACGGGGAGCCTGAGCTGCTCACCGGAATGGGCGCACAACCCTGTACACCCTGGCCACCGATGGGATACATGCCCTGCGGGCAATTGCCTTCGGCAAGCGCGGTGAACGGCAGCAGGCCTGCAATCAGCAGGCACGGGAGAAAAGCGAGGTGGATTCGTTTCATGGGGAGACCCATTCCTTTGCTGCCCATTGTGAGGGGTGGGATGACCTGAGCGGACGATCGTTGCCCACTGTCGATGCTGGAGCCAAGAGAACAAACGGAGCTGCGCCCAAACACATGAAGCTTTCCGCCGCCATCGCGAGTTGCGCTGACTACCAGTCCGACAATCCGATCAACGGGTCAGAATGACTCATAGACCGGCTTCGTACAGTCCTCGTATGCAACCTGACACGCCTTTCCATCGGTGTCGACGCACGACTGCTGGGCAAACTTCCGCGCTTCGGCGGAGTCCTTGGCGCTGGCAAAACCGGCGCGGGAAGCCCCGCCCTGGCTATTGGGAACCTACCATGCAACGCACTGGTTTCTATACGTGTAGATGACTCGGCAATCGGAAGCACCGCGCCTACCGTAGTCTGCCAGAGCAAACTGCTCCGCGTTCTCCTTGCTCGGCCGGCCCGTCGCAACACCGGCATCTGCGGTCGCGTCGGACGACGCAATTGCCCCCCACGTCTTATGCCACTGACCCGCGGGCCCGGATTCGCGGGCAGTTACCCCTGCCCCAGGAATCGGGGCGCACCCACCAACCCCTTGATCGCCGATGGGGTACTGGCCGGACGGGCATCGGCCCTCGGCACTGGCGTTGCTGGCAACAAGTAATGCAGCGAACAGCAGAGCAGAAATCACGAAAGCTGAATCACCACGCAGAGATTTGAAGTCGGCCATTGCCTTGAATCTCCGTGTGATGTCACAACCGATCAGTCTTGCTGGAAGAACGGCTTGGTACAGTCAGAATGGAAAACGGAGCAAGCCTGACTTCCCAAATCCTTGCAGTCCTTGATTGCCCGCTCCTGCGCCTGTTCTTTCGTCGCCCCGGTGTTGAATCTCATGCCATTGTCCGGTCGTGCAGCCCGGACAACCGCATAGCACTGGTTGTAGTAGGTAAAAACGACTGTGCAGTCGGTAGCTCCGCCCTGCCGGCATCGCTCGACCGCTTGGCGCTCTGCCGAAGCCTTGGCCTGATGCCCAGTGGCCGAACCTGCATCTCCTCCAGGCGAGCTGGCGACAGCACCCCATGTCTTGACCCAGTACCCGGGATTCTCCTGCGGGGCGCTCTGAGCCGCGCCGGGTATGGGTGCGCAGCCACCAACGCCTTGGTCGCCAATCGGGTACTGACCCGGAGGGCAGCGCCCTTCAGCGAACGCCGAACTGACGTGCACAGAGCCCAGTAGGATCAGGGACAAGCACAGATGCTTTAGAGAGGCGCTTACGTTCATCAACTGAATCTCTAGTTTCCATGACTCGGATTTGCCGCACCACGCTGACCGGGAACCGCTGAACCCGGGCCTCCGGTTCCATCAAACATCTTCCCCATCGCCGACTGCTGACCATGGGAGTTTGAGCCAGAAGACGACTCCGGAGCCGCCGGCGGCGGAGCCGACATGCCCGGCGGACGACCATCGGCACTCGGCGAGGCACTTGCACCACCGCCTATCTGCGAATATGCCATGAAGGTGCCCAGGGTACCCTGGAAGAACATCGCTGCCATTGGGGGTGTAGTCAGGATCAACGCGGTGAGGATCAGGCCCATGCCTCCCTGCTGCATTGCCTGGCTGGTCATGCCGTCGGACATGCTTTCCTTGAGGATGAATTCCTGCACCAGCGCTGTGGTCCAGAAAGTGGCCGCCACACGTACCACCATGTCCAGTGCGATGGAAACCATCGCTGCAAGTACGGCCATGGAGAACATCGTGCCAATGCCGTAGAACAGCCAACGTTGGAACAACTGCTTGGTCTGGTCGAACAACAGGCAGAGGATGAACAGGGGGCCAAAGCCGATGAACAGCGCCATGGCGATTTCATACAGCATCAGCATCGCACCAGCGGTGATGGCTGGACCTGCGGTGCCCATGCCGATGAAGAACAGTGCCCGCTTCTTGTCCTCCAGCAGCTCCCCGTCATTCATGATCTGGATGGCGTCGATACTGGAAAGCGCCACCTGCATCCATGCCAGGCTCTTGTCGATCTGAGCTTCGGGTGACTCGTTCGAGCCTGTCACGACCTTCGTGATTTCTGCCTTGACGTCGTGGGTGAGGAAGCTCTGAAGGTTGGTGCCGAAAGCGCCCATCGTGGTGGCCGCGCTGACGATCAACGCCGCACGCGCCATATTGGTCACCAGCACCATCATTGAGTCCCGGCTGCGGCCGGTCACGATGCGGAAGCCCTGCACCAGCACCCACAGGGTCATGAGCGTGAGGGCGATGCCGCCGACCCACTGCATCATTTCCCCCATCATGTCGATGCCGAACTTGTTTATCTTGCTTCGCAGGAAGTCGAAGATGAACTTGAAGAACACGAAATCCCCGATCGATTGGACACGTGCAACGTGCCCCATCAAATCCTGGAATCCGCCATTGAAATCAAAATTGGCAATCGACCTGATCATTTCCGCAATCCCTTGATGTATCCCTACCGGACAACCTCGTGGAGCGGGTGCCTATGCACCTGCCCCAAGCGGCGTCAGTCGACGTGCAAAGCGCGTTCCAATGCGGCCGTCTTGACCAGCTGCGAGATGACGCCCGGCTTGCCCTTCAATGCCACGCGCGCCAGCACGCGCTGATTGGCCATCATTGACTCCTGATAGGCGTCGTAGGACCGCATGCGCGCCTCCCACTCCTGCTGCAGCTTGGAAATATCGTTTGCCGTACGCAGGGAGTCACTGTTCACGGCCGAAAGAGTTCCCGCAAGATTGCCATCGGCGCCGCCTCGCCAGCCCATGATCTCAGACAACGACGCGTTGATGCTGGGAATGGTCTTCTCGATGAAATCCACCGTCTCGTTGCGCTTCCGGTTTTCCATCATCTGGATGTTGACGCACAGCTGCTGCTGCTGCGCGTAGAGATCACCGGAGGTATCCAGCACAAACTTCTTCAGCAGGCTGCCAGCGCTGAAGCCCGCCGACGTACGGCAGAGGTCGGCGACCATATAGTCGTCTGGAACCCGCTCCAATGTGGCGCCTGGCGGCAAGCCGAAGTTGTTGATCATGCCCTGGATCTGGACAAGCGCATTTTGGTACTCCTGGAACGTCCTTCTCCACCGAGTTACCTGAGCCGCGTACTCCAGCCCGTCAGCCTTCATTTGCGCCTTCCCTTGGGCAAAGTCCTTCAGTGCCTGCATGAGATTACTGAGGTCGAAGACAGGGTAACCACCGGCCGAAACCGACGTGGTGGAGAACATGACCATGCTCCCCAGCAGGATGGCTGCCAGGCGCTTCTGACGCAGACCGCGGTGGCGCTTGTGATTTCGGGATGTCATGCTCATGTTCTTCTCCAGGGGAATGGATTTCATTCGGCGCTGTCTGATCCAGGGCTTTCAAGCCGCATCGGTTTCGGCAGAGGCCTTGGCTTTACCAGAGCCCTTTCGGTTCTTGTAGAAGTCCTCCAGCCACTGTTCCGGCGTGAGTTCGTCCACGGTGATCCGATTGCGGACTGCAGCCGTCTGCAGCACCCGATGCATGATGTCGATGTTGTCGGTCGAGGCCGAGATCACCGACAGGATGTCGTCCATGCCACGCAGGTTGAGCTGGCAGACACTGGAAGCATGGCCCTGCTTGACCAGGAAGCAGCGCGAGCGCTCGTCCAGTGCCGTGACCACCTTGAACTCCGCCTCGGTCAACTTCAGGCCATCCATGTAGTCGCTCTTGCTGGCGTTCGGGTTCGGCAGCAGGATGAGCGTGGCGGTCTGCTCGATCAGGGCAGCGGAGATATCACTCTTCAGCGCGTCTTCCGGGCTCTGCGTGGCGAAGATGCCCAGGCCGTTCTGCTTACGGATGGTCTTCTGCTTGTTCTTCGCGAACTCCTTCAGGCCACCCTCGCCGTCCAGGATCTTCCAGAATTCGTCCATCACATAGATCAGCGGTCGACCGTCGATCAGCGATTCCAGGCGGTGCAGCAGGTAATTGATGACCGGCACGCGCACTTCGGGATTGTCGATGATGTCGGTGTAGTCGAAGCCGATGATGTTGGCCTTGCTCAGATCCACCGTATCGATCGGATTGTCGAAGACCCAACCCAGCGAATTGCCCGAAGTCCAACGGCGCATGCGCGCATAGAGGCCGTCGTCGCCCATGTTGGGCAGGCTCTTCTGGAAGTTGGTCATGCTGCGCAGATGCATCGGCGTATCGAGCATGCTCTCCACCGCACGGTAGATGTCCTCTTCCTCGCGGGCGCTGTACTCGCGCTTGCCGGCCAGCACCTTGATCAGGTCGGCCAGGAACTGCACGTTCGCTTCGTTGTTCTCGCACTGGAACGGGTTGAAGCCAGTCGGCGCACCGTTCTCCAGGGCCAGATAATTGCCACCGCAGGCACGCACGAAGATCTCCGCACCACGGTCCTTGTCGAAGAAGAAGATGGTCGGTGACGGCTCATACTTCTGAACCTGGCTGAGCAGGAAGTTGATCAGCGCGGTCTTGCCGGTACCGGACTTGCCGATCACCATGGTGTTGGCGATCGCCTTCTCACCCAGCGAATTCTCGGATGGATGGGTGGCATGGAAATTGAAGTAGTACGGCTGGCCGTTGGTGGTCTGCAGCGTGGTCACGCAGTCGCCCCACGGGTTGTTGTGCTGCTTGCCCGTGGCGAAGTTGTGCAGCGGCGACAGGCCGAGGAAATTCAGTGAGCTGACGTTGGCCAGCCGCGTGCGGAAGCGCCAGTTGGCCGGCAGCTGCGAATAGAACGACGAGGTGACTGCCAGATCCTCCTTGGTCGACACGAAACCGGCGTTGGACAGCTCGGCACGGGTCGAGGCCACGTTCTGCGACAGCTTCGCCTGGCTGTCGCCATAAACCGCGATGATGAAGTGGTATTCGCCCAGCACGAAGTTGCCTGACGACAGATGATCCATCGCCTGGTCGAGTTCGACGATCTGACTGACCGCCTTGTCGCCCGACGAGATCATCATGCCCTTGGTCCGGTCCAGCACCTTCAATGCGTCCTGGCGCCCCATCGGGCTGAACGAATGGGTGATGACGTACTCGTAGTCCAGATACTTCAGACCATTGAGGATGCCCGGATAGGTCCCCTCGGCATATTCCTTGATATTCAGGATCGCGCCGAAATGGTTAACGCCATTGGGCGTATTGATCACGAAATCGCCGGTCTTGGCCGAGAACATATGACGGCTGACCGGAAGATAGTCTTTCACAGGCGCCGACAGCACCGGTACCGGCTCATCGATGCGGTTGATCAGGTAGCCGAACAGCTCAAGCGTTTCGGAAAACACCACGCCGTTCTTGGCTTCGTACATACCGAGCCGGTAAGGCGCGTAGTCGCGGATCACAGCCTCGACGTTGCCGGCGAGCTCCATCAGCTTCTCGACGGCCTGCTCCTGCTCGGCGCGCAGCTTGTCCACGTTCGCGGACTTCTCCACGAAGCGCTTTCCCGCCACCACCGGGCGATAGATCATCGTCAGGTACAGCTCGTTCTGCATGATGCGCTGGGAGGACAGCATGCCCATGTACTGGTCGGACACATCCTGGTTGAAGCGCTGCTTGTAGTAGCTCTTTCCCTTCAGGGTGCGACGGCGCCGGATGTCATGCACCCAGAAGGCAACGTTGACGAAATCCGGTGCGCGCAGCGTCTGCAGCAACCGGTTGAAGGTGTTGTGCCGATGCTCAAGCTCCCATTCTTCGCGCCCCACGAACGGCAGCCCTTCCAGGTGCCACGTCAACAGGTAGTCGCCGCCCGTGGTCTTCACCACATTCGGAGCCACGTGCGACGACAAGGGGATGAATTCGCTGATGGAGGTATCTGGGTTGAACATACGACTGCTTCCAAAAGGTACTGCCGACAAAGATGCGGAGTTGGCCAGGCGGGCGCTCAACGCCCGCCTGGCCGGATCCAGCCCTCAATCCCTGGGGGCTGGCTTGTTGCGGTAGTGATTCGGGTTGAACACCCACATGCCATCATGCTCCTGCACGTTGCGCACCTTGAGCTTGAACATCAGGCGCAGGCCCAGCAGGCGGAAGATCATCTCGTCACGCTTGGCCATCTGCCGCATGATGAAAATGGCCACCGGGATGGTCAGCAGAAACCAGAAGTTCGTGTACATGCTCAGCAGCAACAACCCACCCGCCACCATGAAAAATGGCAGGTAGGGAACGCCCAGGAACATCGCTGGGCGCGTGCATCCCCGGAACAGGACGTTCTTATGCACTGTAGTACTGGACGGCGTGCTTGATCATTTCAAACGCCATGCCAGCGCCGTCGCCACCACCGACCTTTTCGCAGCTGCCAGCCTCCTTGCCGAGCAGCATGCGCGCGATCTGGCCTGCCGCGCCGATCAGCACACCGCCGATGAGGATCGGGGCCACGTCACCGATGCGCTTGTGGGCAAACGCAATCTGGTAACCGGCGAAGATCACGGCGATCGTGACCACGGCGATCGAGGCCATGTTCAGCAGACCGTTGATGTTGGAGAAGAAGCCGCAGACCTTGCCATCGGTACCACCGAAGTCAGTGCCGGCCAGGGCCTGCGGAGCGAACACAGCACCGGCGAATGCGACGGCCATCAGCATGGTCTTCAGCGTGCGCTGGGCCTGGACGAGGTCGAGATTGAATCGCTTCATGGATTGATTTCCTTGTTGATGGACTAACACAACTGAATCGACCAGCCGGGGGACCGGTCGCACCACGACTTCGTCAGAACACGAAGGCCGCATCCCCTGCGGGAATCTGCTGCACCGGCGCACGGGGCGCCGGTGCGTTGTAGAAATTCTGGGTGTCCGCTGCCGGCGCGTTACGCTCATTCCACGGGCGCAGCATCACCGGCGCGTTCGCGCCGGCAGCCATCCCGGGAAGCTGTTGCGGCATGGCTGCCCCGCCCTGCGCCGCACCAGGCTGCTGATACGGCTGCGGAGCCTGCTGCGGCATGTCGTTTCCACGCTGTGCCTGTGGCTGCATCATTCGATCGACCGAGCCCAGCACCACGCGCGATACCGCCTGGTCGGCGATATTCAGCAGGCTGCCGCGGGCCATCGCACCGGTGGATGGGTAAACGGTGTAGGCGCGGGCCGGGTCATTGGACGGCACGTACACCGGCGCACTGGCCTGGGCGACGATGCGTGCCTGGGCCGGCGAGGCCGTCTGCGGATGATGTTCGACCCTGACCACCCGACGCTCGCCGCGGCTGACCACGTCAATCGGCGCGACGCCGTTGCTTGCGACCTGCTGACCGCGGCGGATCGAGTCGTAGATCTTCTGCACGTACCCGTGACGGAAGCCGGTCTCGAAGTTGCCCGAGTAGTAGCAGCTGAACGACTTGCCCCAGTCACCACCGGAGCGCTTGTAGCAATCGGCGAGGATGCGCGAACCAGCCTGCAGGTTCGGGCACTGCTGGAAGGCCTTCTCGTAGGAATCCAGCCCGTACTTGCCCAGGTTGTAACGGTTGACCTGGGCCAGGCCAATGGAGAAGTTGTAGCCCTTCTCCTCCAGCATGCGAACGGTGGCCAGCGCCTCGTCGAGGGCCTTGGGCTGGCGCACCAGGGCGCCGCCGACCACGCCGATGGCATAGGGGTTGCGCGACGATTCCACGTTGATGACGTGCTGCATCACGTCCATCGAGACGGCCATTTCCGGGCACGCCATCATTTCCAGTCCTGGCAGCATTGGTCAGCCCTCCTGCCCCTGGGCACGCCCAGGATTGAAGTCGATGCCGGTGATGTAGCGCGAGCCGGCATGCGCCTTGATATGCACGACGATGTCGATGGTCATCATCAACAGTCGCTTGATCACGTTGAACTCCAGGCCCGAACCCTCGGCCGAGGCCTTCACCATCAGCGCCAGCTGATCCCAGGTCTGCTCCGGGCTACCGGCATGGCAACTGGTGATCGAGCCCGGGTGGCCCGATGCGCAGTTGCGGATGAAGTAGAACGCCTCGTCACCGCGCAGCTCGGCCAGGATGATGCGTTCTGGCTTCATGCGCAGGCAGGCTTCCATGCAACTCTTTGCGCTGACATTGCTGGTGCTCTGCCCGCCCTTGGAGTACAGCAGGTGCACCACATTGGGTTGGGTCAGAAACAGCTCGCGTGCGTCCTCGATCGTGACCAGGCGCTCGTTGTCCGGGATATGATTGACCAGCGCTTTCATGAAGGTGGTCTTGCCGCTACCGGTCGCACCGGAGACCACGATGTTCTTGCGGTACATCACCGCACGACGGAAGAACTCTGCGTACTCGCGCTGCTGGCGCAGTTCCAGCAGCTCGCGGTCCTGCTCGCTCAGACTGCCATCCTGTTCCAGGATCTGGTTGAAGAAACCATCCTCGTGGTACTGGGTGAGCGACTTGGTGTGCTTGGACGGCAGGCGGATCGTGATCGAAACCTTGCCGGCATCACAGGCAGGTGGAATCACGAACTGCGCACGCTGGCCGGTGGGGAACGTGAGCGACACCACCGGATCGGCATCGGTGATGCGCTGGCCGGTGTTGCTTTCGTTCACTACGGCGGTGCAGAACTGCCGGGCCCGCTCGAAGGTCAGGCCCGGCACGTCCACCCGCTGCCACCCGGCCCGGGTTTCCAGGTACAGCTCACCGGGACGGTTGATGCAGATTTCCGTCACTTCCGGGGATGTCATGTACTCGGCGATGCCCAGCACTTCGTACTGATAGCGCAGGAAATCGCTGGAAACGAGGGCGAGGGGTGACACTTCGGCGTCCATGGTTGTTCTTCGGGTTACCGGCGCGGGTTGAGCACGTTGGTGAAGTCAACGTCCTTGGCGACGTAGACGTTCACGATGGTGCCCTGGTTGATGGTGACAGTCGGCGGGCGATTCGAACTGGTGAGGGCTTCGTTGGCGAGACGCTCCATCGTGCGCGCGGTGGCGCTTTCATAGGGCGAACGAACGGCGAAACCATTGCTGGAAACCGTCGTCGACTCTGGGCCATGTTCGGCTGCGGCGTACTTGAAGGCGTCGGCGATCAGGCTGATCATCAACGCCGACGCAATGCGACTACCCCAGTGCGCGCTGTACTGGCCAGGATGACCGGCACCACCCAGCTGATCCACGCCCGGGCTGGACATGGCCACGTCGATGCCATTGGGCGTGGTGATGCGATCCCAGATCACTTCCACGCGCTTGCCCTTGGGACCGCCACCGTACGCACCATAGATCTTGGACCCCTTGGGCAGCAGCAGGCTGCGGCCGTTGATCGAGTAGACCGGCTCGGTCAACAGGCACGACGTATAACCTGCAAGATCGGTGATGATGCGGGTCTCGAGTACACAACGCAGATAGGTGCCACGCACCAGCAGCGCGTCGGGGCTCCGGATGTAGGAAGCATTGGACACATCCTCCACATCAGGCCCGCGGCGCACCTTGGCCGGCGGAGCATTGCCGTTCTGCGCCTGCAGCGCAGCCAACGTGGCCTGCATGTAGGGATCGTCGTTGTCCCCTGCTGCGGCCTGGCCGCCAGCGTCGCCCGTGCCCACGCCTGCGCCACCACTACCGGCAATGCGGCGATCCAGCAGACTCGGGCCACGCTCGACCTCGCGCTCGGGTTCGGCACGAGGAATGAACGTCGGGCCCATCGTTTCCTGCGGCGGTGGCGGCAGCATCGGAATGGGCTCGGCGGCTTCCCGGGCAGCCTCGCGAATCGCGGAGGGTGCAATGATCGGCAGGTCGGGGGTGCTCGAACGTGCAACCTGCGGCGGCGCCTTGGCTTCTTCAGCGTCTTCCTTGCCCTTGCGCAGCAGCAGGAAGCCCATGGCCAGCAACAACACCAGGATGCCGCCGAGGAACAACAGCGCCTTGCGGTTCAAGCGCTGCTCTTCCGCAGAGCGAAGCTGTGGGGCACTGGCATCCAGATCCGGCGCCGCCTCTGCCTGCGCGTGCCCGTAGTAAGGGTTCGCCGATGGCTCCTGAGCCGCAGGCCCCTGTCCGTACGGAGACGGATTCGGATCGTTTTCGGGAGTGTTCTGCTGGCTCATTTCTTCACGTTCCTTCGCAGGCCGACGACGAAGTCGCCGTGGCGGATGACCAGGTACGGGTACGTCCCGTGCACGATCAGCGTATTGCCCTCAACCGTGGTGTTGACCACGAAATCCTCGCCATACTCCTTCTCGCGACCGAATACGGCCGGGAAGATACCGGTCTTGTACTCGGGCGAGTTGGGCAGTTTCAGATAGGTGAAACGGCCATCGTCGTAGGCGTTGACCGGGACCAGCCATCCCATCTTCTTGGCCTTGCTGGTCGAATAGGAGTAGTTGAAGTTGTATTGGCGATCCTTGGCCAGCTCGGTACTGAGCAGCGGCTGCGCCTCCTCCTCGACCGCCGACTGGGCAGGGCCGAACACAGTGTCATTCGGATAGACGAATGCGATCTTGTACTGCACGCCGGCGCGACGGGCCTGCTCAAGCTGGCGCCAGTCGGTGGCAACGACCTTCAGCTCGAAAATGTACGAATGGGTCTCGGTACGCACCATCATGTTGGTGTCGACGTCGACGTTCTTCGGCTTGAGATAGAACACGTTCTCGCGACGGGTGAGTTCCCAGCCGCTGCTGAAGCCGGTGCTGTAGTCGAGGATCTTCTCGTTCGGGCTCAGCTCGATCTGGGTGGTGAGGCCCAGGCCGGTGCGAACCGGGTAGATGCGGTCCTTCTCATACTCGTAGTGGTCAACTGCCTGTGCCATCGCCGCGCTGGAAAACACCAGCGACAGCAACGACAGCAGCGCCCACGCGCTTCCCCTGATTTTTCGACTACTCATCGGTTGCTTGCTCCATCAGCATTTCCGGTGGAATGGTTCGGTGCCGGCATCATTGCCGGCTGTCCCGGCGCGCCCTGCCCCGGCATCGGCTGCCCCTGGACCGGCTGCCCCTGCATGGGCGCACCCTGCATCGGCTGCATCTGCCCATTGGCCGGCACTGCGACAGGCTGACCGGTGGCGGGATCGATCATGGTGGCAGCGGCCGGATTGTTCGGAACGTACATGCCCTGCGCCTGCTGCGCGGCGAGCTGTGCCTGTTGCGCGGCATCCTGGGCCTGCTGCTGCATGGCACCGTCATCCGGCACGGGCACCCCGCGCGCATAGTCGTTGTCGACACGGTACTCCGTGACCTGGAACGCCAATGGGTTGAGCACGCGGTCCTGTTCGGAGAGCGCCAGATTCTGGTTGTACTGGAAGCGCATGGTGACCAGCTGGTTGTCCAGATAGGTCGACACACCGCTGCGCTTGTCGAGCAGGCTGCGCTGGATGCGCACGGACGCGCCACGGAAGCTGCCGTTCGCCTGCACGCCCAGCGGGGTGATGCTGAGGATCTTGACCCTGATCGCCTTGCCCCGGCCGTACATCACGAACGGATTCTGCGGATTGTTGCTGGCATAGCGCTGCTTCATGCTTGCGGCCACGGCATCACTGGACATGACGAACACCAGCTCCCAGTCGCGCAACCCCATCACCGCGGAGTCGTACGACTCGCGCGCCAGCACGTACTGGGCGACATTGCTGCGGTTGACCGCTTCGTTGGTGGTGATCGTCTCGCCCTGGAACGTGCCCCTCAGGCGCGCCACCGTAGCGGTACCCGTGTAGGCATCGGCCATCACCAGGAACGGCACCTTCTCCTTCAGCGGCAGCATGTAGTAGTAGCCGCCAGCCAGTGCCAGCGACATCAGCAATGAGCCGGTGGCGACCCACCAGGCACGGCGCTCACTGCGACGCGCCATGTCGGCCACGGTGATCTCGTAGCTGACCGCCTTGGCGACCGACTGCTCGACCTTGGGACTATTGCCGGGATCCTTCTTGCGGAACATGGATTCTTCCGTACTGCTGAAACATCAATGGGCGTGGCACCCCTGCGACAGGCGCGGGGAGCGGCACGTTCGATGATTTCGAGGTGGACTCAGGTGCCGCTGTTGGAATCAGCGCCCTGTGCCGACGCGGTCGGCGTCGAGCCAGCGCTCTGCACAACGATCTGGTTGCCAACGATGGAGACGGAGATGCCCTGCGCTGCATAGGCCGCCGTCAGATCGATCACGGCCTGCTGAGCGTTGGTGGTATCGATGTTGGAGACCGCGCCGTACAGGGTGAAGTCCGAGCTCAGGCGGTAATCCAGCGTGCGTCCGGAATCCTTGGCCCAGCGCTCGAGCATGGCTTTGAGCGTGCCATCCATCGGCGAGGCCTGGTAGACGTAACTGGAGTACAGCGGGATCTCGGTGGTTGCCGCAGCAAAGCGGTTCACCGGCTTCCAGCGGCCTCCGAAATCGGGAGCGGACTTGGTGGCGCAACCGGCCACCATCAACGCCGCCACTGCGGCGATGGACATTTTCGCGATAAACGCCTGATTCATACGGGCTTCACTTTGACGTACGAAAAAGCAGTCCCGAGCATTGGTCCCCTGGTCGTCCGGCGCTGCGTCGCGCACGCCGGAATCGGAGCGACGCACTGACTGGCAGCACACCCACTCCGGCTCCCCTGCAGCCAACGGCTGCCAACCAAGTCGCGGGGCCGCCAGACACTGCCGGCGACACACCCGCATACCTCACCAACGTCGAAACCATCCATGTTTCATGGCACAAACTCCTGGCCACCCTGCTCTACAACATCTGCCATCCATCACACATTTCTGAACGGCATGCACAGGGTCGCACAACCACGCGTCAATTCCATGTCAGACAAGTCTGAAAATCTATGAACAAATGCCGAATTCTTGACTCAACTCACGTTTTCACGTCAGTGAATATGAATCTACGTCACAAATTTAACGACGTGAATTAGACGTTAAGCATGGGAACGTCGACTTTCGGCAGCAGCCGCGAGGTGAAGTAGCGATCCTTGTAGTAGCGGATCTTGTCGCATTTCACCGGATGCGGTATGCCCTCGTACAGGAACACTTCCTTGTCCGGCCCCATCGCCTTCAGCTCCTGCGGCAGCATCAGTGCCCGCCGCTCCTCGGTGAAGCTGTGGGTCTTCTCGCGGGCGTGCGTGACGTTCTTCTTGCGGATGGTGGTGTAGCCCAGCATGTCCGAATAGTCGTTGGCGTCCTGCTGCTCGCGCGGCGCGTACAGGATCTGCAGCGCGTGGTTGGTGATGATCGTGCGCGAGACTTCCCGGCCGTAGGTGGCGTCGAGCTGGGACATGCTCTGGATGATCGGCAGCAGGCGGATGTTGTAACCGGCCATGTAGGACACCGCCGAGGCGATGATCTCGACCTTGCCGATCGAGGTGAATTCGTCCATCAGCAGCAGGCACTGGTACTTCAGGTCCGGGTTGGACTTGGGCAGTTCCTTGGTGTTGAGGTTGATCAGCTGGCTGAAGAACAGGTTGATGATCAGCCGGCTCTCGGCCAGCTTGTTCGGCTGGATGCCGATGTAGATGGTCATCTTCTTCTTGCGCACGTCGGTCAGCAGGAAGTCGTTGCTGCTGGTGGCCTTGTCCAGCACCGGGTTGATCCAGGGATTGAGCGGTTCCTTGAAGGTGCCCAGGATCGAGGCGAACGTCTCGTCGGCCTGGGACAGCATGTTGGCGAACGCCGAACGCGCGTTGCCACTGAGGAACGAACGCTCCGACAAGGCCTTGAGGTACTTCTTCAGATCGGTGCCATCGCCGGATGACAACCGGTAGACAGAACCCAGCGTCGGCGTGCCCGAGCCGCCCGGGAAGCCACTGCTGCGCTCGTCGTCCCAGTTTTCGAACAGATACAGGGTGAAGGCCATGAACGCGTTGCGCGCCTGGCTGACCCAGAACTTCTGGTCCTCGGCGCCGTCCGGATACAGCATCGCGGCGATGCTCATCAGGTCCGACACCCGGAATGCCGGATCATCGGAGACATAGCTGAGCGGGTTCCAGCGGTGCGTGCGCCGATCCTCGGCGAAGGGATTGAACAGGTAGATCTCCTGGCCCTGGCTGGCGCGCCAGCCGCTGGTCAGGTCGAAGTTCTCCTGCTTGATGTCCAGCACCACCAGCGATTCGCCGTATTCCAGCAGGTTCGGGATGACCACGCCCACGCCCTTGCCTGAACGGGTGGGTGCCGCAAGAATCACGAACTGCTGGCCATCCAGCCGCACCAGTTTGCCGCCATGGCTGCCGACCACGATGCTCTGGCCGGTCTTCTTGAACATGCCATGCCTGGACAGGTCGGCGCCGGTGGCGAAGCGCGCGTCGCCATGCAGCGAGCGCTTGTCCTTCTTCAGCAGCAGCACCAGACCGGTCACCAGCAGGACCAGCAGCGGCAGGCCGAAGCCCACGTAGCCGGCCCACTTGATCTTGCCCACGAACGGCGCAACCTGCGGCTGGCCGATGGCGTGGTAGTACTGGTAGTACGTGTTCCAGGTGAACAGCTTGGTGTCCAACCCCAGGAACAACAGGGTCAGGTAGCCGGAAAACACGAAACCAAGCAGCAGGGTCGCCAGCGTGACGATGGCGATGAGCAGATACTTCTTACTGGGCAACACCCGAATCCTCCATGATGCGCACGAGGGCGCGACGGCCTAGCGGCGGCGCCAGCGCGACGCCTTCTTCCGCAGGTTGTTTTCGTTCTCCAGCCCGGGCTCTTCGCCCTCTTCACGCACCCGCTGCAACAGCAGTTGGCGCGCTTCGGCCAGTGATACCAGGTCGGTCAGACGATCCCCATCGTCGGCGACGACCGCATGGCCGACCACATCGCCCGGAGCGTACACCGGCTCGTAGGACACTGCTACCAGCTGATAGCGGCCACGGGTTTCCAGCACATGCCTGAATTCCTGCATCGCATTCCTCCTTGTCGGGGCAACACTGCGTCCCCTGCCCCGCCATGATGCCCATCGCAGTGTCATCGGCGTATGCACAAGCGCTACGGCTTCTGCGCGAAACTGTCTGCGGATATCCAAGGAGATTGCAATGGACTGGGTAGCACTTGCACGCACGCTGGCCACCGAGGCCCACACGGGCCAGACGGACAAGGCCGGCCAGCCTTACATCTGCCATGTGGCGCGAGTGGCGGCCGCGGTGCGCGGCGACGATGACGCCGAAGTGGTGGCCTGGCTGCATGACGTAGCCGAAGACTGCCCGGCGTTTGCCGCACGGATCGAGGTCTTTCCCGCCCCGCTGCGCGAGGCGGTCCACCTGCTCAACCGCGACGCGGCCCCCGACGCGGACAGCTACTACGCGCGCATTGCCGCCCACCCGCTGGCACTGAAGGTGAAGCAGGCCGATCTGGATGACAACGCCGATCCGCAGCGCTTGGCGATGCTCGACGCGGCGACGGCCGGGCGCCTGCGCGGCAAGTATGCGCACGCCCGGGCAGCGCTGGGCATCTGATCGCGCCGCGCGATGGCGGGTGGGCGAACGTGTCACCGATCAAACGCTGATTTACCCTGAGTGCTGCTGCCCTTGTTGCGGTGCAGCAGTACAATGACCGGCTCCCCGCCCCCATCGCGCCCCGCATGAGCCCCAACTCTTCCCTGGCTGCGCGGCTGACGCCCCGTCAGCGCACCCTGATCATCCTTGCCTTGTCGCTGGGCGGCTTCGCCATCGGCACCAGTGAATTCGCCAGCATGGGCCTGATGCTGGAGATCAGCCGCGGCCTGTCGATTTCCGAAACCCAGGTCGGCCACCTGATCAGCGCCTACGCCATCGGCGTGGTCGTCGGCGCCCCGATCCTCGCCTTCGTCGGCGCCAGCTTCCCTCGCCGCAAGCTGCTGCTGGCACTGATGGGCTTCTATGCCGTCGGCAACCTGGCCAGCGCACTGGCGCCGAACTACGGCACGATGCTCATTGCGCGTTTCGTCGCCGGCCTGCCGCATGGCGCCTACTTCGGCGTGGCGATGCTGGTTGCCGCCGCGATCAGCCCGGCCGGCCAGCGCGGCCAGGCGATGTCGCGCGTGTTGCTGGGCCTGTCGATCGCGATCCTGGTCGGCAATCCGCTGACCACCTGGCTGGGCCAGCAGCTGAGCTGGCGCACCGCCTTTGCCCTGGTCAGCGTGCTGGCCATCGCCACCGTGGCGATGATCGCGCGCTTCCTGCTGCCGGACCCGGACGAGGTCCGTACCTCGCCGATGCGCGAACTGCGCGCCTTCAACACCACCCAGGTGTGGCTGGCGCTGGCGATCGGCGCCGTTGGCTTCGCCGGCATGTTCTGCGTGTTCACCTACCTGGCACCGACCCTGGTGCAGGTCACCGGCGTGGCCGAATCGTGGATGCCGCTGGCGGTGGGCGTGTTCGGCATCGGCGCGATCATCGGCAACATCGCCGGTGGCTGGCTGGTGGACAAGTTCCACTTCAAGGCCGCCGCCGTGGTGCTGCTGTGGTCGATCGTGATGCTGCTGCTGTATCCGCTGGCCGCGCAGTCGGTGTGGACCATCGGCCCGATGATCATTACCGTCGGCACCATGGGCGCGCTGGCCGCAGTATTGCAGACGCGCCTGATGGACGTGGCCGGCGAAGCACAGACCCTGGCCGCCGCCTCCAACCATGCCGCCTTCAATACCGCCAATGCACTCGGCCCGTGGCTGGGTGGCATGGCGATCAGTGCCGGCTTCAGCCCGGCCAGCACTGGCTATGTCGGTGCCGCCACCGCCATCGGCGGCCTGCTGCTGTGGTGCGTGGCGGTGATGCTGGACAGGAAGCGCAAGACAGCCGGCGTGGGCAGTCACTGACCTTCGCGCCGGATCGTCAGCTGCTGCCCGCGCGGCGGCGGCGATCCGGCCGCAGCAACGCCGTATCGCCGGCCGCAAGTGTCGGGCGCGCCAGCTCACCGCGCTTGACGCGCTCCAGCACCCGCCGCGAGTTGGCCGCGCAGTCGATGCCCTCCGGCCGCGCCTGGATGTCCTCGATCAGGGCCAGCAGGTGCGCCCGGCTCTCTGCCAGCCGCAACTGCAGCGCCTCGATGTCGGCCACCTTCTGCTGCAGCATCGAGATCAATGCGTCGTGCTGCCACTGGCCCATGTCCGGTGGCAGCAAGGCGCGTATCTCCTCCAGGCTGAAGCCGGCGCGCTGCGCACCGGTAATCAGCTCCAGCAGCAGCACCGCCTGCTCCGGGTAGTCGCGGTAGCCGTTGGCCTGCCGCTGGACGACCAGCAACCCTGCCTCCTCATAGAAGCGGATACGTGACGCCGCCAGGCCCGTGCGGCGGGCCAGCTCACCGATCTTCATCTGCCTGAATCCTCGACATCGGAACCCATTGACCTTCAATAAAACTTGAAGGTTAGCGTAGCACCATTCCCCTGTCCTGGAGCTGTCCCATGTCGCTGTTCTCGCCCCTGGCGCTGCCTTCCGGCGCCCTCATCCGCAACCGCATCGCCAAGGCGGCGATGGAGGAGAACATGGCCGACGCCGACCACGCCCCCTCCGAAGCGCTGCTGCAGTTGTACCAGCGCTGGGCCGACGGCGGCGCCGGACTGATCATCACCGGCAACGTGATGGTTGATAGCCGCGCCATGACCGGCCCCGGCGGCGTGGTGCTGGAGGACGATCGCCACCTGGAGCGTTTCATCGCCTGGGCCGACACCGCGCGCTCGCGCGGGGTGCAGATGTGGATGCAGATCAACCACCCCGGGCGGCAGATGCCGGCCGCGCTCGGCCAGCCGGCATTGGCGCCTTCGGCGGTCCCCTTGGACATGGGCGCACTGTCCAAACAGTTCGCGCCGCCGCGGGCGATGACCGAGGCGGATATTGAAGACGTGATCGCCCGCTTCATCCGCAGTGCCGAGCTGGCCGAGCGCGCCGGTTTCAGCGGCGTGGAGATCCATGCCGCGCACGGCTACCTGCTCAGCCAGTTCCTGTCGCCGCTGTCGAACCGCCGCGATGACCGCTGGGGTGGCAGCCTGCAGAACCGTGCGCGCCTGCTGCTGGAGATCGTGCAGGGTGTGCGCGCGACGGTGGCGCCCACGTTCGTGGTGGCGGTGAAGCTCAACTCCGCCGATTTCCAGCGCGGCGGCTTCTCGCCCGAGGACGCGCGCGACGTGGTCGAGATGCTGGCGCCCCTCGGCGTGGATCTGGTCGAACTGTCCGGCGGCAGCTATGAAGCACCGGCCATGACCGGCGCCGCACGCGACCAGCGCAGCGTGGCCCGCGAGGCGTACTTCCTCGAATTCGCGCGCGAGATCGCCACGGTGGCAACGATGCCGCTGATGGTCACCGGCGGCATCCGCCGCCGCGAAGTGGCAGAGCAGGTGCTGGCCAGCGGCGTGGCCATGGTCGGCATCGCCACCGCGCTGGCGATCGAGCCGGATCTGCCGCGGCACTGGCAACAGGGCCGCGATCCGGTGCCGACACTGCGCAACATCAACTGGCGCAGCAAGCCGCTGGCGGCCAGTGCGCACATGGCCGCAGTGAAGTATCAGCTGGGCCGGTTGAGCCGGCGCCGCCCCACCGCACCCACGGTCTCACCGGTATGGGCCCTGCTGCTGGCACAGGCGGCCGCAAAGTGTCGGACCCGCCGCTACCGGCGCTGGATCGGCGCCCGCGCTATCGCGCACTGAGCCGCGCGGTCTTCTCATCGCCGCAGCGATGCTCCACCATCTGCAGGATCGGCGGCAGTTCCGCCGCCGGTCGCAGCATGGAGACGGAACCCACGTGGCAGCAGGATCGACCAGGAACCGGGAGAAGCTGCTCGATGACCTGCTCTCGCTGGGCCGTAACTGGGCGCTGGCGATCGCCATCGCAGGTGCCGGGGCAGCAGTTCACTACAGCGAGTCGGTGTACGAAGCAGGACTCTGGCGAGGCCTGCTGCCTACCATCTGCTTCCTGGTCGCGATCATCTGGATCGTGCTCAGCATCATCCGCTTCGACCTGACCCTCCAGCAGCACTTCGAGCGCAAGCGCACGCGCTGGCTCAGCCGCCTGCTCTATGTCGTGCTGCTGGGTACCGGCATCACCGCCGTGTTCTTCGTGACCGAACTGGCGTCCAACAACCACATCGCAAGGATGTGCGACGCCGTGGCCAACGAACCGGCCAGCCGGATCCACCGGTCCGCCGAGTGCCAGCGCCTGTACCAGCATCGGGCGGCGTACCGGCAGCGGCTGGAATCGGCCGAGGGCGAGTTCGACTGAGCAGATGCATGGGCGAAGGCGCGCGAAGACGCACATAGAGGTCCAGCGAGGGCGGATTCGGAATAGTTGTATGGACTTCATTGCAACGCGACGCCACGCTTTCTTGCCGGAAAGCCGTGATCGAACGCAGTCCATGAAGTCACCCACCGCCCGCTCCCGTCTCCCCGCCCGCCCGCGGAAAATCGGCAGCGAAGTACGCATCTTCAGACGCTATCACCAGTACGCCATCCTTGCCGCCGGAGCCGGACCACTGGCAATACTCCTGGTCGCCGTCGCGCCCGAACTTGGGCCGCTTCCGGCACTGGGCGCGGCAGCGATTTTCACGCTGTCGCCGCTGATTCTCGGCTTCGTTGTCTATTCCCCACAACGGGACCGGGTGGTACTGGAACAGGATCGTCTGGTATTCCAGCACCGTCCTCCTCTCCCGTTCAAGCAGATCCGGTCCTACAACCTGGACGATCATGTCGATCTGATCCTGATCGATGGACCGAGCGTGCTGCTGCAGCGCACGCGGGCATCGATGCATGATTTCCCAACCTTCCGGGACGCACTGGCAGAGGCGCTCGCAGATCGGCCCGCCAACGCTGCCGCGGCTCCGCAACGTCGCCATTTCTTCGGTGCCTGGCCCGCACGCGTTTGGGGTGCGGGCCTGTTGCTGGCGACGGCGGCACTGGTGATCACGGGCGTACTGCATGGCTGGCCGTTGTACAAAGCACCGATCCTTGGGATCGTGCCCGTGGTGGGCATTGGGCTATTGCTGTCGCGCCGCCGTCACTGATCGCGCCGTCGGCGAAGTACACATGGCGTGGATGTGTATTCGGGCACAGTACGCGCGCCGCTCACGCTTGGAACCATCCAGCCACCATGCTCCACGCGCCTGCCCCCGCACATCACGATGCCATCGCCCTGCAGGCGGGCGTGCTCGGCAGCGTGTTGGGCGTGGCTCTGTACAAGGCCATCGCGTTGTCGGCGCTGGCGACCGGATCCTTGATCGTGATCGGGCTGTGGCTGCTGGCCTGCGCGCTGCTGGCTGCCTGGGCACTGGCCGCCTGCCTGGCCTGCCTTGCGCTGAGCCGGCGCGTATTCGTGCTGATGCTGGCGCTGAGCATGATCCTGATGATCTGCGTCGCCTGACAGCAGCAGGCGCCGGACTATCGCGCATCTGTTACAGAATAACAAGTGCGATTGGACGGATTGCTCGTGCCCGGGGTCACGGATTTGAATTCCATGGCCAGCCCGGCACCACCCGAGACTCCCCATGATCCTGCAGCCCCTGCTTCGCGCCTCCCTCACCGCCTTTGCCCTGGCCACGCTCAGCGCCTGTGCCACGTATGACGACAGCAACATGCACCAGGCCTGCCAGGAGTCGCCGCATCTGAAGGACGTGCCGCCCGAAGTGGCTGCCCGCGAGAGCCGCTGCAACAAGAGCATGGAAGTGTGGTCGAGCGAGCGCAAGGGCAGTGACAGGCCGATCGACCTGAGCGGCAAGAAGAAGGATCTCTGATCCGCCGGGCATCTTGATCGTTCCAATGCATGCGGATGACCAGCCCGTCACGATCGGGGGGGCAGGATAAGGCCTCCCCATCACGACGACTTTCCCGATGCCGGCCACTGGTCACCCTGTCATCCATGCCTTTGAAGCTGTGTTCGACCTGTCTGGCGGGGTGGAGCGCATTACGGCGCTCACTGTCATCTGCCGGCATTGCTCTGAAACCCGCTCGGCCAGCGAAGACAATCTGGTCCAGCTGCCGGGCGGCGCGTTGTTCCGCTGCGACGGATGCGGCAGTCATCAGGCGGTGAGCCATGCGCGGGTTGCCGATTGGCAGGTGAATTCGCTTCTTGGTGTCTGAGGCTGCAATACGACGGTGCCACGACGCAGGCTGTTGGCGCAGGGATGATGGTGCAGTCAGCGGGCGCCCCGTGAGCCACCTCGTCCGCCGCGCAGGGCCGATGACAGCCAGGGCAAAGGAGCTGTGCAGGGCGCAATGACATCACCTCGGCTAAGCTGCGGCACCTTTCTTCGCGCACGGCCATGCATCCCTTCCCCCTTCCTGTCTCGGCACCCGATCAACTCGCCTACCGACTGCTGCAGGACAGCGACTGGGCCCGTTCCACCGACGCGATCAACGCTCCTCCCGAACTTCGCGCTCTGCTGGCGATGATCCTGGATTCTCCGGAGCCGCTGTGGATCGCATGGGGCCGCGACAACAAGGCGTTCTTCTTCAACGATGCCTACCTGCCGATGCTGGGCGGCAAGCTGCACGGCGCCATGGGCAGCCGATTGGAAGACGTCTGGGCGGACGTCTGGGCCGACGTCGTCGATGCTGTCAACGACGCCTTTGGCGGCACGAGCCGCAGTTTCAAGAACATGCCGTTGATGATGGACCGTGATGGCACGTTGCGCGAGACATTCTGGACGTTCTCCTACTCGCCGCTGCGTGCCGGTTGCGGAGGCGTGGCCGGCATCATCTGCATGGTCAGCGAGCAGACCGAACGGGTGATCGAACGCGACCGGCACACCCGCCAGGTGGCGGCCATCACCGAGCAGGCACGCGAGGCCCATCTTGAACTGGTACGCGCCCGCGAACAGCTGCGGCAGTCGCAGAAGCTGGAGGCCATCGGCCAGCTGACCGGCGGCGTTGCCCACGACTTCAACAATCTGCTGCAGGTCATCACCGGTTCCGTGGACATGCTGCTGCATACCTGGCCGGCCGAAGATGCGCGCCTGCGCTATGTACAGGCGATCGAAACCGCCGCTGACCGCGCCACTCGCCTGACCGCCCAGCTTCTGGCGTTCTCGCGCAGGCAGAGCCTGTCGCCGCAGGTATTCGACCTCTGCGAGAGCGTACGCGCGCTTTCAGACATCATCACCACAGTGCTGGGTGCACGCATCTCCGTGTCGGTGAACCTGCCCGACGCCCCGTTGCCGGTGCTGCTGGACCGGACCCAGCTCGACACCGCACTGATCAACATCGCGGTGAACGCGCGCGACGCCATCGACGGCCACGGCAAGGTGACGATCGATGTGGAACAGCTGACATCGGTGCCTTCCGTGCGGTTCGCGGCGCCGATGAAAGGCAACTTCGCTGCGATCAGCGTCAGCGACACCGGTGCCGGTATCGATCCGTCCGTGGTGGACCGGATCTTCGAGCCATTCTTCACCACCAAGGGAGTGGGCGCGGGCACCGGGCTTGGCCTCAGCCAGGTGTTCGGCTTCGTCAAGCAGTCCGAGGGCGAAGTGGACGTACAGAGCCAGGCCGGTGTCGGTACGCGCTTCACGCTGTATCTGCCGCTGGCGCAGGCTAACGCCTCCATCGAGCTGCCGACCGCGCAACCGGGATTGCTGCATGGTCACGGATTGTGCGTGCTGGTGGTGGAAGACAATGTGGATGTGGCCGAATTTGCAGTCGGTGCGCTGCGCGAGCTTGAGTACAACGTCGTACTCGCGCGCAATGCCGACGAAGCACTGGCGGAGCTCGAGCGCGACGCTGCGCGTTTCCACGTGGTGTTCAGCGACGTGGTCATGCCCGGGACCAATGGGCTGGATCTGGCCCGCACCATCCGCAGCCGCCTGCCCGATCTTCCGATCATTCTCACCAGTGGCTACAGCGAACTGCTGGCCCGCGATCCAGGCCACGGTTTCACGCTGCTGCGCAAGCCCTACTCACTGAAGCAGCTGGCCTTGGTGATGACCGAGGCCAGCTGTCGCTCGCAGACGATGGTGACTGCGCATTAGCGGGCAGATCACCGGATCGGACCGGTCCAGGAAGCAAGCGCTGAATCAAGGCCGGACATATCCCCCCGTGTGCCACAGACCCAGGCAACGATGCCATCCGGGCGCACCAGCACCGCCCCCAGGCCCGATGTCGCATCCCCAGTATCTGCGGCGCAGGCGATGGAAGGCTGCCAGCGTTGGCCATGCTGCGGCGGCGAAGACGCCGGGTCGAAAACAAGCAGCGCCCCCTGCCCCGCTCTCAGCAGTTCGCCCAGGCGGCGGCCATCGACCAACCGGAAATCCGGCGCGTTCCTGCCGACCAGCGGGTGGTCTCCGTCAAGATCCAGCTGCTGCGAAACACCCCAGATCCGCTCGGCCAGATACGTGGCCCCATCGCGGGTGCCGGCCAGGTCGGCCATGATCGCTGCCAGTGCGCGCGAACCGGGCCCGGGTCGCATCAGCGCAACCTGCGCGCGCGACCAGTCCAGCACCTTGGCACCCACCGGATGGCGCTCAGCCTGATAGCTGTCCAGCAGCGCCTCATCGGCCTTGCCCCGCGCCACGGCGGCCAGCTTCCAACCGAGGTTCATCGCATCGCCGATGCCGAGGTTCAGTCCCTGGCCGCCCAACGGCGAATGCATGTGCGCGGCATCACCTGCCAACAGCACACGTCCGCTGCGATAGGCCGTCGCCTGGCGCGCAGCATCGGTCCATGTCGTGGCCAGGTGCAATGCAGTGATCGTTGCCTCGCGGCCAGACACCCGCCGCAGCAACGCTTGCGCGGTGTGCCGGTCCAGTGGCGTGCGATGGCCGGCGCCACCATCGAAATCGGCCAGCGCCAGCATGCCTGGCGGGTTGAAATTGCACATCCCGTGATCGGTGAACTGTCGGCCTGGTGTGAGTACACACCCATCTGCCAGTTCGACCAGCAGCGTGTAACCGGTGAACTCTGGCCCGGTTCCAGCGAAGAGGAAGCCCGATTGTTTGCGTACCGTGCTGCGGGCCCCATCACAACCGACCAGCCAGCGGCCGTGGACCCTGCCGGAGCCGGTGTGCACGGCAACCTGCGCCTCGTGCGCATCCACCGCCTGTACCGCACGCCCGCGTTCGATGCGCACGCCCAGCGCAGTCGCACGTTCGGCAAACACCGCTTCCAGGGCCTGCAACTCCACCGCCATCTGGGTGCCCACCGGTGTCGGCAGGCGCCAGCTCCAGCGCGCCTGGTCCACATCGTCCAGTACAAATGGAATACCCGCGAAGTGCCCACCCAGCGCACGCGGCTGCGCCAGCCAATGGGCGGTGCCGGGCGGCGGCGCGCCCTTGTCGGGCTTGAGCACCTGCGTCGCGGCGACCGCGTCCAACAGGCCGCGCCGATCCAGTGCCTCCAGCGTGGGGGCGTTGAGGCCGCGCAGCCCGGATGGCAGGCGCTTCAACGGCGAACCGGCGGACCCGGCCTGTTCCAGCACCAGCACCGAACACCCGGCCAGGGCCAGTTCGCAGGACAGGAACAGGCCAACCGGGCCAGCACCGGCAATGACGACGTCGTACAGCATCGAGATTCCTTTTGAGCGCCGGGTCGGCGCTCTGGCGGATCAAATGTTACACTCGGTGTACGTTTTCACAAGTGAACCGCCCATGACCCCGCCTCCTGGCCGCCGCGAACAACGCAAGGCCGTGACCCGACAAACGATTTCGGACGTCGCCACCGAGCTGATCATCCGGCGCGGCTTCGAGGCCGTCTCCATGTCCGAGATCGCCGAAGCCGCGGGCGTCTCACGCAAGACGGTCTTCAACTACTTCGCCAGCAAGGAAGACCTGGTGTTCGACCGGGATGAGGAGGCGCGCACGCTGCTGCGCGAGGGCATGATGGCGCGCAGCGGCCTGACCCCGCTCGCGGCCTTCCAGTCGCTCGTTCGTGAGTTGCTGGAGGCTGGCCATCCGCTGCTGCGCATCAATGCCGGCGCTGTCGCCTTCTGGGGCACCGTGGCGGAGAGCCCGGTACTGGTCGCGCACGCGCGACGGCTGCAGGCGCAGTTGACTGACGATCTGGCGCGATTGATGGCCCACGCTGTCGGCCGGCCCGAACATGACGCCGAAGCGCGACTGGGCGCGGCCATGCTGCTGGCGTCGATGGTGGCGGCCTATGAGAAAGGACTGGCAAGCCAGCTGCAGGGCAAGGACCCGCGTGAGGCCATGCGGCAGCTGATCGTGCGCGGTGCCACCGGGGTACTGGTGGCCTTGGCGGGCACCCCGTATACGGACCCCGGCGCGCGTCCATAGCGCATCCGGGGAATAGGCGTCGAAGTATCGCCAATGCTAATCTTTCTCATTTGCAGACACGTGACCCTCCCCAATGCCCCTGCCCATGCCCCTGCAACGCACCCTGTGCCTGGCACTGACCCTGCACGTGGCGCCCCTTGCGCATGCAGCTGAGTCCTCCGCTGCCGCACCCAAGGATCTGGACAAGGTCGAAGTCCGCGGACGCGCACAGACACTGTATCGGGTAGACGATGCCGCGGTCGGCACCCGCACCGATACGCCCCTGGAGCTGGTCCCACAGTCGATCCAGGTCATCCCGCGTGAACTGATCGACGACCAGGCCGCGCGTCAGGTGACCGACCTCTATCGCAGCATCAGCGGCATCAGCTATTTCAGCTATGCCGGGGTGACCCTGCGCGGCTTCCGCCAGGAGAACGTGCTGTATGACGGCCTGCGCGGCGACCCGTACGCAGGATTTTCGGTGCCGCAACTGTTCAACATCGAGCGCGTGGAAGTGCTGAAGGGGCCGGCAGGCGCGCTGTATGGCGGGGGTGATGCGGGCGGTGTCATCAACTACGTGACCCGCAAGCCGAAAGCCAGCGCCGAACGCCGCATCGAGGTCCAGCTCGGCGACAAGGACTTCCGTGCCGGATCGATCGAGGGTACCGGGCCGTTGAATGCCGCCGGCAGCGTACGCTATCGCGCCGGGCTCTATGCCGACAGTGAACAGGGCGTGCGCTGGAATACCGACAGCGAGAGCGTGATCGGCGACGCCTCGCTGGCCTTCGACGTTGGCCAGACCGGCGAGCTGGTGCTGCAGTTCACCGACATCACCCAGAACCTTGGCGGCAACCGCCTGCGTGGCGTGCCGGTCAACGATGCAGGCACGTTCCTGACCGACCGCCGCTGGAACCACAACGAGGCCAGTGATTTCCTCGACATGCGCGCCAAAGTGGCGCTGGCGCAGTACCGTTTCGCGCCGAGCGACACTCTGGACCTGGACTTCGCCGCCCGCTGGTTCAGCAACAACGAACACCAGATGTACCACGAGCCGATGGGCCTGATCGATCGTGACCGCGATGGCGTGGCCGAGTGGATGACCCGCCAGCTGCGCAACCAGATACGCGACAACGAAGCATTCACTGCCAACGGCAATGCCGTCTGGCGGGTGGCCACCGGCACGGTTGAGCACAAGGTGCTGTTCGGCGCCGATGTGTACCAGCTGGATGCGGATTTCACCGCACAGACCGCGAACAGCGCTGACCTTGCGCGTGGCGCCGGGCCGGTGCGCGGCATCGACCTGTTCAATCCCGTGTACGGCGCCAGTACCTGGCACGACTACAACCTGGCGGCCCTGCCTTGGCGCAGCACATCCACCCGCAGCAAGCGCCATGGCGGCTACCTGCAGGACGAACTGGCACTGGGCCCGCGCTGGCATGTGCTGGCCGGGGTGCGCTGGGATGGCTTCAAGGATGAGGATCGCATCACTGGCAACAGTGTGGATGGCAACGATCTCAGCTGGCGGCTGGGCAGCACGTTCACCGTGCGCGAGGGCCTGAACGTCTACGCCAACGTCGCCAGTGGTTTCGTGCCGCAGAGTGCCGCCAACCAGAACCCGGCCGCTGGCGGACCGTTCGATGCCGAGCGCAGCAAGCAGTGGGAAGTGGGCATGAAGTCGCTGCTGGCCGACCGTGTGACCTTGAACATGGCGGCCTACCGGATCGACCGCAGCAACATCGTGCAGGCCACCGGCGAGGTGATCGGTGGCGTGAACCAGTTGGCCGCGCTGGGCCTGGTACGCAGTACCGGCATGGAGCTTGACCTTCTGGCCGACCTCAGCGAGCGCTGGGTGCTGAACCTGACCTACGCCTACAACGATGCGCGGGTGAAGGACGCCGGCCCGAATGGCATCACCAACGCCTCCGGTGACCGATTCGCCAATGCGCCGCGCAACAAGCTGGGATTGTGGACGCGTTATGACCTGCCGGCGATCAACTCCGCCATCGGTTTTGGCGCGGATCACGTCGGCGAGCGCGTCAGCCTGGATGGGCAGACCGTCAAGGCCTACACCGTGTTCGACATGAGCTGGAAGACCACGTGGAGGCAGTGGCAGTTCCAGGCCAACGTCAAGAACCTGTTCGACAAGGTGTACGCGGCCAGTGGCTTCATTGAACGCAACGGGCATTTCCCCGGAGATCCACGGCGGGTGTATGTGCAGGCGGCCTACAGCTTCTGACCGGAAGCATTTGCAGCGCTGAATTCACTGTCGGCAAGCAGGTCGTTGCATGGCACTGGTTCACGCACGTCCGAAACCGTCGGCACTTCCAGTCACTTGTGCACGATCTCCTCCGCCTGTAGCGTTGCCGTTGCCCAAGGAGGGCTATCAACGGAGTGAAGCATGAAGATTGGATTCAAGCTGTCTGTTGCTATTGCGGCTGCTGCACTGACCCTGGGAATCGGCAGTGCCTCCGCGCAGTCCCGCTGTACCCCTTGCTACACCGCGTATGACGCGTGCCTGGCGGCGGGTAATGGCGAGAAGGTCTGTTACCCGGCGTTTGCTCGTTGCCTGCGGAACAGCGGCTGCACCATCCCGTAAGTCACGCACTGCCGTGATGCGTGCCGGCCCCCATTTCGGGGGCTGGCATTGGCTGGCAGGCGCTGCGCCTTACTACTGAAAAGGTTCCATACGCGACTGGCGGTGTGATTTCATCCCATCCGCATCGCATGGTTCTCGCGCGCCTGCACATCAATTTCCTGCTGGCGTTGCCCGGCAGTCTGCTGGCGATCCAGGTCGATCGCATTCATCTGCTGCAACGACTGCGCAACCGGCGTCTGTACTGCTATATCCGTGGGCATTGAAACGCGCAGGTGGGCGGGGTCGGTCATCTCGCCCTGCACCACGAACACGTTCCGCCCTGCGGGAGCGTCGGCCGTCTGGGCGCTCAGCAGCACGTGATCGGCGCGTTCAAGCTGGTTGCGGCGGGCCAAGGCCATCACGCTCGCCACAAGACGCTCGCTGTTCTCATCGTGGGTACGTCCCGCGCTGGCATCGATCGCGGCCACGCCTTCGCGCACCTGCTGCAGCAATGTGTACTCACGGTGGCCAGGACCAATGTCGGCCAGACGGGTCGGCGCCTGTGAGGGATCCGCCACGTCGTCCACCGCTGCGGTCAGCGGGCTGCGGGTAATGGTCCGATATGGGTCGTCCGGGTGGAACTGGGTTCGCTTCTCCAGGCGCTCCAGACGAACCTCGCGCGCGTCGTTGAGTTCGGCGATACGTGAGGGATCGGTGATCTCGCGCAGCGACATGTGACCGCCGCCCGCACTGATGCTGGCCCATTTCCTGTCCGCCTCGAAGTACATCGCGTAGTAGCTGTTGCCACCGATGACGTTCGGATCGACCGCCGAGCGCCCTTCCAGGGCCTGGGTGGCTTCCAGCACGCTCAACCGGGTGAGGTACTGGCCGCCTTTCGTCCATCCCATCTGGCTGATGGCATCGACGCTGGTGTTGCCTACACGCGGGCCTCCGGCGTAGTCATTGTTGAGCATGTTGGTCCAGATCTGCTCCAGCTTCGCGGGGCCGCTCTTCTGCTCAGCCGCCTGCAGCAACACGCGCGGCGTCCAGCAGTTGGGATCGAGTTCATGCCGTTCAAATGCACGGTCGTGAGCCAGCATTACATCCTTGCCGGGAAGATTCAGTGCCAGGTCTGGGCGGCCCTGCTCCATCCAGTACAGGCGTCGCTCCAGGTCCTGGCGCAGAAGCGTCTGCCCAAACATCTCCCATTGGCGCTCGCTCAGCTGCGCATCGGGAAAGCCGGAGCCCTTGCCCTCCTGATCACGGGCGTAATCCTGCGCGTAGCTGTTTGCAACGCGGCCTGGCAGGCTGTCGTTGCGAACAACACCCAGCGCAAGCGTGCCATAGCCATCCGCATCTGGCAGCTGCGACAGATAGTTCCAGTACAACTCGCGGTTTCCGGCCTTGGCATAGCTGGCCAGAATCTTGAGATTCTCTTGCGTCAATCCACTCATAGCCTGCTCCTGAATGCATTCACTACCGGACGCGGGAGCGCGCGAGAACATCCCGCACCGCATCTTCCATCCGCTTCCAGTCCGCCAGGAAGGCCCGCTTGTAGTTCAGCGAGATGGAAAGCTTGTTCTCCACATCCGAGAAATAGTGGAAGCACCCCGCGGCGGCTTGTCCTTGCTCACTGATGACCTGATCGCCCTGCAGGCGAACGCCATCCCCCCGGAACGCCGGGCTTTCGCATTTGATGAATGTGGCCAGGCCGCCGTTGGGAGCGCGCGCGATGTACCAGTCATCTTCAAAGGCAGGATTGCGCGTGGGCGGTTTTCCATAGCGTGCTTCGTATTCCTTCGAGAAAACCCCCATCCTCGTTTCATCGATGGCGTAAGGCGTCAGACCCATGACGTCGGGCCGCGCAATGCGCAGATCGAGCCGATCCCGAGGATCCCCTCGCTCCACCGATCCTTCCTCGGTGGATGCCTGATTAGAGGACAATCGCTCCAATGATGTTTCGATTGGCGCGCGATCGATGTAATCGATCGCCACAGCAATCTCCTTCCGGAAATCATTCGTACGTGGATTCGCCCGCGCACCCGGCGCCGTCGGCTTCATGTCCGGCCACTCGATGACCAGCGTCACGCCCTCGCCCGGCCACGGTGCGATCTGGCTGTCCAGGTAGTTGGCTGGAATGCGGAAGGTATTCGGCCCGAGCTTCACGTCCACGGGCGCATCGGTATAGGTGTGGCCGTTGATCGTGCGGCCGGTCTGGGTTGCGCCGGACATGGCGGAATTCCTTTCGTGTTCGTTGGACGGTGGCCGCGCACAGGCGCCGGCACTCACTGCAACGGCAAGTGCAAGCGTCAGACACCGGCTGGGGGACATCACGTGCATGGGCATTCCATTGCAGGGTTCCAGCGCCACTATAGGCAACCGGGCGTCCACGGAACAGGAACCGCATCGCAGCCCTTCATGAAACCAGGCGGCGCGCCACATGCGCTGCCTGCAGTACTGCGGATACTGCTTCGGCACTCCACTCCAGGTCTCAGCCGTTGCTGTCCGTGCCTTTATGGCCGCGATAGGTTTCACCCCACTCGCGCATGGCAAGCAGCACCGGCACCAGCGTGCGGCCGAATTCAGAAAGTTCGTACTCCACCTTCGGCGGCACTTCCGGGTACACGTGGCGGATCACCACCCCGTCAGCCTCCAGTTCCCGCAGCTGGCTGGTCAGCATGGACTGGGTGGCGTTGGGCACACGCCGGGTCAGCTCCATGAAACGTCGCTTGCCTGTCATCAGGTGAAACAGAATGATCGGCTTCCACACGCCGCCCATCACCGACAGCGTGACTTCCACCGCGCAACCGCTCTTGCCATCCCAACGCCTGCTACGCATGCATACTCCTGAAAACCATAGTACCTACGGAAATTCATCGTTCTTGTTGCGATGACGGTGCGAGCCTAGCATGGCCCCATTCCTTGAATGTGAGGCCCAGCATGACGTTCAAAGCACTGCTCAGCCGCAAGACGAACAACCAGGTTTCGACCGAGCTGGTCGATTTTGATGAAGCCGATCTGATGGACGGCGACGTCCTGGTGGACGTCGAGTACTCCACGCTGAACTACAAGGATGCGCTCGCCCTGACCGGCAAGAGTCCGGTCATCCGGACGTTCCCGCTCATTCCCGGCATCGATCTGGCAGGTGTGGTGCTGGAATCCAGTAGAGCCGACTTCCAGCCAGGCGACCGCGTTGTGCTCAATGGCTGGGACCTGAGCATGGGACATCACGGCGGGCTGGCCCAGCGCGCGCGCGTGCGGGGCGAATGGCTCAACCGGATTCCCGGCAACTTCAGCACCCGCGACGCCATGGCCATCGGTACCGCAGGTTATACCGCCATGCTGTGCGTACTGGCCCTCGAACATGCGGGGCTGACGCCCGAAAAGGGCGATGTGCTGGTGACCGGCGCCAACGGTGGCGTCGGTTCGATCGCGGTGGCGATCCTCTCAAAGCTGGGCTATCGCGTGGTGGCAGCCACCGGGCGCCCGGAACACGCCAGGTACCTGCACAGCCTGGGCGCCGCCGAGATCATCGATCGCGCGCGGCTTTCAGAACCGCGCGAGCGGCCGGTGAGCGCCGAACGCTGGGCTGGGGTGGTGGATGTGGCCGGTGGCCCTACCCTCGTCAACGCCATTGCCGAGACGAAATACCGAGGCGCCGTGGCCGCCTGCGGGCTGGCGCAGAGTGATGAGCTGCATGGCTCGGTGCTGCCCTTCATTCTCCGCAACGTGACGCTTGCCGGCGTGGATTCGGTGAATGCGCCGCAGGAGGTTCGCCAGCGCACCTGGGATCGGCTTGCCACCGACCTGGATCCACAGAAGCTTGAAAGCACAGTGCAGCTGATTGGGCTTGCCGAGGTGCTGGATGTCTATGAGCAGATCATCCCGGGCAAGGTGCGTGGGCGGATTGTCGTGGATGTGAATGCGTGAGCAGATAGTCTGGATCAACTGCATCTGATGCAGCTTCCATGCTGCGGCGAATGGTGAACATGCAGTGAAACGACGCGGGCGGTGGTGTCCCCGAGCCACTGCCGCTCGCATACGCTCGGGTTCCCATCGCTGCCTGGACACCCGACATGCCAATGACCGCGTTCGCACTTGCCGCTGCGCTTTCGGGCCTGCCCGACATCACCTGGGAGCGCGAGCGCGCCGAGGATGCGCACCAGCTCATGCTGTGCCAGATCCATCGCGATGCGCTGAAGCAGAACGAGGGCAAGGACGATGCCTATCCGCGTGCCAAAGCGGTCTGCGACCTGCTGGCACGCGAGTACAAGGACAAGTGGGATTTCGATGCGCAGGATGCCCTGGCCGCTTCGGCGGTGGATCTGGATGAGCTGATCCGACGCGGTGATGTGGTGGAAGTACCGCCGACGAAGCAGGATCGCGCCTATGAGTGATGGTACGCAATCCTAGCGCCGTGATCTTCTCGGCCTGCCCCAGGTTGCGGAGCCCCGAGCGCGCCCCAGCACCCACACCTCGCCCACCTCAAACCGCCCCCGGCAGCTCGCTCTCGATCTGCTCAACCAACTGATTGAAGAGGGGTCTCATCTTCATGATATCCAGCACCGAATCGCCCACTTCATCCAGGATCATGGGGTCCGCACCACAGGAGAGAAGGTAGACAACGGCCTCGAGGCTTTCACTAATCACGGCGTTCGCCATCGGGGTCAATCCAATATCCCCGAGCACGTCGATATTGGTGACGAACGGCATCAACTCTTTGAGTAGATACACGTCGTTATTGAACGCCGCTATATGCAGCGGCGTATCGTCGTCGATCCCATGGCTTTCCGGACTGGTCAACTCGCAGCCTTCGAAGGTGTGGCACTCATCGAACCTTGCCAGCAACCTCATTAATTCCGGATCCACTGCATTCATCGGGGTATTCCCTCCCAGGCCTTTCTCCAAGCACTGCTTCCACTTAACATGCAGTGAGCCGCCGGATCGTGGCACACCATTGCACAGGTGCATAGTGGCACGTACGGAGCCCGCATCCGGGATGCACGCGATAAACGCGACACCCCGCGACTCCACCGACCACTTCCTGCGCACGCGAAGCCCGTACCGAGGTCAATCCACGAGCTGACGACCACAGGCGGCTTCCAAGCCCCTTATCATGTGGGCTTAGGGGCTCAATAAGCCCTATTGACGCTTGCAAGGCAGTATCTGGATGTCTATGGAATGGCGCCCCTCGGGCTGGGGCCGACGCGTGACCCGTTCGCCCCATTGGTCGCTGCGGCTTGATGGCGAGTACGTTGAACTCAGTGTCTCCGGCCAGCAGTACCGGCTGCGCGTGGATGATGATCAGCAGGTGCAGGTCCATCGAGGGGTCTTCTGGTCACGGGTCGAACTGCAGACCGGCGATGCTGCCGGGCTGTGCGTGGACGGGCTCCCTAACGGACCAGCGTCCCGGCTTGCGGGGGCCCTGCAGCACCTGCTCTTTGCGCGAACCACGCGTGGACGCAAGGCCCTGTTCGACACGATTCTGGAGCAGATCCAGTCCTGGTTGAGCGACGCGGATGCCCTCATCGATCGTGGCAGTGCCGGCCGCCGCTGGATCACCCATGAGCAGCAGCAGGCGCTGCTGGCGAAGCGCTCAAACCTGCCCCTGCAGCCGCCTGAGCTGGAGCAGCTGTTCCGCGATGAAGACGTGCATGAAGATCTGCATGCGGACAGCCATCGCGCAGCGCTGGACGCCCTGCGCGACTGGAACCTGGATTGGCCCGCTGCCTGGGCCGAAGCCAATGAGGCCATGACCCTGCGCGAGCTGGTGTTGGCCAGGGGCTTCCTGGGCCGGGTCGAGAGCAAGCCGCTGACAGAGGAACAGGCCCGCGCCGTCATCTGCTTCGACAATCGGGTGCAGGTCGTGGCCGCAGCCGGCTCCGGCAAGACCTCCACCATGGTCGCTAAGGCCGCTTATGCCATTGACCGCGGCATTGTCGAACCCGAACGCATCGTGATGCTCGCCTTCAACAAGGATGCTGCCAAGGAACTGGAGGAGCGTGCGCAGCGAACCTTCGATCGACTCGGCATGGGCAACACCGTGGTTGAGGCCCGGACCTTCCACGCCCTGGGCCTGGCCATCATCGCCAAGGTCACCGGCCGCAAGCCCGACATCCCCGAATGGGCCATTAACGCCACGCTGGGCTTCAACAAGCTGGCCGAACTGGTGGACGACCTGAAGGATCGCTCGATCCACTTCCGCACCCAGTGGGACATGTTCCGCCTGGTGTTCGGGCGCGACCTGCCGGCATTCGGCGCGGAAATGGAGGCCGATGGCTACGAACGCGATGGCACGCCCTACATCTGCACCCTGCAGGGTGAGCGGGTGAAGAGCCTGGAAGAATGCGTGATCGCCGACTGGCTGTTCTACAACGGCGTGACGTACGACTACGAGCGACGCTACGAGTTCGATACTGCGACAGACACCCACTGCCAGTATCGCCCCAACTTCTATTACCCGCACGCCGGGCTGTATCACGAGCACTTCTCGCTGGATGCGGATGGCCAGGCGCCAGAGCAGCTTCCCGACTACGCCGAAGGTATGCATTGGAAGCGTCAACAGCATGCGGCACGAGGCACCGCCCTTGTTGAAACCACCTCGTTTGGTCTGCGCAGTGGATACGCCCTGCGGGATATGGCGGAGAGGCTTGGCGACTCCGGTGTCGAACTCGACCCCAACCCCGACCGCGAGCTGCCCGAGCAGGGCGCAAAGCCCATGCCGGACGCGGACCTGATCGGCTTGATGCGCACCTTCATTGCCCATGCCAAGAGCAACTGCCTGACGCTGGATGATATGGCGGAGCGCCTGCGACAGATGCCCGAAGACCAGTTCAGGGAACGGCATCGGCGCTTCCTGGAAATCGCCAGCCCTGTTTTCCAGGCCTGGGACAACGCACTGGCTGACGAGCACGGCATCGATTTCGAAGACATGCTCAACATGGCGGCCGGACTGCTGGAACAGGGCCGCTATGAATCGCCCTACGAACTGGTGATGGCCGACGAATTCCAGGATGCCTCGCGCGCCCGCGCCCGGCTCTGCCGTGCCTTGGTCAGCCGCCCCGGCCGCTATCTGTTTGCGGTGGGCGATGACTGGCAATCGATCAATCGTTTCGCCGGTGCCGACGTTTCGGTGATGACCGGATTCCGCGAATGGATGGGCCATGGCCAGGTGCTGAAACTGGAGCAGACATTCCGCTGCCCCCAGGCGCTCTGCGATGCGTCCAGCCGTTTCGTCAGCCGGAATCCAGCTCAGATTTCCAAGGCGGTTCGTTCTGCCGCAGCGGCAATGGGGCCGGTGCTGCAAGCGTTCCAGATGAATCGTCGCGAGGAGCTGCAGGATGGCGTTCGCCAGTACCTCGCCAAGCTGCATCAGCAGTTGCTGTCCGGGGCGGTGCCGCAAGGGCGCAAGGGACGCGTGACGGTCTTCATCCTGGGCCGCTACCGCGCGGACCGCAGCGCGATGCCTTCGGATTGGAAGACAGTCTTCGGCAGCACGATGGACGTGGAGTTCCTCACGGCCCACCGGTCAAAGGGACGCGAGGCGGACTATGTGATCCTGCCAGGCATGGTCAACCGCAGCTTCCCGAGCCTGCGCTCGGATGACCCGGTGCTTTCCCTGGCAATGCCGGAGGGTGATACCTACCCGCTGAGCGAAGAGCGGCGGTTGTTCTATGTGGCGCTGACGCGTGCGCGACGCTCGGTGGCCATGTTCACCCTACAGGGGAAGCGTTCGCCGTTCCTGGACGAGCTGGTGAAGGACGGCGCGGTGGAAGTGACCGCGATTTCAGGCGCGGCCATCCACGAAGAACGCTGCCCGGTGTGCAAGGTCGGCGTGTTCGTGGACCGCAATGGGCCGCATGGGGCGTTCCGGTCGTGCTCGAGTTACCCGTTGTGCCATAACAAGCCGAAGGGCGGGCGTCGGGGATGAATGCATCCCGCTCCCTCCACATATGCCTGCCTGCATCAGGGCACACAGGCGCCGCCTCGGTTTCGCTCCCGGCATGATTGCTCGCCATGGCCTTTCCGGAAACGAGAAAGCCCCGGCAGGACCGAGGCTTTTGTCTGGACGGTGGCGAGGCTGCAGGGTATCGCAAGGTCCCCACACGTCCCCGCCGCGTCCTACTACGGGATAATGCAGCCGTTCAGACGGAAGCATTGCATATAGTTCCGGGTACAGATACTCAAGTCTGTACCTGACGCCTCGCATGCAATGTATTGGACCTCGCAGACGGAACAAGGGCCGGGGGCTTTCGCCGTGGCGTTGCCGATTCCAAAGGTCAACGCACAGGCCGCAACAGCAACAGAAAGCTTGAATCCAATCTTCATGCCATAACTCCGTTGGTCGCCCTCCATGGGCATGCGCGGGTGCTCCCCCTCCTCTCAGCCGGCGTGAAGCGCAAGACGGGAGAGACCAACGCTCGCTATGGCCAGCAATTCGTGGTGGACTTCGGCCGCTACCTGAAAGGCTTAGGCTTTGCCAAGGGAATCGGCTTCCATACCTTCCGCCATACCCTCGCTACCGAATTGGATGTCAACGATGCTCCGGAGAGGGAGATTGCGCTGGTCACTGGCCACAGCACTGCTCCCCGGGATCGGGTCCAGGTGCTGCGCAAGCACTACCTCCACAAGAAACCGTACGTGACCCGGAGCAAGCAGATCAGCGCCATGGAGCTGTATCGGCCCAAGGTGGAATTGCCGCGATACCAGAAGGGGCAGTTCGCCAAATGATTGACCGACTCCAGCAAGTTTTTTCCTTGACCTCTTTGCCCTCCCTTTTTCCCACCGCTGGGCTCCGCCGTCAGTGGCGGGTGACTAAGACCAGCATTGCCTACTTCCCCCTCTCTTTACAGCAGCTCGAGCACGCTCACTGTTGAATAGGTCGCTCCGCCAACAATCCATTCCGCAGGACCAAGACACCGCGCGCCAAAAGTGTTTCGGCCCTACCCACTAGAGCAGCACGCAGCTGCGCGCTCGTCGTTCGGAAGCCCAGCCGGCGCGACACGTGAAGCGCTACTTCATCCAATGATGCCCCTAAGTTCTCGCGCACCAGTTCCAAGATCGCGACATCCATCTCCATGGGTGGAAGCAACTCAGGTCGACGCAAGCTCAGAGAATGAACGCAGCTTCTGTCCCTCACTCGAATAGCGCGATCGGGCCACAGGAGGAACTCCCCATCCTGCAACACCAGACCGTCTTCAACCGCCCGCCGGATGCCCTCATCCACCGCACTCTGAATGCGCCCTCCGGCTCGTTGCAAGCCCCATAGAGAACGAATGCGAACAACGGCCTCTGACCGATGGATCGGGCCCTCGACGTGAACCAAGTCGCGCACAAAACCTGCCATCCGCATTGCAGGAACTGCATGCAGCTCCTGTTGCTGACTGGGTACCGCGAAGTTGGCTTCCACATAAGGCTCGGTGCTGGGCAGCTCGTCAGAGCTAACCAGACCCACTTCGACGAATTCGTCGTGTTCCACGCTCTCGATGTTGACTGGAACGGCGCGCGATCGAGAGACCGTCTCTGCCTCAAAGGGGTCCGGCTCCAGCTTTGAACGCTCGATGACGCGCACCAGGGCATCAAGTTCCGCGGCAGGCCTGAGGAACCATTCCGCACTCCATACCCTGTGGACTTGCCAGCCCTTATCACGGAGCGCCTGGTCACGTAGACGGTCTCGATCACGCGCACCGTTGGACCTTCGGTAGGAGTCTCCGTCGCATTCGATACCAATGATGTAGCGCCCTGGCCTCTCCGGATCGGCGATGGCAATGTCGACGAAGAAGCCGGCCACCCCCACATGCATGTGAAGGTTGTAGCCACGAGCGATGAGCGCTTCTGCAACCTCCTGCTCAAACGTCCTTTTGCGCTGTTCGACAGCCTCGTCGGCGATATGGAGGCGCCCTGTGCGGGCATAGTGCAAGAACAGTTTGAGTGCAGCAGTGCCCTTGCCCTTGCCTCGACTGAGATCGATGTCTTCGTCAGTGATGGACGAAAAGACCTCACATCGTTGTTTGGCGCGACTGATGAGCACGTTGAGACGTCGTTCACCGCCTTCGCTGCTGACCGGTCCGAAGTTCATGCTCACGCCGCCGCGCGAATCTCGGCCATAGCCGATAGAGATGAAGATGACATCGCGTTCGTCGCCCTGGATGTTCTCCAAGCTTTTGACGAAGAACGGCTCGTGGGCGTGTGCCGTGAAGAAACCTTCGGTCTCAGGGTGTTGGCGACGCAGCAGCTCCACTTCGTCAAAGATTGCCCGCCGTTGCTGGGTCGAGAAAGCGGCAGCCCCCAAGGTAAGATGCGGTGTCGTTTGTGCGTGAGCAATGACCGCCATGGCAACAGCCTTCGCCTCACGCGCGTTGGTGCTAGTGCCACCACGATCATAGACGGCGTCGGGCAGGTGGTGGAACCGCAGACCCACGCCCGCCTCACTCGTGTATGGGCTTGGCACGATCAGTAGCTTGTTCTCGTAGAACTGACTATTGGACACCGCAATTAGAGACTGGTGGCGGCTTCGGTAGTGCCACTGGAGCATTCTGTCCGGTAGCCCCCGCGCGAGGCACAGTCCCAAGATACTCTCCACATCCGCCGGCGCTGCGGACTCATCCACATGTGTGGACGAATCGCCCAGAGCTCTTGAGAAGAACCGCGTGGGCGGCAATTGACGCTCGTCGCCTACGATGACCAGTTGCTTGGCGCGGGCGATGGCACCCAAGGCGTCGATTGGCTGGACCTGACTAGCCTCGTCGATGACCAAAAGATCAAATTCCACCGCACCTGGGGGTAAAAACTGCGCCACCGACAGCGGGCTCATCATGAAAACCGGCTTGAGTGCTTGGATGGCAGGCGCCGCCGACACCATCAGTTGGCGAATAGGGAGGTGGCTTCTCTTCTTCGCCATCTCGCCGAGAATCACCGCCACAGGGCCCGCCGCCCCGTTCTTCGACGGGATTCGCTCGCGATGCGAGCGGGAAACCTGCCTCCGAGCCAAGTCAATGCGGCTTCGATCTAGCTCGCAGAACGACTCGACAAGCTCGGTCTGCTTCTTACCGTCGAACGTCGCCAGTTCAGGGGCCCGCGCCACCATTGCTGACAGAACCGCCTCATAATAGGCGAGATCGAACGTGCCCCGAGCCTCATCAGGAGTTAAGACACCGGTCGCCAGCGCATCGACGAAGTTCTTCAGTCCACGTCGTTTGGCCACATTTGCTTGAGCTATGTAAGCAACCCATTGCGGGAGCCCTTCCGGATCTGCTTCCCACGCTTTGAGCTGGCCTATCGCGGCATTCACGGAGACGTCAGCGGTATTCGATGCAACCTCGTCGTTGCCAGCAAATCGTAAAGTAGTGAACAGCTCAGAAAGCTCGATGTCCAGCCTTTCAGCTTCCTCAAGCTGATTTGTCGCCTGCTCAAGCATCTGCTGGGCGTCGACGGTGCGGGAGGCCAGCATCCTCAAGTCAGCATTGGTAGTCATCCAGAGACAAGCATCTTGGAGCGCAGCAGCATCCGAAGCGAAGCCTCGCCACAGGTCACCGAACGCGGCTTCGCCTTGCCGGTCGACTTGAGCCAGTGCGGCAAGTGCCGCCTGAGTACTGGTCAGAGCGTCGATGCGTTCGAGGGCCAGTGACACGGTCATCGCCTTAGCGTTATTCAGCGAATCGCACGCCGAAATTGCCTGTTCGAACGGGGCCGTGTCGTCTAACAATCGATGCAGCGGGACCCTTGGAAGCGAGGACTCTACCGCGCTCCACAGCATCTGCCCGCTAGTGAGCAATGATTCATGTATGGGAGACAAAAGGGCTTGGACTTCGGCCAGTCCCGGGCCAAGGCGAGCCGCCAACACCGCCGCTAAGCCCTTATCACCAATGGCGGCGACTTGCTCGCGCGCACCCAGCCCAAGCGGGCGCATGCCACGCATCCAAGCTACAACGCCTCTTAAGAAAGCGGTATCAGAACGATCACGCTCCCAGTTGGCGCCGAACGCTTCCTCACCCTGAGCATTTCCCTCGTCGAGCCGGCGGAGCGCTGCCTGGGCGTCAAGGAGTTTGTCCAGTGCTGGCAACAAATGATCAGCTGGAAGCTTTGGATTTCGCAGCTGCGCGCGGACCAGTCGATTTGCGGCACGCCACTCGCCGCTTAAAAAGCGCAAGAAGCTCCCGGTACGACTGGCGATTTGCAGCCGAGCGCCCTCAAAGTTGGAAGACCATGCAGAGTCGCGGAACACCTCACTTAGTTCACGGCGGGCTGCCTGGACCTGTTGCACCCATTCGACCAAGTTCTGGACCGAATCAACGCCTCGCTCCCAAATACGAGCAACCAAAGCATCGCGATCAATCTGTGGCGCTGAGCTGGCGCGCTCCGCAAGCGCACAGACATGAGCCATTACCTCGAATGTTAGCGGCCGCTGCTCCCCTACCAACTGGGCTAGACGTTCTAGGTCAGACCCCATGCCTGACAGCTTCTGGTGCGCATCGCGCATCACAGACAGTTCCCTGACGAGGACGAAGTCGACAGGAACATTCGACAACTCTTGCCTCGTTTGCTCCCATACGCGTTCAACTGCCGAATCGGCCGCAAATTCGTTACAAGTTCGGCGCAGCTTCTGCGCACGCCGAACGTCTTCGACCAGGCTCTCGAGGCCCGAAGGAGTCTCCCAAGACGCGTCGGCGAGTGCACCGGGTCCGAGTGCCGGTGCCGTCAGCAGAACCTTGGTTCGGTCAATTGCGGCTTGTGGCGCATCTAGGCTGTCCGAGAACGTAAGGTCGAGAGCGCTGGTCAGTTCGACAGTGCGTCGCCTCCATTCCTCCAGAGTAGTGGCGAGTTCAGCGATCTCCCCAATCAACCGGTCCCGATCGTTCGGCAGCAGCGCGTCATTCCCGACACCGGCCCAGGCGTGCTGGTCGGGGATACCCATTGCAAGGACTCGGTCGCACAGGTCCTGAAGCAGCTTCTGGTTTTCCTCTACCCTGTCCCACGCCCACTCGAGCGGCGAATCAAGCCGGATGCGGGCCGTGACATATCCCTCCCGGCGCAGCCGAACAAGGTTGCCGAACACTTCGTAGGGCGTCAGTCTCGACGGAAGCATTTCTTGGTGCAGGCGCGAGGCATGGGCGTTAAGCAAATCGCGTCGCTCAGTGAGCTGACGAACGATCGGCCCGCTGTCCTCATTGGCCAGCGGGCTCAAGTTCCATGTGAGCCGAAGTTCTTCCAGCAGGGCTCGCTTGTTCGCCTTGTTGCTGTGAAGTTCAAGACAGGCGGCGCCGAGTCGAACTTGGTCCAAGCGCCTCTTCACAACTTCTAGAGCCGCCAATTTCTCCGCCACGAACAACACGCGCTTCTTATCAGCAATTGCCCCCGCGATAACATTCGCGATGGTTTGAGACTTACCGGTTCCCGGCGGCCCTTGAACGACGATGCTCCGCCCCTTGAGTACGTCATGGACAACGAGGGACTGGGAGCTGTCGCTGTCGACGACATGGCGCATATGTTCCGGGCTTACAGTGGCATCAATGTCCTCTTCGCTTGTCGAAATAGCAGCGCCGGGAAATCCATCCGAAACTACGCCCCGAAGTGCAGGGAGCGCTCCTAAGCCACCAGACTGCTCCCAGCTCGCAGGGTCTAGATCCCGATACATCATGAACTTCGCAAACGAGAATAGGCCCAATACCGCATCGTCCGGCACGACTGCCCAGTCAGGCTTACCCTCAATCAGGGACGCAACCTTGGACAGGTAGTCATCGATGTCGAGGCTTTCGAACTCATCGATTTCTGGCAGCTTCGTCTCAAACTGACGTTGCAGGAAGAGCTGGAGCGACAGGTTGGCGACGATCTCATCACCCTGCCATCTGAGGTGGAATTTCTCGCCTGCGTTGCTGCGCTCCAACGCGACGGGCACCAGCACGAGTGGAGCATATCGGTCGATCTTAGGGGTGGTCGGCGCACGCCATTTTAGATAGCCAATACCGAGGTAGAGCACGTTGATGCCCTGCTCTTCTTGAAGCGTGCGGGCATCAACGTAAAGATCTAAGAGTCGCTTCTGCAAGCCGGTCGGTGTCAAGCGCGTCATCAACTGGGCGTCCCAGTGGCTAACGCGGCGCCCCTGCTCGTCCAGCTCTAAGTTCGGCTGCGCCAGAAGTTCGAGGTCGTCCAGCTCATCCTCGACAAGCGTGAGGTCAGCTTCCGCATCAACACCCTTTACCTGGACGGCGCCGGCTGAGTCGGACTGATCGCCTTCCTCGCCTACGGCATCGTCTGCGGCTGTCTTTGGGTCGGCCCTACCTGCAGCGAAAGTGAAGCGCTTTCCATCGATGACGAGCGTCTGATACATCGCCTTCGCGAGCTCATTGACCACTTCCACCGTCTTAGCGTGGCCGGACCTAGGGACGCTAAGTAACCGGTTGCGGGTCGATAGGTCCAGCAGCTCGAGGCGGGCCCGATTGACCTTGTCAATCAGCGAGCCTCGCTCCCGGAGCACAGATCCGCTCTCCGGGGCGTCGACCGTCCCTTCCTCAAACGACTTATCCATGTCTCCCCCCTATGGCCCGGAACTGGGCGCCAAGGCTATAGTGCCTCCATCTGGGCCGGCCTTCCAGCCGGCGACCAAAGGTATCCATGGAAGGCCTACGCCCGACTGAAATACATTGGATCATCAGCCACTACATTGGCGTGTCAGGCGGTTACCTGGGCGATTTCACCTATTCATCCCACCGTGAGTTCTATGCCGCCTATTGCGACCTAACGATCGATCCGGAAGACTATCCGGGCACCACGCGGCAACGCTTCTTGGCGGTGCTCTCTTCCGCCGATCCGCAGACTCAGGCGGCGATAGTGCGAGGCGTTGCCCGCCGATTTCCGGTGGGGTCAGAGGTCCAGCGGACCCTAGATGCACGTTCGAAGCTGCTTGCCATGGCAAAGCGATGCAACCAAGTAGCCGCCGTAGAGCCGACGTCACCCAGGTTAGCTAGCGAGCTGGTGCGTCAAGCCTTGGCCGATGCTGCATCGCTGCTGGAGGTGCAGGGTCCAGTGAGTGCCTTGGATCGCGTTCACACGGCCCTCCATGGTTATTTGAAAACGGTATGCCGATCGGCAGGGCTGGACTTGGCTTCGCTGCCAGCAGATCCTGGAGTCACTCAAGTTTTTAAACTGATGCGAGAAAGCCATCCTGCGCTGCGCGATATGGGCGTCCAAGACGACGCAATGCGCAAGATTGTCTTTTCCATCGGAAATATCCTAGATTCGCTTAATCCGCTCCGTAACAGAGGGAGCCTAGCTCACGCCAACGATCAGCTTGTCGAACGCGAAGAGGCGCTGCTTGCCATCAATCTAACCCGCAGCATCATTCAATACCTAGATAGCAAAATCGTGACTGATCGCAATACGTAGGACTGCAGCCGACAGTCTACCGTCAGCGGCCTGATGTTGAGAGGCTGGGACGAAAGATCCACTTAGACTGCGCCAGTTATCACTGATTGACACACTCACCTTGCTGAGCTCTCGCCCCCCTTCTAGCGAACTCGCGCATTCGGTGCACCAGCGCCTCCTGTGCTTCCTTGGGCAATCGTGCCATCACCAGGGTGGACTCTGCCATGGGTTCGCTGACAGCCTGGAAGTAGGCGACGGGACGCGCGTCGTCAGCTGCTGCAATGCGGTGGTGTTGGCCGCAGTCCTTCCAGCCACATCGGTCACATCGCTGCGCAAAGCAATGATCAGCCCTGCCTGCAACGTGATCGTCTCGTCGTGCTGGGTAACCTTGGTGCTGAGATCTGAGATCGCCTGAGCGTTATTATTGCCCTAGCCGATGATCGACATCGTTCTGCACTTCCAGCTTGGGCTGGCCGACCGTCCTATGAGGGCTCGCCGCATCGGAGGCCATCATGGGCGCGGCTGAAAGACTGGAAGAGCTGCTATCGCTTGATCACGTGAGCCAGATGACCGGTATGGACGCCACCTTTATCTGCGGAGAGATCAAGGCTGGCCGCTTCCGGCGCTCTATCCGCATCAGACGCCGCGTACTCTGGATACAATCCGAGGCGCAAGGCCGGGTTCGGCAGCAGATCGTGCAGAATCGATCTTTGCAGGTGAACGGGTAAGCGGGCGGGCAGCGAAGGCTGTAGAAACAAAAAAGCCCCTGTTTCCAGAGGCTCTTTTAAACAACTGGCGGAGAGAGTGGGACTTCCTTGAGAAGTGCCCTACCCCCTTGGGCGGCTTGGGTTTCACCCATCTGGGAGGTGCCCTGGAATGTGCCCGCCACGAGCATACCCCTTGCGGTGCAACGGATCCAGCCGTTTTTGCCGCCCTTGGGAGCGTCAATCTCGATCCCCTCCGAACCTGCGCGATCAGGGCAGATGCCCCGTTCGGCCTCACTCTCCGCCGAAAAGGAAGCAACCGGATGGACCGCTTCCTCATGTGCGTCTCAGGACAATTGGGGCCATGGGACAGGAGGCTGCAGCAAACGGTTCTGCTCGGAGCCCTTTCAACGCCAACCTTGCGTCATAGCTCCATGGCCGGCTCACCGTCGCCCAAGACGCACTGCAAAGCACGGACTCGCACGCCCAGTCCGGCGCCAGCTCGGAATCGACGCTCCAGGCCCACCGAGGTGCTCTCGGTAGGTCAGACACTGACTCGGCCTTGGCAATCACCGTTTGCATTGATCGGCGTGGGGGATATCCCCCACGAATGGCTAGCAGGCACTCGCTGCGCATCTCCACATGGGGCATGTCCTTGAAGCTCTTCCAAGCCCCACCCCACCTCAATCCCGCCTGCTGGGCCAGCTCACCGAAGCGTTGGTAGCCCTGCCGCACCTGCTCGTCCTTCAGGTCCCAAGAAGGGCGCCCTCGCCTGTGGATGACCATGTCCGCGGCCCAACCGTGGTTGTGGCAACTGCTGCCTGGCCCCACCTGGGTCACGCCCTTTTGGCTGGCGAGCAGCTCGGCCTGGCGCTGTTCCGAGCGGTAGCCCTCCATCAGCCGCAGGTCGTAGCCCTCGCCCTTCATCTGCAAGGCGATCCGTTCCAGCGTTGAGCGAAGCTCAGGGTGGACACCGTCCCACTGCGGGGCGTCTTTGTGGCGGTGGAACAGGCGTTTGAAAAACCCAGGCTTCTTCCCGTGGACCTCAACGGAATCGGTGGCTGGCGCGTGCGCGTGGACCAAGACGGGTGCGCTGGCCAGTGCGAGCGCGAGCAACAAGCGTTGAAACATGAGTAGGCCTCCTTACTCACATGAGCGATACACCCATGCAAGCGGAGAATCGAAAACGCGCAAGGGGGCTTGCGGAATTTTTTCCCTGTCGTAGAAGAACAGGGGTGGGGAAAAGTCGGCCCCACCGCTTCCTGGCGCAACGGCCCCTCCTGCCGTTGCGCCGGGAAGTTTCGTTGGGGGGGGGGGCTTGCGCATTCCAGGATCTGATCTATTCGTGCGTGCACACGCTCACTCATTTCAGACCCAGGAGGCCACCCCATGAAACGCTCCCTCATCCACTGCGCTTTGCTGGCAGGCCTTGTTGCTGGCACGGCGCAAGCCCAGGTTCAAGTGGGCAACGGTGCCGTTGCCACCAAACCCGAGACCACTGCGGTAGGCGACCGCGCCCAATCGTTGACCGTTGGGGCCACGACCATCGGGGCGGACGCCCTCGCCGACGGCGGGATAATGGTGGATGAAAATGGCGTTCCGGGTGAGTGCCTGGGGGCCACTGCGGTGGGCAATCGCGCCACCGCTCGCGGATGCCATACAACCGCTCTGGGGTTCTCGAGCGAAGCGCAGGGCTCAAATGCGCTCGCCATTGGCTCTCGCGCACAGGCATTTGCGGTTTACGCCGTCGCCGTCGGACCCCAAGCCCAAGCCACCGGCGATTCCGCGGTGGCCATTGGCGGGCACAGCCTGGCCAGCGGGATCACCGGTGTGGCCATCGGCTCTAGTGCCCGCGCGCTCGGGGATGGCGGGACCGCTGTAGGCTCAACCGCAAGAGCCGATGGAAACGGCGCGGCGGCTTTCGGGGCCGGGGCGAATGCTCAAGGCGATCGCAACCTCGCGTTGGGCGCCGCATCCCAGACCGAGGGCGAAGGTGCATCCGCCGTGGGGCCCGGTGCCAACGCAACCGCCGACTTTGCCGGCGCCTACGGTTACAGCGCTGGCGTTGCCGGCGAGGCCGGCACCGCCGTGGGTCCATGGGCACAGGCGTTTGCGCCCTACTCTGCCGCCTTCGGCGCGTCTGCCACGGCCAACGCCACAGAAAGTGTGGCATTGGGGCCCCGTGCCGTGGCCAACGCATGGGGATGCGTGGCCGTGGGCGCCAACACCACGTGCGATGAAGAAGACACTGCAGCCTTTGGCAACCGCCGCTTGACCCAAGTTGCCTTGGGCAAAGCGGACGACGACGCCGTGGCCGTCAGCCAACTGCGGACCGCCGTGGAAACCTTGGGCGCTGGCGCCTCCATGGTGAACGGCTTGATCGTGGCGCCGAACTACCAGCTGAGCAGCGGTAACAACTACACCACCGTGGCCGGTGCCATCTACGATCTCGATGGGCGCGTTCACCAGCTGGAACAAAACCCTGGCGGCGGTGGTGGCACCCCCGGTCCACAGGGCCCCACCGGTCCGCAAGGCCCAGCAGGCAAGGACGGTAAGGACGGAGGAAGCAGCACCACGGTGGCCGGGGCCAACATCGAGGTCACTGACAACGGGGACGGCACCCAAACCGTTGGCTTGAAAGACAACGTTGGACTGTCCGAAAAGGGCTCGGTCCAGGTGGCCAAGGCCATCCACAACAGCGACGGCTTCACTGTCCAGGGCGGTCCATCGGTCACCAGATCCGGGATCAACGCCGGCAACCAGCGGGTAACCGGGGTGGCAGCGGGGGCGATCGCCGCAGGGTCCACGGACGCGATCAACGGTGGCCAATTGTGGGATTACCAGCGGCAGCAAGACGACCGCTGGAACCTGACGGACCGCCGTTTCCGCCAGCTCGACAAGCGGGTGAGCGGTGTCTGCGCCATGGCCCAAGCCAACGCCCAGATGGCCACCTCGACGTCGGCCATCCATGGGGAGAACCGCAACCGCCTGGCCGTGGGCGTCGGTGGCTGCAGCGGCCAAGCCGCCATTTCCATCGGCTACACCCGCGACGTGACCACCCCACGCGGATCCCCATCGGCTTTCTCGATCGGGGTTTCCCGCAGCGGACAGGATACGGCCGTGGGCGCAGCCTGGGCCATCGGTTGGTAACCAATCTCAGCGGCGAAAAGGAGGTGATCGTATCTCGGCAAGGGCCCTTCGGGGCCCTTGTTCGTGGCGTCAATTCATTAAAATTGTATTTATATACAATAACTTATGATTGACCAAGGCGTTGGAAGCTGGTAACATCTCCACCGCTCAGCAGTGTAGGAGCCGGACTGACAACCCCGCCTGCAGTAATGACCGTTGCCGTAGCACTACTCACGCCAATGCTTGCCATTGCCCTAGAAGCCGTTAGGGAATGGTTGACCAACCACGACGCAAAGGAAGATGACACATGCAGCACTAACAATTACAGGTATACCTCAATGAATAAAGAAACAAGTAACAGCAACACGATTGCAACACGCACCAAGAAACACCCGCTTTGCAGAGCCCTTGGCGTGGGCCTCAAGGTGCTTTACGACACGACAATTGCTGTAGGAGCAAGCGCGCTCCTTACATTACACAGGTCAACGCGCGGTGAGCCATGCTCCCCGTTGACCGATATGAAAAGCCCGGGCCCAGCCCGGGCTTTTTCTTTGGAACGCTGCTGCTATCCGCAGCACCTCCGATCCGGCAGAGCCGAAACCGCCCAAACCTAGCCCCGTCTTTTCTCCGTTGCCACGAACGCACCATCGGAATGAAGGACCGCGAACGTGTTCCCTTGGACGTGCTCTGGCCAAACCTGTCCCGGCAGGCCCACGAACTCCAGCGGGAGGTTCGCCTCTTGGTCTGGTTCGAACCCAGCGAACGGGTCAAAGCTCTGCGGCTGCCAGTCCTCGAACTGAAAGTCCCTGTTCCAGACCATTGCAAAGGCCAGCGGATAGGCCTTCAGGACATAGATCGCCGAACTGGCTTTCCCGCCCAAGATGCCCAGCCCGAAGTCGCGAAGAACCGTTCGACCACTGTAGGGATACACCCAGTAGTGAAGCCGAACCTGGCGTAGAAGATCTGACCGGTCATCGAACAGGTGCTGGCTGTGGCGTTCGTCGTAGCGATTCAAGCCCACCGATGACAAGTGGCCCAGAACTCCCCTTGCCACAAGCTGCGGCTGGATGCGGATGCTCTGGTTGTAGGTGACCTTGCTTCGATCACGCAAGATCTCCGTCACCTGCCGGCTCATCGATACAAGTGCCTTGTCGTATCGAGAAAGCACCGAGCCGTTGCAGGTCCTGCAGATGCTCCTGAAGCAAACACCATTGGGCATCTTGTGGGACCGCGGCTTCTTCTCTCCACTGATTGCGTCGGCGACGCTGGACACCCTCAGAGCGATGCCTTGAGCCCACGCCTTGGGTGGCACGTGGTTTTCGGTCAGGTCGGTTTCCTGCCCGCATATGTTGCAACGCCCCTTGGAAGGTCCAACCGGGAACTTAAAGGTCACTCGCCCGCCCCATGCTCGCCATGAACTGCGAAGAGATTACACGCAAGCGACGTGTGGCCTCTCACGTCCTCGCAGCAGGCTTGCCAACTTCAAATTCTGATCTATTCGTGAGTGGGTCGTTTTACTCACGGAGAGACCATGACCCACCGCCACAACCTGGGACGCAGCGAGAAGTATCACGCCCTGCCCCGCACCCTTTACGCCCTGCTGTTCGACGACGGGGGCTGTTACGTCGGCCAAAGCTCAAACCCCCAGCAGCGGGAGAAGCAGCACCGCTCCCCCAAAGGCGGCTGGCACCGTCCCTTCCGGTTCCATGCGCTGGAGGTGGTGACAGCCACCCGGGCGGAAACCGAGGCGTATGAGCAGGCGTGGCGGGTGAAGGCCTCCCGGGAGGGATGGCGCATCTACGCCAAGCCACCGGGGATCGTGGTCAACCCCCACCGGCGGGCCACGGCCCACGTGCGCGGGTTGGCCCACCAACGGCGGTGGCAGCTGGGAACACCGGTCAAAGCGCCTTCCGAACGCGTGGGGTGGTGGCCGTGGGTAGTGGTGGTGATCAGCGTATTGACACTGGCCCGATGCGTCACCGGGTAAGCCTCATCTCGCGCCGTTCCGCGTTTGTGATTGGCACCTGGGTTTGCGGTTTCAATCCTGCCAACAGCTCTTCCACGTCCTGGACCAGGTTGCGCACCGGAGCAGCCTGGGTCTCGGACAAGCCGACGCTCAGCGCCATTTCCTTGTGCCGTTCGGTTCCCAGCCGTTCGGCCATGCGCTCCATCATCTCGTCGGTCGTATACATGCGGTAGCTGCCCTTGGTGAGGCGGGTGAACGCCACCAAGGCCGACTGCTGGTCGAGCATGCCCATGTTCGTGGCCAGGTGGTAAACCTCGGATTTCCCCTGCCCCTGCGCCTTGTGAACGGTCATGGCATACCGGTGGGCCAAGGCGTTGTGCTCGCTGGTGTTGAACTTCAAGATGCGCCCGTCCTCTTTCGGGTTCGAAGAGTCGATGCGCACCACCAGGTCGTAGCCACCGGATTTGTCCTTCCGAATGCTCTCAACCGTGCCCTCGGTGCCGTTGATGACGCCCAAGTCGTTGTTGGTCGCCGTGAACATCACACGGTCGCGGCGGGAGAGCGTCAGGTCCTCCCACTGCCCTTTTACGATCGAGCGGAAGGTGAACTCCTCTTTGTCCAGCACGCCTTGCTCCTGGAGCCCCTTTCGGATGCCCGTGGTGAGGGCTTTGACTTCAGAGCGCGTGTGGGCCAGAACCAACTTCTCGTCCATCGGGGTGGGGTCTTTCAGGTAGTCGTCCACCAACGCCTTGATGGCCTGCTTTTCCGTGCCGAAGTCGTCGATGCAATTTCTCTCCTTGAGATTGCGAAGGGTCTGCGCACCCATATCGAGGGTGCCTTGGCGGCTGCGGTGCCCGCGGCGCATGTCCTTGACCTTCCCCTGGTGGTCCCGCTCGTAGAAGCTGTTGGCAGTGATCAGGTCACCGGCGTTCTTCTGCCGGCGGATTTCGGTCAGCTTCGTGTCGCCCAAGGCAATCTTCGCCAGCTCAAAGCCGTTGCCCGCAGCGATGGGCTGAAGCTGGTCACTGTCTCCCTGCATGACAAGCTTGGCACCGACCCCCTGGCAGTAGGTCATGAGCTTCAAGGTGTCATCGGTAGCCACCATGCCGGCTTCATCGAGCACCACCACAACATTCTTCGTCAGAGCAACCTTGCCCTGCCGGAGCTGGGAAAAGAACTTTGCAACCGACATGCAGAGCATGCCGGACTCTTCTTCCAGCTTAGCCGCGGCTTTACCCGACACGGCCAAGCCCATCAACTGCTTTCCTTCGGCTTCGAAGCACTGCTTGTAGACCTCGGCCACGGTGGTCTTGCCGGTCCCGGCCAACCCTGACATAACGCCGACACCTGCCGTTCCATGGGTCAAATGACCAATGGCAGCCTTCTGCTCTTCGGTAAGGGTGAACCCCTTTCGCTTCTCATAGGCGGCGATTTCCCGGTCTACGGTGGAGCGGAACAGCTTCAGGTCCGTCTCGTTCTCCCGCTCCTTCGAACGACGGATGATCTCGGCTTCCCATTCGACCATCCAGGTGGCGCAGAAGCGATCCTCCCGGTGCTTGCGTGCCAAACGAGTGCCACGGTCGTCTTTGTGGAGGTGTTCGGCTTTAACGCGCACCAGGTCGTCCTGTTCGGTGAACTCCTTCACCATTTTGAGGATCTCCTCCGCGTTCTTTTGCCCGGCGAACTCCATCCCCAGCTCCCGGACCAGGTCATGCTCGCAGAACATCGCCTCGTTCTCGTGCATGCGCTGCAAGACCTCGTCAAAGGTATGCGGGTCCAGGTGCTGGCCTTGGGTCTGCTTGAGCGACTGGGTGGTGGGAACCAGGTCTGGCCTTTCTCGGGCAATGTTGGCGAAGGTTTGCTGCCAGTCCTTGACCACCTGCTCGAAGGGCGGTTCTTCCTTCTTTTTGCGGGTGGCCTTGCAGGCCTCGTCGTGGCTGGCGTTGGGGTGTTCTTTGACGTAGTCCAGGATTTCCTGGCGGCGGGTCTTCGTCTGAAGCACCAGCTCACGGTCGATGCCGGCAATCGTGGTGAGAATCTGGCCCGTCTCGCGCCCTATCACGTCCACCTCGCGCTCCCGCTGAATCCCATAGCCCAGCGCTTTCATCGCGCTGTAGAGCTCGGCCTTGTAGAGGTGATCGGCCGCATGGCGGTGGCGGTAGATCTCGATGGCATCAAACGTGCCCCAACGGCCGTCCTCCCCCTTCGAAACACCAAAGACAAGATGGTGGGTGTGCAAATCGCACTGCACGTTCCGGTTGCTTGTGTGATCGGCGGCTGCCCACACCAACCCCTGGGTGTCTATAACGTCTTTCCCCGCTCTTCCGCGCCGGGTCTCTACCTTGCTCTCGATGTAGCGCATCGCCACGGCGCAGGCCTGGCGGTGCGCTTCCAAGATGGCCAGCTTCTCGCGTTCATCCGCAAGGGCAAACGCCACGCTCACGTCCCCGGGGGCGGAAATGGTCAGATCGAACCCCACCCGGTGGCCGCCCTCCCACTTCTCCATCGGCTTGCCGTCGTCGTCCAACCGCACGTTTCCCCAGCGATCCGTCTTGATGACCAATCGGGCCTCCTTGCCCGCGTTTTTGCACAACGGCCTTCCGGTGGGTGAAAAGCCCTTCCCCAGCTTTTCCATCACCTCGCGGGTGACCGGCTGCCCTTCCAGGCAGAGCTCGGCGGCAAGGCTGCCGCCCCAATTGAGCGTCTGCCTCGGATCAGGACCGCTGCCCGCGTAGTAAGCCACGGCGCTGTCGATGGATAGGCGCTCGGTGGCCAGCATGTAGTCGAACATGTTGCCGTTGCGCTTGTTGTGGCCGCGGGCATCGATGCGGGTGCAATTGATCACAGGGACCTCCTGGAACGTTGATTGAACCAAGGTCCCAGAAAACCACCAATGCGCAAGGGGGGTTTACTTCTCCAGGCGCAGCGTGACCCAACGGCGTTTTATCTCCTCCACGACGGCGGTTACTGGCTCTTCGCCGAAGACTCCCGCGTGCTTGGACTTGGGCACCGAAAGCACCTTGAAACCCAAGCCGATGCTCTGCGCGTTGCTAAGGTAGTAGTTGACCGTGGTCCAGGAGTCCGTGGTCCAACCCTTGGTGCGCTGTTTCGGATGGAGGTGGCCCACCGCATCGTGCGGGATCCAGCACTTGAAGCGATATGCCCCATCGGTGTCCTTCTTGAACTCCGGGTCAGCGGTATGGCGGACCATCTCGGGATGAGTGACGAGGTGATCCGGATGCGGGTCGATGGACATGTCCAGGTCCACTTCCAAGATGTAGTCGTAAACCTTGTCCGTGGTCACCAGCCCGCCGGACAGAACCGCCTCACACGCAGACACCATGTGTTCGTAGCCGGCCTGAGCCATGCGCTGCCGATATTCTGCGGCCACCTCCCGTGGCAAATACCCAAGCATCCTGGGTGGCGCCTGTTGTGTCATGACGGCCACCGCGTTTTGGTCCGCCGTGTTGGTGTTATCGGGATACAGGACGACCAAAGTAAAAATCCGACTGGTGGAGCCCTTTCGATTGTTGGCCACCTCGTCCAGCTCCTCCCGAAAACGCGAGGTCAAGGCTGCCTTCACAGCGTATTTGGCGACTGGCTTCCAAATCGGCACGGTGATCGTTGCCATACTTGCTTCCCTACATGGTGTTCAACGGGAGAATAGCGCGTCGACTTCCTCGGGTGTCATGGTCAACACCCGCTGCACCGCATCGATGCCTTCGGCGGTGGTTGGGAAGGCCGACGCGCCAGCGTTTGAAGGGGACGTTGCCGGCGACGGCCCTTCAGGTCCGGCTGGCTTGGTGGTCCACGCAGCGGCCACCTGCCCCTCGCGAACCGTTGGATGGCTCTTCCCGGGCCATGTCAGCAACAGCACGTCCCCGCCCATCTGCACGATCGCCTCGATGCCCCACTTCTCGGGACCGTAGCGATTGCCTTTGCGGAAACCCAGCCGGTCGGTGAGCTCACCGCTGGAAACCAACGCGCGGCTTTCTTCGTGGACCTGGGCCTTGTTCTCGTGCCCGCGCCACGCGATTTTCCGCTTGCCGAGCTGGCTGGCCAGCTTGTCCCTGGTGGCTCCCATCTGCACTTGGCACACCACGTGGGTGCCCACCAGGGACGAGAAGGCCTGCGCGGTCTTGTCCCCGTAGACCAGCTCAACCTGGGAGTGATCCTGGACCGCCATGATGGCCACCACGCCTTTGCTGCGCCCCAACGCCAGCAAGGGATCGATGTTCAAGCGCCCGGCGCTGGTCAGCTCGTCGAACACGAAGTAGAGCCCACGCCCGCCCTCGTCGTCCGGCAAGCCCGGCCCAATGAGATCCGGGACGGCCACGTTGATCATGGCGGCGATGTAGGCCTTCGTCAGGGTTGGGTCCGGTCCGGATTGAACAATGACCTGCTTGCGCCCGTTGTAGTCGTCCCGTATCCACTCGGTCATCGAGAAACGGCGCTTGCCAACCTTGGGCCATGCGGTGGCCAGATCGTCGATAAGGCGGGTGAAGCCCCCCAGGGAAGACAGCACGCTGGACGTGGTTTGGCTCTCCGGGTCACGCACCAGTGCGGCGCCGCGGGGGTAATGCGGGCGCATGCCTGCGGCCATCTCCGCGGCCGGGCGGCGCACCGAGGCCGCCAGATCGGGCCATTCCCACTCGCCAGGCCGGGTGTTTTGGAGCTCGCGCACGCACCCAATCAACAAGTCCTGGGCGGCCATGCTCCAAAATTTGGCGTTCCCGTCGCCCTCTGGGATGAGAGAGGCGGCGAACGCCGCCGCTTGGGTCGGGGTCCGCACGTCAGCGGCGACGTCCCACACGTGGGAGCGCGCATCGAAGGGCGACACGATGATGGGCCTTTTGAAAATCGACGTGAAATCACCCTTGATGTCGTAAAGGAACAGCTTTGCGTCCCTCTTTCGCGTCAGTTGTTCCAGGATGTGCTTGAGGATGACGCTCTTGCCCGACCCCACCGAGCCGGTGATCAGGACGTGGCGCGCCCAATGCTTTTTAGACAGCAACAGATCGGGGTGGAGGGACAGGGCGAAGGGATCCGCCTCGGCGTCTTTAGGGGTTACCGAGCGGTGCCGGGCTTCGTCCACGGCCTCCTTTCCTTCCAACAACCGCGGTCCGGACAGGTGCCAGGTGTTGCTCACCGGCTCGGTCGCCTTGAGGAACACCCGCAGACCGAGGCCCGCCGCCAGCAGAAGCGACACCCCGATCCGGGACCACGTCGCCACTGGGTGATGGTAGGACACCAGTTCGATGAACTCCCGTGCCGGCGCGCGAGCCGAGATGCCGACGGTCAGGAAGTGGTAGGCGGTCACCAGACCGCCTTTCAAAGCATCGGCGAAGCGGATGAGCGAGCCATCGGGATTCGGGATGAGCCAGGCAACGCCCATGCTCCCCACGTAGGCCAAGCCAAAAACGAATGCACCGGCAAGAACGGCGCGGTGCCAGTATCGGACCGGCTGGGAAGGCGCAACGCTGCCGGGCACGTCGCCCAGCGCGTCAAAGGGCTTGGGTTTGCTCATGTCGGTGCATGCGCGTTGGGGTCCGCCCCCGCCACCCTGGCTGCTCAGGATTGGCGCCGTGGGCCATCAGGTGGAGGCAGGCCCGGGCGTGCTTGTGGAGGGCGGCAAGGTGGAGCGGCGCCCACCCGTGGGCGTTGAGGGCCGCCACGTCGGCGCCGGCTTCGACCAGAGGCGTGACCAGCGAGAAGTGACCAAACTGGGCCGCATGATGCAGTGGTGTGTTGCCGCTGGCATCGGGCAGCCGGGCGTCTGCGCCCATGCCGATGCAGGCCAGCAGTGCTGCTTCGTGGCCCGCCCGGGACGCCCCCACGAGCCAGCCCTGCCACGGTGCGTTCTCCCGCAACCGGTTTGCATCCGACCGCCGAGCCCGCGCCTCCTCTACCGCCATCGCCATGCCTTGGAAGAGCGAGGTGTGCTCAGCCATGGACCCAGCCACCCTCTCTGCCAGGGTGCTGTAAACCATCGGTTCGTTACGGTCTGCCAAGCGCCTCTCGTAAGCACGCACCAGGTCCCGGGTGGAGGCCCGTGAGGGTGCGTCCAACCCCAGCCGATGCAAGCCCCAACGCAGGTCCACTTGCGGTGCCCCATCGTGCTCCCGCTGGCGCACCTGCCAAACCAGATCGCCCAATCGACCCTCGACAGGGGCAACGCTCAGGGCGTGGGCACGCGCCAACACTTGCGAATCGTGAAGGCCTTTGGACGCGCCGGCTTCGCGCGCGAGCGCGCCCGCCAAGGCCTCCGCTCGTTGGAGGCCCAGGGGACGCAAGAGGCGCAACAGAGATTCTTGGATGTCCATCTCCATTGTTGTAAAGCCGAATCCGCGACCGTCAAGAGAACGTGTTAGCTGTTGAGGCGAGTAGCCACCGCAACACTGAAATGCCGAAGAATCTCTGTGTCATGCCAGAGCTTCTGCCCTGGGCTACTGCTGTCCAGTTCCTGAAGCACACCGTCCAAGCTCCTTCCAGCCAGAACCTGGGAATCCACATACCCGCCGACCAAGGCGAAAGAACTCAAATGCTCGGGAGCAACGTCGGGAAAACGGTGGAAGTTGGTGTTGTTGATATTCATCGGGTCCTCCTGCAGTGGTAAGCCGATGTGCCTCATCGGAAAGGTCCAGCTCGATCGCTGGTGAATTAGTGGGCTAACGGGTTAAACGCTGTCGGACGGGCCAAAGACGACCCAACCCAACATGTAGAAAATCAGCGCGGGATAGAACCAGAAATCAAACCCCTCCCAGTCAAACCGGCGCCAACGCTTCCTGCACCGCGCGCGCAGCTTGAGCCAGCGCCGCCTGCTCACCGGAAGGAACTCTGGACCACCACCCCGATGGTCACAAAGCCCACCGCCGCTATGGCCATTACCTTGAGCAGAACCGGAACGGCCGGAGGGTAGGCGAGGACAGCCGTTGCGAAGGCCGCGATCAGCAGGAACAAGCCGGTCAGCAGTGGGACCGCGTTCTCGAAAGCGAAGTCTTTGAGGGCATTGAACAACGTGGACATGGTGGCTCTCCCTGGGGTTTTTATGAGTAGGTCTACCTACTCGTTCCATAACCAGTAAAGCACCATAAAACTGGACGTCAAGACGCAAAAATGCCCGATTCTGCGAAGAACCGGGCAGATCTGAACATCGGTAAAGATTACTGTCGGAAGACGTTCGGCTGGGCCTGCTTTTGGTGCTTCTCCCAATCGTAATTGGCAGCGTAGTCCTTCATGAAAGCCGCCTCCTTCAACGAACTGCGGGCGTAATCGGCGTATCCCAGGCGCCCAGGTCCGTTCTCCATCCGCTGCTCACGGGTCAACATGGGAGGACTCTCCTCCCGCTGGGCCCCGCGTTGCTGCCGCCACTGCGCAACGGTCGCATGAACCACCTGCTCGCGCTTGTCGTCCGGCTTTGCATCACGAACGGCTTTGTCGGCCTCCTGGATCTTTGCCTGGAGCGCAGCGATCTGATCGGGCGAGGCCTTCTCTGCCCAATCCAGAACACGCTGTCGGCGTTGCTCGATGGCGGCTTGGTCTTGGGCCACGTTCTGCTCGAAGTCTGCCCGCGCCGCGCTGTCCTTCTGGGGCGGTGGGCGATCGCCCAGAAGCCGCTCGTTGCGCTGCGCCTGGAGTGCTCGCAGCTCGGTCATTTCTTCGATGGGTTGGGAGAGGGTGTTGCTCATGTTTGTTTCCTCCGCTGGGGTGAATAGGCTCATCGTTGATCAATCCGCAGGTTTGGCAAGGGGGCAACCCCCCTCGCCTATCCGCATCAATCCGCGTCGGGAAGCAGCTCCGCCAAGTCGATTCGCTTGATGCCGGCACGGTTCAGCGCCACGATGGCGTGACCACGGGGCTCAAGAAGGGCGGAGTATTCTTCCTGCAGGAAGAGCGGCTGCACCTCGCGCTTGCCCCCGGTGGGCATGTCGATGTCGCGCGCGATCTCGTCTTGGCCCAGCGTGTCCTCCGATCCAATCCGCCAGCGGCGACCCGTCACGGCGTCGATGCGCGAAGCCGTCAACCGCCCCGCCCCCTCCATGCGCATCTTGTCGTAGGCGGACGCGTAGGCATGATCTGGGTCGTTGAGCACAGAGTGGCGCCAGTTGTTCATGCCGCCTTGGTAGTCGATGCCCCGGGTGCGCTGCTTGAAGGTGGTCAACGTGGCCTGGCCGAACCGCTTTTCCAGGTATTCGTGGGTGTTGTGCGAGCACTTCAGCGCGATCACCGATTGCATCGTGTTGGCCATCAGCTCCGCCTCGTTGACCGACCCAAACGCGTTGACCAAGCTTTCAAACCCTTGGGTTGCAAGCACGGGCATCAACCCCAGCGAGCGCGAAACGGAGAACAGGTTGATGTCATCGGCCGTCAACAGCAGGTGGGCCTCGTCCATCATCAGCATCACCTCGGTCTGGCCGGGCAGTGCTTCACGCCACTTGTCACCGAATGCACCACGCGCTTTGATTCCGTTCATGACCCGCTGTTTGAGCAGGCGCATCATCATTTCACCCGCTTCACCGAATTGGGTGGGGGGCAAGAAGAGGCCTACCATGGCTCCATAGAGTGCGTCGGACACGTCCACCTCGCCCGTCTCAATCGAATGCCAAGGCATGTCCGTCTTGCTGTCCCGCAGCTTTTCGCCTCGCAAGAGCTTCTCCAGCAGCCCTCGTGAGTTGAGCGTGAACGATTGCCTCTGTTCCGGATGCATCGCGGGAATCTCCTGGAACGCCCATTCCAGCGAGCTCTGCAGCTGAGACATGGGACGGAAGAGGTCTGGATGGATGGTTTCGGGAGCGTTGTCCTGACGAAGGCGGTGCTGCTGCAGGTAAGCCGCATAGGCCAGCCGCCCCTCTTCGTCATGGCTCGTGTCCGCCTCTTCCAGGCCCAAGTATTTCACCACCTCCATCAGCTTTGCATTGGCACGAGGCGCGGGGCTGGCGGGAATCACGCGTTCCACAATGGACAACAACTTGATGTGGTGGAATGGCGTGTAATGCCATTGCCTGTCATCGCTCACCGGGATTCGATGGATGGCGATCTGCTCGGCGATCCGCTCGATCAACGCCTCAGTCTCGGCCACGTCCTCGCCCAGCTTTCGCTGTTTGACCAGCTCAAGCTCCGCGTTCATCTGTGCACGCTCCAACCCTTCCAGCTTGGCCGAGCACCAGGACCTGTAAGCCATCTCGTGATCCACGAGCGCACGAAGGATGATGCCGGTGTGGTAGAGAAACGCATCGCCACCATCCGTCCAAAGCTTGGATTTCTCGTCCACGCGCCCACCGGATGCGCCGCGCAATGCCCGCACGATCTGATCCGGCGCCAACCCTTCGTAGGGCCCCACGCGCATTCCAGGCTTGACGACGATGTCGAACAACCCTTCCAGATCCGCGATGATTGCTCCGTCTTTACCGTCGGCAATGAGAGCACCGCCGGCCAGCTTCTGCCGCGTCAAACGCTCCCTTACATCGCCTTGTTCCGGCGCCACAGACGCCATTGCCAAGGCGGCTTTACGGAACCGACGAGCGATGGGTCGCAACGCGGCATAGGATTTGCCCGAACCGATGGCCCCGAACACGAGCAGGCCCTGCTGGCAATCGCGCCACGAGAACATCATCACGGTGCCCAAGTCGGGCGAGTAGCCATAACCTTTATCCGACAGGTGCCCCGTGGCGCGCCCGATGGTGATCAGCGGGGTCTTGTCCCGCAGGGCCGCCTCGGCTTGCTGTTCACGTGCCTTGACGTGTGAGTTGATCAACGCCCCCTGGGTGGCCAGGTTGTTGTCGTTGTTCTGTAGGTAGAGCCGGGCGGCGTTTTGGACAAAGTTGCCTTCGGCGTATTGCATCGCATACATGCAGGCCAACACGTAAGGTGCCGCCTCGCCCAAGCCAAACGGCAGGACCTTGGCGACAACCAAGGCGGCAAAGATGAGGCCCACCCACTTCATCGCTTGAATGAAGCGCGCGGCCGTCCCGCCAATGACGCCCCGGTGCGGGCGCGAGGCTGCCGCCACAAAGCAAACAACAAACAGGATGCCGACCAAGCCAAAGGCCCACCACAGGTAGGTCTTGGCCATCTGGGCATACACAGCCATGCCGCCGGCTTGCATTGCCACCTCGGTGCCGCCCTTGCTGTCGCCGACCATGAACTGAAGCGCCATCGGAACCCACTGCAACAGCACCAATGCCTTCAGCGCCTCCTTCATGCCCTCGCCTTGCTTGAGGGCAATGAAATAAGGAATGGTCAGCATGAGAGCTATCACGCTTGCCCCACCAATCCGGACGAAGCTTTCCAGCGTCGAGGCGGCCTCTAGCTTGGTCCAACCCATAGATACGATCAGGCTCACCAGGAAGGTTGCCAGAACGCCGATCACGGGGAAGGCGAGATACATCAAGGGAGTGGCCAGGCTGTCGCCGCCCTGCCCCATGTCGTTGCCCTGCAAGAAGCCCTCGGCACGCCGCCCACGCTTCGTCGTGATGATCCGCGATTGGGTGTCGCGCAAATCCTCCGGAACCTTCGGCCACCACTCCTGGAACTCGTCCTCGCTGCGTCCTTCGGGCACTTTGAACACCTGGGCGTTGTCGTCCCAGACTGCGCCGCATTCCTTCGCGAAATCCCGATCAGCCTCCGGCACATCGAGCTCTCGGCTGCGAACGCGATCGGTCACGTCAAAGCGCCCCACGAGGTTTTCATACTCCTCGTTGGACTTGACGATGATTTCTTCCTTCACGCTCGAAGGCTCGCCGCTCTTCCGTCGGAACTTGCGGCCCAAGCCGCTCGTCCAGTCCAGCACGTTGAATAAACTGATTGCTGCCATCTCTGTTTCCCTCCCCTGTCAAATCAACGAAGCCAATGCGCCAAGACGGCAAGCACCAAGCAAAGCGGCGCGCACGCCAGGAAGCCCGCTTTGGCCACCCAGCGCTCTGCGACCTGCTCAACCTTGCTTGCGTAGAGCCGATCCTTGGTCCATGCCTCATACGCGGCGTCGTCTCTGACCGGAGGCCTGCGATCGGCGCGCAAGTAGTAGAAAGTGCGGCGGACGCCTTCGCTCAGGTGGCCCATGCCAAACGATTCAGGGCTGCCGAGGAACAAGCGCCCGTGCAGGTTCAGCCACTTTGAGCCGAAGTGAAGTTTTCCGGGTTCCCGGTATTGCGTGAACAGCCACTTGAACATGTCTCTCCTCTATTCGTGAGTAGGTCACTTCTTTCTAGATCGAATCCGCGGATGCGCAAGGGGATCAGTCGATCCCCGACTTCTTTGCCCAAGCGTCCAGGTCTGCGTTGGCTTTTTGCTGCCAGTCGTTCCGCGGTTCGGCGGCGGGTGCGGGGGCCTTCCTCGGCAACGGGGCAGTCGCACGTTTCGGCGAAGGCATTGGCTGGGGCGCAATTGGCGCTGTCGTCGTTACCGGGGGAGTGGCGACCGGCTCTGGCTTCTCGATCGCAGGCTCTGGCTCGGCCTGCTCTGGAAGCACTGCTGGAGCAGGCACAACCACGGGGGCTTCCACCACCTCGGGCAACCGCTCTGGAACAGCCGGAGTAGCAACCGGTGCCACGGGAGCCGGTGTGCTTGGAGGCACCTGGTTGTTCTTCCCAAGCAAGAAGTAGATCGCGCCCGCGACCAATGCCACCGCCAACACACCGGCCAAGACCCAAGACAAACGAGAGCGGGGGCTGGGTTGGATTGGAGTTACTGGCTGCTCTGGTGACGCGGCCTCCGGGAGCCGGTTGGACCCTTCAGGCACCGCGGAAACGGACAGGACTTCCACTGCGTCCTGCTGAGACAGATTGACCAAGGCTGCCGTATCTTCATTGCTCAACGCCTTGGCGTCCACCGAAGGGCCACCCAATCCATCTGCAACCTGTGCGCCGGGCTCTCCAAATTCATCAACCAGCTCCCAAACGGTGCACATTCCCTTATCACCCGCTCCTACGAGAACCGGTGCAGCTGCATCGGACGTCAGTTGCCTGACCAACATTTCCTGCTCCACGGTGAGCGGAGCGTCTTGAGGCTTCTCTTCGACAACACGATGTTCCTGGGCTTCTCGGGTGCGCTTTGCGTCCAGTTGCGCCTTGGCTTGCTTCGCCTTCTCTGCAGCGGCAACAACGCCCTTCTGGGTCAACTCGGCAGTGCGCTTGCTGATCACCCCGGCCCAGTGACTGGCGGCTTTCAGGTTCTCTTTCATGCCGTCGGAAACCAGCCGCTCTTCTTGCGTGGGCGAAGCGGTTGGGGTTGCGTTGGCACGCTTCAGCAATTCTTCGCGCTTGCGTTGCTGGATTCTTTCTTCTGGGGTCATGTCGGCTCCTGGGAATGGGGGGAAAGGAAGCCCGGGCATCGCAAGACACCCGGGCGATTGGCGTCAGCGGACGTCAGGCACCGGGGTAACGACGATCACGGGCTCACCGCTGCCGCAGCGGTCGTCCACCGTGACCTTGGACAGCGCGCCACGCTTGGCCAGCTCCACGATGGGCACTTGGCAGGCGGCCTTGTCAGCTCCCTGGAACACCACCGTCAAACCGTTGCTGGACTTGTTCAAAAGACCCGCGAACTTGTCGAGGAAGGCCCGTGTGTCGCCGTCCAACCGCTTCATGTCGGCGGGGCTGTAGTTCAAGCGCAACGAATCCAGGACGGCTTCCTGCTTGCCCTCCACGGTTTCGGTCTTGGTGACCACTTCGGCCTCCATGCCAGCCGCACGGGCGGCGTCGGCGGCCTGCTCGGCGTGTTCCCGCTGCTGCTTCACGTAGGACGCCGAAGCACCCACGGCAGCACCTGCGGCGCAAGCGCCCAAGGCCTTGTCTTTCTTGCCCGTGAGCAAGGCGATGGCTCCGCCGGCCACGCAACCGATGCCACCGGCTTTGAACAGACGCTTCTTGTCGGCCTTGGGCTTGCCATCGTCCTCCGCGGCATGGACCGCATCAGGGGCAGCCTGGGCGGAAACCTGAAGCGGCATGAACGCCGCCAGGCAGAGAGTGAGAGGAACGGAAAAACGGTTCATGGGATGGATCTCCTGCTGTGGGGGAAAGTTAGGTGCGTGGAGCAGTCATGGGTCCGGTTGCGGGCACCTTGGCCGCACCAGAACCTTTGGGAGAGGGTTGCGAGAGGGCCGCCGTCACGACCTTGCGAAGCGCTTCTTCGTAGCGCTGAATGGCGCTGTCCTGCTCCGCCTTCGTTTCGTCTCGCAACCGCCGCAGGTCCTCTTGGAGCGCACTGCGAAACAGCGCGTTCTCTTCCCGCAGATCGTCGATGAGGCGCTCCAGCTGAGCGCTGGCGTTCTCCAACACGCTCACCACTGACGTGGCGGTGTTGTGTCGCTCCAGCGCCTCTCGCATGTAAGCGCTGAACCCACTGCCCGATTCACGAGCAAGCCGCTGAGCAAGTTTTAGTTGCCCGCGGTCAAGGTTTACGTTGTGACGAACGAACGCCATTGGTCGAGTAACTCCATTTCGGGATTACTCCACCGATACCGCGAATCTCGGAGTTGGCAAGGCCCCACCGCAGGAGCCTGAAAAACAAAGGCTAAACGAGCTAACAAGCACCGACACTGTCTCCATTCGCTGGAGACACGGTCAGGCCTTGATTGGATTGGGATTTCGGCAGATGTGACGCCGATTCTTGGGCGAAAAGCGCACTCCCACTTAAGTGCGTCATGTGTATGACGACTCTAGGGAACCGTCCGGGCTCCTGCTTCTCTGCCACTGCCGACATTGCTTCCACCCACGTTGGGCTCTTGCAGTTGCTTTTCGGCGGCCCCTTGCGTGTTGCCCCAGCTGCGCTATTGGTGGTCTACGCCCCCTCGCCCCACAGGACCACCGCCCACGCCATGCCCACGCAGCGCTCCCGCTCTTCCACCCCTCACGCCCACCGATGCCCCACCACGGGAATCCGTGCGGAGCGTTTCAGCCCACCGTTTCGCATTGCCCCGGATCCCCAGGACAGGTTGCCCTCGCCCACCCGCTGCACTGCCCCACGACACCCAAGCCACGTTGGTTTTAGTCAAACGCGTGCGGTGCCATTGGATACACCGACACCGTGTTTTCCGAATCATCCGTGGGCAGCCAAAGAACCACTGGAAGGAAGCCGCAAATCCCTCGCACCAATTCGTTTTAGTCAAACAAGGGTGCGCGCCATGGCCGTCATTCACCGCCATTGGCCCATCAATGATCCACCTGCTGTCGTTTCAGGAGTGCTCCCATGACCACCGCTGACCTGGACACGTTTGCCCGCCGCGTGCTGGCCTTCCATGCCGCCCGTGGGCCTGCCACCCCACGCTGGGCACTGGACGTGGCCCGCCGTTCCGAAAGCCCTGTGTGCGCTTTCTGCACCGCCCCCCTGGACTTGGACCGTCGCCATTCGTGGGGGCTCTCACCGCTCGTTCCGTTGAGCCTAGCCGGCCCAAGGGACACCGAGAACCTGCGCATGGCTTGCAAGCGCTGCATCACCGAGCGGGGCAGCCGTGACCTGTTGGCCTGGCCCGAGTTGAGCCAACGGTTGCCCCCAGCCATGCTGGATGCCCTGCTGGCCGACCGGCTGCTTGTCCTCCAGCGCTCCGACAACCACCTGGTCGAGGTGGGGCGCTTTGCCAAGCCAGCCACCGTCCATGCCCAGCTCCAAGAGCGCTGGATACACCCCCGGTTCGTCGTTCACGTCGAGCGGCATTCGGACAGCTGGATGCTGGGGTGGCCACTGGCCCAGCGTGCCGATCTCACGCGGAACGACTTGGCCGCGCTCTTGCGCAACGTGCACCGGGGCGAATGGCTGGAACACCCCGAGGTGGTGGCCTTCCGGTTGACCGAGGATGTTTTTCAATCGGCGGTGTGGCAACTGATCGCCCTCCACGCGTTGGTCATTCCCCTGCCTATGGAGACTTATCCCCTCCCCGACCGCACCTTTGAGAACCGGTGGATGGCCCGGTATCCAAGCCTGCGCCAGATCCGCCTGCGGCGACAGGGCACGCACGAAACACCGTGGCCCAGCATGGGCAAAGACCACGTCCCGGCTTACAGCGACAAGCCCAATGCGGTTCGCATGCGAACCCAGCGCCAAGCCACACGTGAGGGGGAAACGAAGGCCCAGTGGTTGGAAGCAAGGCGGCGTTTGGCGAAGCGAGACGCGGGCGTGGCAAGTGGGACGCTGAGGGCATGGTTGCCCGGGGAGCGGGCAGCCATGCAGGCCGATGTGGACGATCTAGCGTCGTCGTGGTTGGAGGCCCGCCAGCGGAAAGTGCAAGGCCGCTCTCAGCGGCCGTGATCCACTACCATTAGCTTCGCACCCAACCTCGAACACCATCCGGCATGGAAAGCGAAAAGGAACGCATCGCCAAGTGGCGGGCGGAGAAACAACGACGACGCCACGAAGAGAAGAGCCAAGCCGCCACGCGGACCTACAGAAGCCTGTTTGCCATCGATGACGATGAGCTGACCGATCCGCCCGAGCTTAAGGAATACTTGGTCCGGCAGAACCTAGCCAAGGGCAACCTCGCCCGCCGGATGAGCAGCGGTGAGGTCCAGTTGGCGCTGAACACCTGGGGCTTGGACGAACTGAACCAGCTTTGGAGCATGCGCCGAGAGAAGCTCACTTACCTCGAAGACGCCGCCCTCCTGTTGGCCCACATCCGACACCGATCCGGCATTGACCCACAGCTGCGCCCGGCGGCAGAGCTGCTTGGATACGATGCCATCCAAGCACTCCTGGGAGTGCTGGAAGAGAGCGGGCGGTTGGCAGTGGAACAGGCACTGCCCCCGGCGGCGGAAGCCGTCGTGGCCGAGGGCAAGCGGGTGGAACAAGTCCTTCGGGTGATCCGAGAGGGCCAAGCCGAGTTTCGTAAACGCCTAGTCGCTCACTACGGAGCCGTGTGCATGGTCACCGGGACCGCCTTGGCAAGCGTCATCGACGCCGCTCACATCGTCCCCTACAACGGGGCAGCCACCAATGCTTTGAGCAATGGCTTACTGCTACGGAAGGACATCCACGCGTTGTTCGATGCAGGCCTGTTAACCATCGGGCCGGACCTGGTCGTTTACGTCAGCGCGGGGGTGGACGATCCGTTCTACCGTTCGCTGGACGGAAAGGAGCTCTCGCTGGACGCTCCGCCCAAGATGTCCAAAGAGGCCCTGCGGCGGCGACTGGCGGGCAATGAATCGTCCGAACTGGAGGTTGCCAGCCTTCCCCAATGAGCCGACCCAAAGCTCCGGCTGATCGGACAAATCGAACCATTGCTCATGATAGAAACGCCCTCCGCGTGGATCCGGAAGTTCAATCAACGGTTCTCCGCGCCGTAGGCGTATGCCTGCTCCCGCCAGGGGACGCTTTTTTAGCTGCTTTTGCTCTGCCCACGGGATGATCCACAGCTACAAGAAAGCGGCTATGGCCGCTTTCTTCGTTCCCCTGTTTGTGAGGGTCAGTAGATCTTTCCGTTCTTGCTCATCCCCAGATTCCGCACCGCCACCCTGGCGGCCTTGCGGTCCTCCGCGTGTTCGTCCTCGGGCGAGCTCACGATCAACAGCGTCTTATCCTGGATGAGCGACGCCGCGGCGTAGTCGGCCAACGCCACCATGGCGGTCGTCAACGCGACTTCACTGCCGGCGCCTTCCGAATCGTCGAAGCCAAACAGCTTGGCGATGTTCTCGCGGAGTTTTGGCGGGATGGTCACCATGGCCCGGTGGTGGCGCAGCCCGTCCTCCCGACGGCGGTAGTCATGGAGGGTGACCGATCGGGGCATGACCATGTGAACCCGCTTTCCTCCGACGCTGCCCGCCTTCTGGCTGTCGTCGTAGTCAAAGTAGGACTTGCGCTCCGGGTAGTCGCCCGGCCCCAGCAACAAATGCTCCGGGATGTGGGCAACAGGCAGGCTGTCTGCTTTGCTGGCCCGGCGGGGCTTGGCATGGGTCACGTCCTTGACGTCGTCCAACGTGCGCTTGGCCGCCTTCTTCGCCGCGGCCTTCTTTGTGGCAGCCTTCTTGGCAGGAGCTTTGCGAGTGGCCATGAGTGGATCTGGGAGGGAAACCAAGGGAAGCTCCATCATGCCGCAGCCCTCCGGCCTGCACCAGCAGCCAGGATGTCGCGCACCCGGACCGCCAAGGCGTGGATCTCCTCCTGGGCCACCCGGGCCCAGCGGCCGTTGGCGTCGAACACGGTCTTTCCCTCCTCGTAGCAGTCCGCAAACAACGCACGATCCCGCACCAGCATGGCGCCCGACATCTTGGGGTGCTCCAGGCGACGTCGATGGGCTGCCCGCCTCTCGTTGGCCCGGTTGGCGATGGGCAGGTAACGCTTTCCCTTCTTTTCAAGAACATCCACGGTTCGCAGGAAGATGAGGAAGCTGGCCCCGTCGAGCAACGTCGGCACCAGGTAGAGGTCCGCCTCGGGAATCACCTCGTTGTCCGGCAGACGCGGCGGGGTGTCGGTGATCTCCACGTCGAAGCCAGGGGAGCGCGATCGCCCGACACTGAACGGTGTTTCGTCCGACAGTGAGGCAAACGCGCAGGCCCCGCCTTGGGGGTCCCGGTCATTGACCAGCACACGCAGGCTGGGGTCACGGGCATAGCACCCGGCTAGATTCAGGGCCAGCGTCGTGCGGCCGACGCCACCCTTGAGTGAGAAGTTGCACAGTCGCATAGGACATCCTTTCGTGAGTAGATAGGGGTTCCCTCCGAATCTACCCCGACGCCGCCATTGCGCAAGTGCATGTTTTTGCAACCCTTTCGGGCCGTTCAGCCCTTGGATTCTTTTCTATTCTTCTAGCGAGGCGACTGGACGACGGCCGTCCCACCGAATCGTGTGGGCGGTGTTTGACGCCGAGCAATGCAGATCGAACGGCTGAGAGGCCATCCATGCTTTGACAGACGGTGGCGCAGCGCCATGCAGTGCTTCGATGATCGTCCAGCGTTGTTTTGCCGGACCGAACTCCGCGAACACGTCCGCTCCGGCTTCAGCCAGCATTCCAGCCATCTTGTCGTAGCACTGCCGCTTCGCCAGGTCATCCTGGTTCACGTGCCACGCCATGCAAGCGACGTGGAAAGCGGTGATTCCGTTGGGCCCCACCGGGTGGTCCAAGGACGGGAAAGCCGTCAGGCCCCTCCACGCCTTCAGACGTGCCTCGCGGATGGCCGCAATGGTTCTCTTCAAAGCCTGTGGGTTGCGGTGCTCGATGGCATCCAGAAGCCGTTGAGCACGCCGGTCTGTGGTCATTTCCATTTCAGCTCCTTGCGCAGCTGGCGCTCGAAGTGGCGTTGCTCGCGCGCCAGGCGGGCTTGCCGGCGAAGTTTGCCTTCGGGCAGGAACGCGGGAACCGTGGGAGGGATGTGCGCGAAAGGAAGGCCAGCAATAAGGCGGGACAAGTTGGCGGGGCTTTCAATCATGGTGGCGGTCTCTTGGGTTGTTTGGAGCTACGTTCGTGAGTAGGTCGACCCACTCACTTGACCTCATGCAACCAGATCGCCGAGCAATGTCAAGATGAAAAATCGACCTTTTTTTGACTAAAAACAGGGGCTTGCGGAATCCCAGGTGCATCGCATGCTGAGTGCATGACGCACACAACCCGCCCCCGTTGTTCGCCCACTCTCACCCACGTTTCCAAGGGCGTGCGCAGCGCGCTGGGCTTCACCCTCACCGAGGCCTTGCTTGCGCTCGGGGCCGTGACCGCCGCCACGGGCGCGATGTTCCTGTTCTTTGGCCAGGTCGATGCAAAGTCCAAGGTGGCCAGCGAGACGCGCAACCTGCGCGAGCTGTCCCGTCGTCTTGAAAGCAGCTTTGGGGTGGTGGGGACGTTCCGCGGGGTGAGCACCACGGCCGTGGTGGTCGATGGATTGGCCCCTGAATCCCAGCTCGGCGCCGGGGAAAACGTTTTGACCAACGCGTGGGGCGGCGCGGTGGACGTCCAGCCTTACACCGTGGATCGCTTCGGCGATTCGTTCTCCGTGAGCTACGCCGGCCTTCCTCGTCAAGCGTGCGTGGCCCTGGTCGCGGCCAACGCGGGCGGGGTGTGGGACGCGCAGGTGTCGGACGTGTCGGTGATTCGAAACACCGGCGGCCAACTCGACGTCGGATTGCTGAGCCGCACGTGTGCGGACAAATCGCGCGTGGTCTTCGTCTACCACAGCGGATTGTTGGGAGGCGAGTGGACCGGATCGCCTCTAGTATTGCCGCCAGCAACACCTCCGGCCACTCCACCCGGTTCTCCGCCCGTGGGATTCCCGGTGGGGCCCGTGGGGCCGGTGCCACCTTCCACGCCGGTGTCGCCCCCAACCGCCCCGCCACCAAGCGTTCCGCCCACGACGCCCCCACCGGTCACGCCGCCCGCTCCCCCGGTGAGCGTGACGCCTCCGGCTCCGCCCACTTCACCGCCGGTCACGCCGCCGCCGATCAGCACCACGATGCCGTGCCGAGAGTGGAGCGAGAACCGAACGATCAACTGCCCAGTGGGCCAGGTGGGCCAGGTGTTCCAACACCGCCGTCACCACTGCGGAACCGACCCGAGTGTTTACGAGGCGTGGGCTGGGTCCACGACGGCCGGCAGTTGGACCACGACCAGCAGCACCTGCACTCCGTGCCCTGCTCCCGAGACCCGCAACGTGGGATGCCCTGCAGGTCAGTTTGGCTCGATCGGCCAGCGGCGGACCTTCTCATGCACGGGCACCGGTTCGTGGGACGCTTGGACGCAAACCAACACCACCTGCGCGGCTTGCCCAGCACCTTTCCCACAAGCCGAAACCCAGTGGGTCGCCGCGAGTGCCGCTTGCCCGGCAGGCCAAAGTGGATCGCACACGTGGCAGGCCGAGCAGCGGCGGACCAGGATGGGGTCTTACAACTGCCCGGCCACCACGTGGTCGCTGCCCAGCCCGACGTTCACCACTTGGACAAATTGGGCGGAGACGGGGGTTCGTCGCAACGAGGCCAATACATGCACACCCAACGCACCACCCCCGACGTTTCCCGAATACACCGGGCGATCTTGGCATTCGTGGGGAGACGGAGGGCACTACGGCTGGGCGATCTTCTGCAACGCTCCCCGGACCCTGGCCGAGCTTCAAGCCACCTCGTTGGCATGCACCTGGCAATACGAAACGAACGACACCCCCACGTTTACGCCAGAGCCACCTGGCGTGACCCGCCCAACACCGGCTTTGGAAGCCTGTGTCTACGCGCTGCGCGCCAACTTAACTCCGATGCCAGGTTACGGCTTCGTCAACCACCCAGGCACCGCGGTTTGGCCGGCGGCTTGCTCGTGCAGCGTCGTGGGTCCAGGCGCGCGGTTCTACTGGCAAGACCTGGGAGCGAGCGACTGGGTGGGCTTTGAATTCAAATGCCCCTGACGGCAAAGAAGGCGGGGGGCATCCCTCACGTTCGAAGTGGCAAAGCTTCGGATCTCCAAAACCGACCGGAGGCAATGCCCTCGCACCAAGCGTGCTTTTCAGAAGGCAGGTGGCTTGGCCACCTGCGGCGGCTTCTGGGCTCTTCGCTGTTGTGCCTCGAAGTCAAACCCCAGCCAGGGTTTTCCACATCGCCTTGCCCTGGGCTTCGTGAACCGCCGCGTATTGCTGTGGATCCCAGCTGGTCCCGGTCAGCAGCAGCCCCAGCTCTGCCACGATGGCCTGACAGCGATCGCCAAAAGCCAAGACCTCATTGAAGGTCAACCCAAGCGTGTTGATGTCAAACGCGCCAGGCTCCTCGTCCAGCTTGCGCATTTCCAGGTGGGCGTGGTGCTTGTCCCGTAGGGTCTTGATTTTCGCTGCCACGGGATCAGCCGAAAGGATCACCATTTCATTGGAGACCTTTTCCCAGCCATTATCGAAGCGCGAGTAATTTTCGTCCCGATCGCTCTGTCTGAACTTCTCCTGGAAAACAGCCGAGCTTTCGGGCGGCAGGTCACTGATCGGTTCGTCGTGGAAGTGATCGAACATGCGCCCGTAGCGCTCCCGGTAGTGCTCCCTGATGCCTGGATCTGCTTGCAGCTTTCTCCACAGGTTGGTCAGGCTACCCGACCTGGGATCGTTGTCCAGAAAAAGCCGTGACTGATCGCGCACCAGGTCTTGTCCAAGAAGCGGAGCCAAGTGGTTCCACGCATTGGCGCCGGGCGTCTTGTCCAGCTTGGCTTTCAGCCCTGCCTGAATCTCGGGATCTTGAATGAGTGGGGACAGAATGTGCCGGCGCTCGTCGAGGATGTGGCACTCCTGCGTGAGCACCCGAACGAATCCATCGATTTGGCGAATACGTTGTTCCAGTTCCTCAGGCTTCATTCTTGCTCCGCCTCCAGCGGCACCTGCTGGAAACGCACCTGCAGCCGCTTGATGAGCGCACGGGTTTCCGCGTTCGGAGCGCGCGTGGACACCAGCACCGCCTCCCCGTTGGGCACGTGGCGGATGGCCTTCTGCTCGGCCCGGAGAACGGCGCGGTATTTCACCGCTTGATAGACGCCTCGCTGGAGTTCGTCCTCCGAGCACTTGCTGGTTTTAACTTCCACCGCCAGGCGATGTCTTCCGTTATCGAAATGCGCGTCCAGTCGGTCACCCGAGCTCAACAACTTCTCGTTGCTCCCCATGGGGAAGTACCCAAAGTCCACGAACTCTTCGGGATGGCTGGCCACCCACGCCTTCAACGCTTTGTGCTCGTCGCTCTCTGGCCGCCCCCCTTCCTGGACTTTAGGAAGGGGAAGAGGCGCATCCGCTGCCACCTCTTCAACCGCCCCCGCGGACGGGGTCAGCATGGTGGCTCCCAGAGCGCGGGCGACCCGGTCCCAATTGGGATAGGTGAAAACGTCTTCCATCGCCTCTCGCAAGTGCGCACGGCGCTCTTCCTCGGTGTCCAGCTTCTTCCCCGCGAAGTAAGCTGGCGAGATGGTGATCGCCCCCTCGCCAGGGTGTTTCGTGTTCTTGTTGACGACGATTGCGTGGAGGGGCGGGATGGGTTCCTTCCACTGCTCGCTGAGCCACTGCAGGGCCTGGGCCACTCCCCCGGCGACGGTGCCGTAGAGGTCTTTGCGGGGTTTGATCTCGTGTCCGAAGGTGTCGTGCAGCTCTTGGGCCAGGTCGCTGTAGGAATGAGCTTCGCCCTCCTGCGCCCACCGGATGAGGATCGGCAACGCGTCCGGGATAACCCGGCTTCGCCAAAGCGTGCGTGCAAACTCCACCTTCGACCAATCGAACTTTTCCATCCCCTACCCCTCCCTTGTCGTCCCACCATGGTAGCGGCGGGACCAGCACGGGAAAACGATGAGGGCCGGTGTCCCGCCCGTCTCCCTTTCTCAATCCTCGTTGGGCAGCATGATGGTGACCACCGGCTCCGGGGCATCCCCAGGCCCGCACAAGGCCTTGAACCTGACAAGGCGATGGGTCGACCGCGTCAGCCCAGACCCGGCCTCCGGGTGGGCTTCGTTTGACAACCAGTCACCGGCATCGGGCAGAGCCACGTGGAGTTGGAACTGGAGCTCCGAACCGTTGCCTTGTTGCCGCTTGATGGCCACGTGGAGCATGAAAAGCACGTCCCAGAGCCGGCCCTCCACCGACTGCCCACGCACTTCCAACCCTCTGGGCACTTCCACGTAGCGCGCCCACGCAGCGCGGGTGATGGCCACGGGCAACTTGAAACCGGCTTCTTTGGCCACGTCGGACACGTCCACCAAGACGCCGTCCTCGATCGCCTGGGCGCGGGCGTAGGAATGGATGAGATCAGAAGGTTCGAACATGCGCAGTTCCTCTTGTCAGTGATGGCCCGCCCAGGGCATCCGGTCGGGATGTCCTGGAATGGGAAACCCACCGCCCCACCGCTCGGCGCGGTCAAGGGAGGAAATGGAAGGGCTGGCGCGGCCCGCAGCGAAGCGAGGACACGGGCCCTGGAATGGCCCTTGACCGGAGAGCCGGGCGATGGGGCCGCGCGCAGCGCATGGGGCTTGAATGGCGTGCCGCGAGCGGCACACCGATTCGGGGTTGAACTTGGGAATACCGTCAGGCCTGGGCGCAGGCCAGAGGGACCCGGTCCATCCAGGCGCTCTGTCCTGCCGATGCTTGAGCGGTGAGCGGGCCAAGGCCCTGGACAAACGTCAGGCGTGCAAGCTCGACATCGTTCTGGGGCCAGTAGGGACCATCCGGCGAGAACACGAAGTGGTCCCCTTGGAGGGCCCCGCAGGTGGTGCAGTGATGGGCCAGGTAGGTTTGCCCTGACGTCAGGGTGGCGGCGAAACGAAGCCAGGGCGCGTGGCCCGCCACGAAAGCGGCAGTGTTCTTGTCCAAACGCTCGATGTAGCGCAGCACGGCACCCCCCTGATCCACCAGGTCCTCGTCGTCGTGCTCCTCGAACGAGGGCACCCAGATCGCGGCGGTGGGCGTCGGCGCGTGGCAGAAATGGCACTCGGTGTGGCCGAGCAGCAGGCCGTAGGCCGGGGCTTGAAGGGTGGATGGAGCAGCAGCGTGGGTCATGAATCCATTTTGCCCTGCCAGGGTGTCAGCCGGTGAGACGAGCCTGCGTTGAATCATGGGTGTTTCGGAGCGTGCCCCGCTGTGAGCCCAGCCACGCCATTTGCTTGTATTCGTCTTTGCTGAGCAACTTGGACACCCCCAGCCACTGCACCAGGTGGTAGTGCGCAATCGTTCGTGGGTAGCGCTGAATCCCCTCGTGCAACAGCTTTGGCAGGTAACACACAGAGCCATCGCTGCGCTCGTAAGGGTAATAGCGGTGTCGGGCGGCACGCGTGGTCATGGCGTTTCCCTCAGTGCGCCCAAAGGGCACGGTCGATGCAGCTTTCGAGGCGCTGGGCCAACCAGACGCTAAACGGAAGGGCGATGGGGGCAGCGATGGCGAGAAGAGAAAGGGTCATGTCGGCGGTTCCAGTCGGTGGAAAAAGCGTTGCGCTCTTCCTGACCCCAAGGTAGATCGCCTTAGAGATTTGTCCACGGTTGCAGTGGACAAAATCTTGACTAATTTCTAGAACTGCGGAGCTAAGGCCGCAGTTATTCCTAACATCACTTCTCGCGCCGAAGGCTTCACCTGCTCTTTTCCACCGCCGCTTCTACAGAAGCCGGCGCGAAGCGACCGGTGGCCGCGTTGGGCCGTTGGCTCTACAGCCTTGCCCGCTTTGCACTGACGCTTCCTTGGGCTGCCCACGCCTGCTCCAGGAGCACCGCGCGTTGTTCGGCTTCCACCGCGGCCACCACGTGCGGCATCGCCGCGTTCAGCGATGGCGTGTTCCAGAACGGGCTGCCCCGATGAGGGTTGCCACCCAGCCGCAACAGCAGCAATGCCGTCTGCTCAAAGCGATTGCGCTCGTCGGCGTTGTCGCTCAACCGGTAGTCCGCCGCCAGCTTTTCCAGCGGGCGCTCGCACCAGTGGTTCCTCTCTTGAGGGTGCGCACCAGCTTGCAGGAGGGCTTCGACGATGCGGGGCCAGGCAAGTGCGGAATGGAGCGCAGAACCTTCGTTGAGGCGCCACGCGTTGGGGTTGGCGCCCTGCCGCAGGGCCTGTAGAGCACGGAAAAGGCTTCCTTCGACGCACGCGTGAATCAGCTCGGCGCTCGGACTTCCAGGCGGTGGTGGGCGGCGGTCAGCCATGGCGGCTGCCCCGAACGTGGTTCCGTAGCAGTTGTCCTTCGACGTAGTCACGGATGATCTGGCGCACCGCCTCCGCGGTGGAAATCTCCGCGTTCACCGCGCCCTGCTCCACTGCCTCCAGAACGCTGCGCTGCAGCGGAAGGTAGGCCAGGCGCACGTCCCGCTCCCCACCCAGACGACGCTTGCTCAGTGCGTAAGGGTGGGCGGCATAAATGGCGAGCACTTGGCGCACAGCTTCGTTTCGGGTGACCTGCGCGCGTGCCGCGGCCGCCTGCAAGCGCTCCAAATCACGGGAGTAGCCCCGGGAGGACGGAAGGGTAGCCAAGTCTGGGGAAGGAACGGATTTAAGCACTTCTCTTTCCTTGGACGGCGGTCACAGACGCACGCGCTGACGGGGAGCTTCCAGAGCGGCCGCCGGAGCTGGAGCTTGGTTCGGCACCTCTTGGCACGGGTTCCACACCTGCCCACCGATGATCATGCTCGGACCACCTGCAGCGGGAAGGACCTGCGAAAGCCTGGCTTGCTTCGCCATGGCGTTGAGTGCGCGCATGGTGCCCTCCCCCATGTCTTTGGCTTCGTAGGTCGCCTCTCCCTTCAGGTGATCTCGCGCCTCGTCCAGCAGGGCGGCAAGGGTTCGACCGAATTTTGACTTTGGCCCCTGGTTGCGAGCATCGACATCCCAACGCTCGATCACTTCGAACGCCTTCTCATAACGGTGGCCAGACCTGTTGAGCTCGCCAACCGCAGTTTCAGCGTCCTTCACATCGAAGCGAATGGCGGAGAGTTTAACGGGGTGCATGAAGTGTCCACCCCCACTGGACGCAGCTTCAGTGATAGCGACCGCTTGGTTTCCGTCGCTGACGAGATGATGGATTTTCATGTTGATTTCCTTGATGGTTTTCGGAGGGCGCGATTGCCCATCCCCAAATTCAAGGTAGATCGCCCTGGAGATTTGTCCACGGATTTAGCGGACAAGATATTGACTAAAAGCAAAAAATGCGGAGCTAAGGCCGCAGTTATTCCTAACATCACTTCTCGCGCCGATGGCGTCATCCGCTCTTTTCCCACCACCGCTTTACAGAAGCCGGCGCGAAGCGACGGCGGTGGCAGTGGGCTTTTTTCTTTGCACAAAAAAGGGCCCCTCGCGGGGGCCCCAATAGAACATGGATTGATCTTACAGGCTGGTGGAGCGCCAGAGCTTGCCTGCGATGCCACCGACGATGAGCGCCACGGGCATGAGCGCCGTCAGAGCCATCGGGGGCACGGAGGTGAAGAAGTTTCGCTCGCTCTCCTCCAACCCCGGGTAGAGCAGGCCCACAGCAACGCTGGCCAGCTGCAGGGCAACGACGACGAGCAAGCCCACCAGGGCGCCCTTTCCAAAGCCACCTTTGGGCGGCGAAACCGGGAGCCCGCTGGCCCTTGCCGCGCGCACGCGGGCCGCTCGCCAGTTCAACACGTAGAGAATCGCCAGCAAGAGCAGCACGGCTGCCCCACCAGCGGCTGCCAGGCCGGCCTGCCAGCCGTAGCCCTCGTTCTGGCCGATCTCTTGGGCCCCGGCAAGAAACAGCAAGCCCGCTCCCCCAAGGATCACAGTGGCGGGGGCCAACAAGCCCCACTGCATGTGACCGCCGGGGGTGTGGTGAGCGTTGTAAGACATGGGACCTCCTTAAAGTGGTGTTCCTCAATGCATACCGCGATTCCGGTCCTTGGCAAGGTCAGCCCTTCTTCTGGGCTCCGGCCGGCACCCAGCCGGTGGGCTGCTTCTCAAAGACGAAGTCGTAAGCCGGCGGCACGGGGACGGGATCGGGCTTCAACTGCTGCCCGCCCTGGAACCCGACCACGTCCAACGTTCCACCGGTCACGCACGTGGCCCGCTGGGGACCACTTGAGGTGCAATCCGCGGTGAGGTCTTTCCAACCCCGGACCTCGATTCGTTGGCCCATTTCACTGGAGAGGTTGGCATTGGCATGCGCCTCGTAAGCGTGGGCGACTTGTTCGATGGTGGGAAGATCAGCTTTGCTGCTGCAGGCAGCCAACCCTGCGGTGATCAGGCCGAGGGAAACGAGGGTTGCTTTCATGCCGGAGCTCCTTGCGTATGGGTCAAATCAACGTCGATCGTTTCGTCGCGGTATCCGAGCCGAACCTTCTCTATCGTCACGTCCATCTTCGGCACCGTGCCGTCCACCCAGACCCGGTTGACGGAGAACACCACCAGGTCGTCTCGGTAGCTGCGACCTTGTCGCGCCAAGTTGGCGGCCTCTTGGGCATTCATTCGGATCAGCAGGTGGAAGCGGCCGGCGTTGGGTGGGCTGGACACTCCTCCGGCGGTGCGGTGGACCCACGGCACAAAGCCCTTGCCGGTGACGCTTTGCCCGGCCGCGGACACCTGAGGCATGGGGATGAATCCCTCCAGCACCCCACGGTCGGCTCGGTAGGCGACATCGCCCAGGGCTTGAAACGTGGGACGAACGGCAAACCGTCGGATGGCCTTGAAGCGCTGCAGGCGCGCGTCGAAAGCCGGGCCATAACGGCGCTCGATGGCAGCCGGATCATCGCCTGAGATGCCGTTGGCGCCCTGGGCCTTCGTGTCCATCAGCCACCATTGCCTCAGGCACCATTGGCGCTTGTCGGCGTCGATGCGATACGACGAATGGGCCATGGCGAGCAGCTGCATGTCGCAGGTGTCCACGCCCCCGCCCCCGACAGCCGTCATCCCGGCCCGCAGGTGCTGAGCCCCTTCCAAGACCTCCTGATCCAGATCCCAATAGCTCCCTGCCGGCTCAAGGTAAGGGCTCCGCGACCTATCGCTGACCACCTTGGGCGTGCCTTGGACGGCTCGGCCGATTTGGCGAAGCAGATCTGATCCGACCCCCGATTGCGCCTGCGCTCCAGCCGCTGCAGTCAGGGCAAACGCCCCGATCAGCACGGTTCTTCTGACCCTCTTCATGGAACCCCCTGTTCCCACCAATAGATTTGGGATCTTGCGGCCAACTTACGTGGCACGTAGAGTCTACCCGGGGCGTAGCCTCTGGGTCATCCTGTCCGCATGCCTGCATTGCATCCGTTCAGCCCGTGACTGCCGCCCCGCCCGCTCCCCGAGCCGTGGTTGCCGCGCGTTTGCGCCAAGCCCGCGTCCTGCGGGGCTTTAGCCAACGCGAGGTCGGAGTGCGGATGGGGATGGACAAGGACGCTGCGTCGGCCCGCATCTCTCGGTATGAATCCGAGGGCATGTCGATCAGCCTGGAAGCCCTCTTCGAGCTGGCCCAGGCCTTGGAGGTGCCCCCGGCCTATCTCTTGGCGACCAGCCCAGCGATGGCCGATGCGATCTTGGCTTTGGGCGAGCAGAGCGTGGCCCAGCAGGAACGTTTTGCCGAACTGCTGGGCGCTTTGGGTGAGCTGCCACCGAAGAAGCGCAACGCACTCATCGAGCAGCTGTTGCCGCCCGTCAAGGATTAGGGCGTCGGCGAACAAGGACGAATTGACCCCATGTGGACATGGATCACCCACCTCTGCCGCCGCAATAGGACGGAGCCCACCCGGTCAGCCATTGCCATGGCCACGCTGATCGAACTGAACATGCTGGAGCTCAACGCAGCGGAGGCCCGCAGCCGCGTTGAACTGGACCCACCGGGGCATGAAGCAGCACTTCTTGAGAGATTCAAGGCATCGGCCCAGCTGATCCTCAACGAAAAGCCTCCATCCGACGCCGCAGACTCAACCTGGGAATACCTTGGCCAGAAGGCACACCGCCTAAACCGAGGATTCGCAGACCTCCGATTGCAACTCTCCCCGCCAGCGATCGTTGGCGGGGATACAGAGCAGCGCGACAATACGCGACCGGTCCTTTAAGGCGGCCAGGCCAGCTCTTCCATGCGGGCTTTCCTCCGTTGCATGTAGTGCAACATCCCGCTGGCGCACTGTTCAACAACGGGGCTTTCCTCAAAGGCCCCAACCCCAACCGCCGTCAGTGCTGCAATGACGCACAAGTTGGTGGTGGCCACCGCGTTGACGGTGGTCGGAAAAAGAATGGCTGCCGGCACGTGCGCCCCGATCTGCCCATTGGGATCTTGATACATCACCCGAATGGCCTTCCCGCCATGGACCAGTCCGCAAAGAGGGTCCCACGAATTGGTCACCGTCCGAGCCAGCTTCTGAGGCTCATCGTCCTGCCCGATGCGTGCAATGGCCTGCTCCACGTCCGCGGCCAGGTCTTTGAGGGCAATAGCCACCCACTTTCCTTTCTCGTTCTTCTTTCGGGGGCCGCGATCTTCCTGGAGAAAGTCCGCCAGCTGTTCGTCATCGGCAAGGAACTGGACAAACACCGCCCGCAGGAATTGCTCAATCTGGGAGCGGTGCATTGCCAAGGCCACCGCTGGAAGATCGATGGGATGGGTTTCCAACAGGAACAGCAACGCACGCGCGTAGTCCATCGAGGCCCTCAACAGCTGGAAGGTCACCCGGTGGCGCTCACTGCCGGCGGGAACAGTGATGCGGGCCATGCAGGACATGTTCGATTCCAGGCTGGCCTTGGCCTCTCTGGCCTCCTGCGCGATGTCCAACGCCGTGGGCAGGCGCTTTGCGGTCTGCGGCTCCCGCGCATCACGGTTCGCATCCTTCAACGATTCTTGCGTCATGTCCTTTGCCTTTCACTCCCGCATTTCAAAAGGTGCCTCAGAGCTGCGGCACGATCCTCCCAGCGGTCTACGTTCCAGGATGGATGGTAGACCCAAGTCATCCACGCCCATCCCTTGCCGTAATCGAGAGACCATACGTTGCGCTCCTCCAGATAGTGCCGCCTCCTGCCCTCGGAGTTGGCATGGCTCGCATGGAAGCTTGGCTGGTCCGACGGCTTCCCGTGATCGAATCTTCGCCAAGCAGTGCGCCCAAGAACGAGTATCACGTCTGGCTGGAGAATGGGTAGGATCACCTCTACCAGCACTCGCCCCCCATGGTTGAAGTCGGTTCCAGACGGACGGTGGCCAGCTCTCGTGCCGGCGAAGCACTGGGACAAGTTGCAAAATGCAACGTGCTGCCATGCATTGGCGGCATCCACAACATTTGGTCTGCTTTGACCAGTCAGCAGGCGATCCAGCTCATCAAAGAACTTGCCACCACCTTTCCTGTTGCAAGTCTCCATGTCGCCGAACGTCTTGCGGGTGAAAGGACGAGTGATAACGGGGGCGTCGGTCCACCCAGCCTCCCGGTAGTGGGATTCGCCCAGTAGCAAGACGCGGCGCCCTTCAACTCCCTTCCAGTAGCCGCGGCCGACGTAGGGCACGAAGGCCACCTCAGCCGGCCACGCTTCCATGTTCAACTCAGCCGGATCATCCATGCCATTGACCTTCGTATGATGGTGTCAGGCTACTCCACACCGTGCTGCCACGCAGCTATTGCACGCCATCCCATGCCATCCCATTTTTCCGCCACATTTAGCCGACAAAAAGCTCTTGCATACCGCTCGCACGTGCTTTAACTGTATGGGCCTTCAAGGATCATGCGGAGGCCCCATGACAACTCACCACGGCTGGCAGGCGTGCCGCGCATGCCATGCACCAGGACTTGATGTGCGTGTAGAGGGAGGCTGGCACCTCCGTGCCAATCCCGGCTACTGGGGAACCAGCGTCCCTAAAACCTTGGTCCTGGGGTTTTCCAAGGGGGCCACCCAAATTGCCGCCGCCCAACACGGGAGCTTCGATGGGGTCGCCTTCGCGGGTGCTATGCGCCCTCGCCTCGCAGCTGTATTGCGCGAGCTTGGGATCGATCTGGGTGGGCAAACGATCAACGACGCCCTGACCGCCGAAAGCCGCCACATGGGCGCCGCCTCCTTGGTGCGCTGCGGGTTGTCGGTGATGGACAACGGCAAGCTGGTCAGCAGTGGCACCATCATGCCCAAGGCCATGCGTTCGTCGTTGCCTTTGGAAGCCATGAAAACATGCGTGGCACGCCACCTGGACCCGTTGCCTGACAGTGTGGAGCGCGTGGTCTTGTTGGGGACCACCGATGCCTACATGAAGGGGGTCAAGGCGCTCATGCGCCAGCAATTCAACGACTTCCAAGAAATCAACGAGGTAGCCTTCAGCGCCCAAGGCCGGACATGGGTGTTTGCGTCGCACCCCAGCCCGGCCAACGGGACCTTTCAAGCCTGGATCGACGGTGACACCGCCACTGAACCGGGCCGCAAGAAGCAGCTGGCGCGCCAAGCGTTGGGTCACAAGGCCCCAGCGCAGCCCCTTTCAGCTCCGCCTCGCCCGGCACCGGCACCGGCACCGGCACCGATCCAGCGTGCCACGCCGCCTGACCCGATTTCACCAGCTAGGGCGTCCAACGGCGACCGTTTTGCCCGAGCCTTCCACCTGGTTCGCCCCGATGGAAGGGTGATCGTCCCGGTGCGGATGAGGGACCGAGACACGGGAAACGTGGCGTTCCGGGTAGCCAAGATGGGCAACACCAAGGATGGTCAGCGCGAGATCCACGACGAAGCTGAGTTGTTGCGCTTGTGCGAGAGCGGGCAATACCAGGTGCGCGCCCAACCGTTGGACAAGTCCACGCCGGCCAACTTTGTTCGGCCGCTGCTCAACTACCGGATCGTGAGGACCCCTGCCCATTGATCGCCGCACGGCGTGCCAAGCCCTCGCAAAGCAACAAGCGAACCATTTCGCTGGCATGCAGCCCCTCTCGGGCTGCCGCCTGTTCCAGCCGGTCTTTCAGCTCCTGTGGCACGCGGACGGCCATCTGCACGTAAGGTGGCCGGCTCACGTGGACAGCCTCGCCAGGGTGAGCACCCACGCCAGCACTAGCCCAGCCAGGATTTGGGCACGCAAGCGGTAACGCACACGAAGCGCCCCGCTGGCGTGCCGTGCATTGACCCAGAAGATGCCAGCCAGGCCCAACACGGTGGCCAGGAACGCTGCAGCCAGGACGGCGGCCAACACCGCGCCCACGGTGGTCATGCCAGCGCCCCTGCCATGGTGGCCAGGACGAACCACTGTCCAGCGATGAGGCCGTAGCCGATGAGCAATCCCTCCAAGCCCGCCCAGCGTTGGCCGGGGGTGCGCAGCAGCGCCGCGCTGTCGTTGAGCAAGGACCACCCGGAGAGGATGGACAGCCACTCAAAATCAATGGTCATAGCGGTCATAGATCGAGCCCTCCCCTCCAGCGGAATTGATGGTGGAGGGCAACATGACCTCCTCGTTTTTCACGCGTCCGAACACGCTGGCAAACACGTCCAACAGCGAGGTGCTTTGGGCCGCGTCCCGTTCGGCCTGGCGCGCATACTCGTCCAACCCAGACGGGAAAACCTGGCGTGCGCCGTTGACGGCGCCGCGCAACCCGCTGGCGTTGGGCATGCTCGCCCCAAAGGTGCGGTTCCACGTGTCGGAAAACCGGTCCAAGCCGTCCATGCCCATAAACAGCAATCGCGCCAGCACCAGGACAACCACGGCGTTGACGACAAGCCGCTTCGTCAGTCTGAATCCAATGAACATGTTCCCCCCTTTCGTTTCGTTGGTCGGTGTCAGACGCACGCATCGCGAACGTCATACGTTTGGGATACACCGACACGCGAAACCCACAAGGGGGTTATTTTGACTAAAGCTAAAAATTGGGAGAAAAGCCCGATCACGCTGCAGGCGCGGCTGCACTTGCCCGTCAGCCGGCGCTCGACTGGGGCATTGCTTTGAACGGTTCGACTGACGAAATTGGCAGGGCTAAATCGGGCCCAAGTCTTTGACCACCGCCTGGCCAGGCTTCAAAAAGCCCAATAGCAACCGTCCGCCGGCGACGGTCCGCCTCATGCTGGCGTTGAGGTATCGAGCCTGGAGCTGCGCTGCCACCAGCAGGTCCTGGGTGGCCATGCTGGCGATCGCCGGGCTCACGGCCTATTGCTGTACAGTTCAGACGCAGATGCATGGTTGTTCGATCGAGGCTTGCAAGCCAGTGGAGCTGGGGCTGAAGTTCATGGAAAGCTTGCCGATAAACCTGTAACAAGGTAAATGAGGCGAGAAGCCAAGCGAAGCGATGGCGCGTTTCAGATCGGGGGTTGCTTTGAGCGTTCGAGAAAATCGGCGTCGCTACGTCTTGACCGTAATAGGAGCCACGGCGGTGTGCCTCTTGGCGATGCTCGCGGTCGCCCAAGCCATCCTCTACGTGCGTGACAAGGAAGGGGCGGAGGCAGTGGCGGAAGCCGCGGTGACGCGCGCGGAGGCCATATCTCGTAACCGGCGCGTAGCGGCCGAACAAGCCTCTCGCATCGGACAGCCGCCTTGCTCCGACACCGACATCGACTCACTAAAGGAGATCGCGTTCCGCTCCATCTACATGAGCGACATCGGTCGCATCCGAGACGGACGCCTTGTCTGCAGCGCTCTCTGGGGGCGCTCGCGCCCCTACACCCTCCCCGCCCCACGCTTCTCCAGCGGCGCTGTCCGGCTTTGGCACGCGTCGGATCTCGTTGGCTCCCCCTACACCGGGTCCAATCTGATCGCCCAAGGCGACACGTTCACCGTGTCCTCCCCGTCTGCCTTCGAGAGCTTGGACCCTGCGCGCAGCAGCTCCATCAGCATCGAAACGAAGGACCGATCGTTTACATTCCGCACCTTGTCCCCGACCAGCCGCGTCGGCACCCCGTCTCTCGTCCAAGCTCAACATTGCAGCCGGGTGGCCGACGTTTGCGCGTTCGTTACCAGCCCTAGGCACGTGGTGTCCGAACTGCCCTCGGCGTTGCTCACCACCATCCTGGCAGCGGGTGCCTCGGTAGGGCTGTTGCTCGCGTTCTTGCTGATCAAACACCAAATCACGGCTCGGCAAACCATCCAGCAACGGTTGGTGCTTGCACTGAAGCGCAGCGAGATCGAACTGGCCTACCAGCCACTGCGTCGAATTGGCACGCGGGAGCTCGTGGGATTTGAAGCGCTCAGCCGCTGGCGCCCGCCGGGAGACGATGAAATCCCGCCGGCCATCTTCGTGCCCATCGCCCACCGATTCGGCCTGAGTCCTGATCTTTTTCGATACGTGCTGGCCCGTGCCATGAATGATCTCGCCCCCGCGCTGAGGGAGCATAGGAACCTCTACGTAAGCATCAATGCCGAGCCCGTGGACATGGCCCAAGAGTGCGTCGTTCGCTACATCGGCAGCGTCACCAACGATTTTGGCGTGTTGCCAGAGCAAATTCGCATCGAGATCACCGAGCGGGAAGAACTCGTGTCCGCTGCCGCAAAGAGCAACATGCAGGCCCTCTCAGTTCTGGGATACCGGTTCTTGATCGACGACTTCGGGACCGGCAGCGCCAACTTCTCCCACCTCGCCCAATCGCCATTTCGAGGAATCAAGATCGATCGCATGTTCGTGGCCGCTATCAACGAGGACTCCCCCCTGCGGCCCGTTTTGCCAGGGATGTATCGCATCGCACGTGAGCTTGGGCTGGATGTCATCGCAGAAGGCGTCGAATCAGAGGCGCAAGATTTGCTGCTCTACCGGATTGCTCCAGAGGCTATTGGCCAAGGGTGGCACTATGGCTGCCCTCTCTCAACCAAAGACGCGCTTGCCGCCATCCAAGTTGGGTAGCCCTCGCGCACGGGTCGACCCGAGCGCGTTCACTGGCGCTTGACGTTCGCCCTAGCAAGATGTCCGTGCGTCCGATGGACGCGACAATCGTGAAAATCTCCGCTATGGCGCTGACCCCAGTTGGCGCCGCCGAACCAACGGGGTGACTCCCCCTCGCCCTAGGTGACGCCCCGGCAGTTCAGGGCATCGTCGTGATCGGCACCCCTAGCAGGCGGCCTCTTTAGGGCAACGCGCGACACACACCCTCAGCAGTGGTCGCAACCGACTGGCCGCCGGTCTGGCCTTTTGCTGGTTAACGAACTGGCTCAGCGCTTTCCAACAGCGCCGCTCGGTGACTTCCCTGTGCCTAAGGCTGTCGCCGTGCAGCCCGCCTCTTTATCATGCTCCTGCGACGGCAATAGAGGAATCGGACAGCGGTATCTGGCGTGCGGACTGCGCGGACGACCCCGTAGATGAATTCTTCAGAATCCAATTTTCTCATCTGGTTCCGGTGGGGTTGTCGCGGTGCATCATATGCATTCCGCTCTGTTCAGCTTTTTGTTCATCTTCATGCCCAACATTGGACGTTTCTTCATCGATCAGGTTGAGGGTGTGCGGCGGGCCGACGGCTCGCTCTTGCAGGTCACGCGGATCAGTTGCGCTTGTCTGGAATGCGGCCGCCAACTGCGATTGGTTCCAGGGCATGGCCTGCTGGACTTGGACGGCGCCGCCGTGCTCACTTGCCCGCTCTGTGACAACCGCTAGGCGGTGGCACGCGCGAGGTTGGAAAAGCTTTGCCCCCAACCTAACCACCCGCGCATGGCGAGTCGTGATTGAAGAGTGGACCGCTGTGTGCTGGCCCGAAAGGGCCGATTGACGGTGCAGTCAAGCGGAACGCTCACCGGTTTCCAACGCTTGAGCTTGGGGCCACCCTGCTGCCAGACCGCGATTCGGTGGCCAGCCAATGGAGGAGGGGTATGCACAAGGCTGAGACGGAGGCGTTGGTCAAGTTGGAGCTCCGCCTGAGCGAGTGCGAGAGGCGCCTGCCCAACGCTGAGGGCAAAACCAATGCCTTGGAGTATGCGGTCAGGGCTTTGGTGGCCAGTTCTGCCAATCCCACCACGGTGCGCCTTGCATGGGCCCACCTGATGCCCATGATCGTCGACATCCATGTGCCTCCCCAGCCAACGCTCCAATGCAGACTTTCTGCTTGGCTTGCGTCATGGACTGAGGTCCGTGGCCGAGCAAATCGACGCTTTGCCCTGCCCCCTAGAGACCTCCCAGATCGAGAACGGTTGCTTGGCCCTTTGAGAGAATTGCTGCCAACAGACGACCGCCCGCTAATGGCCGCTCGCTGTCGCCGTTGAGGTAAGCGGCTTGCAAGCGTCCTGCTGCCATCAACTCCGCCCGTCCCATGCCTGCTGGCTGATTCCGCAAGGGCTCTCCTGGCGACGCCAAGCCTCCCACCAGCGCTTGGACCACGGCGGGACGGCCATCTTCGGACTTTGCATAAGCGGTGGCAACCATGCGCTGGGCGTGCGCCGACCAGCCGCCCAAAACCAACTCCGTGTGCATAGCGCTGATGGGTATGCCAGCGGCTGCCGCCGCGCTCACGTAGTTTGGCCAGAGGCGATCAATCACGCCGCCAAGCTCGCCGGACAGCCGCTCTATCGTGAAGTCTGCTCGAAAACTGGCTTGGAGACAGAGCTCGTAGATTCTTAGGAAGAACTGGGCCGACCCACGCGTGGCCAAGACGGCGTTGTGCTGAGGCAGCAGAAGCAACTTGGCGCCCTCTGAGTGCGCCCCGGTTTGAGCATCTTGCGCAAGGGTATCGACGGTCACAGCCAAGTGATCGGCACTCAGCAACACGTTCAAAATGCTCATCTGCCGTCCTTGGGATCCATTCAGTCGATTGAACCTTCCAACGCCAATTCAGCCATTGGGGTTGTTGAGAATCTCAGACGCAATCCGCTCTCCCGCGTCCAACGCATGGAGGCACGACGACGCTTTGATGCTCAAATCCGAGCGCCCTCCCACGCCGTGGACCTCGACAGCGAGAAGAACCCAACGGCTTTCACTGAGCCGCCAGATCTCGGAGGTGTAAACGTGCTCTCCCACCGACAAGGTGACCCGTTCTAAATCTTTGCCCGGCTTGGAAGTACCCATGGCCCTCGAACCCTGACTGTTCAAAAGCAGTGTGCACGCGAACGCCGCTGGCCGCAACCAATCCCGTATGTTCCACGCTTGCCCTTCCTGCGACGCGGAAAGTCAGGCTCAGACGACTGCAACCTAGCAATTCATCCCTCACTGGCGGCCGGCAATGTGACTCCGAGCGTCGCTTCGTTCCTGTGTAGCAGACCGCTTGCCTAAATGCTCAGTTCGCCCCTCCTTTGCTAAGTGGCCTAGACAGGGGCCCAACGTAGACCGAGGCAGCCGGCCCACCTGTGAATCGCACAAGGAGATCCATCGCCGTAGCATTCATTGCTTCCGCATCGCCCCGCTGCGCGAAGCCGGCCCAGCCCGCCATCGCGATGCTCTGCAGCTGGCCCTCATTGGCCTCAAACAATCGCATTGGCCACCGCGGCAGCCGGCGTTGCGAGACACGTCCGCGTGCCAACTCAATCAAGTTCAGGTGGCTGCGCGCTTCGGATGCCCTGGCGTATGCAACGCGAAGGCCGTCCGGTGCGCCTTCCATGTAGGACAGGAAGCGGGCCCCGTCGTAGAGGGTCACACCAGTCACCCCGGCTTGCCTGTTGAACCGCTCAGCATCGGCCATCAACTCAACCAGTCGGCCAGCGGAGAGGTAGGGGCTGGCCTCGCTCACAAAGACCACCGCACGATTTGGCATGACATGCTCCAATGACTGCTTTAGACCAAAAAAACTGCCGGGTCGTGGAGAGCGACACGCGCTACTCGGCACCCTTTGATTTTGCCTTCCAAGCGCCGGTTTCCAAGTCCTTCCGCAGCACCCAATCCTTAGCGGGAATCTTTGCACCACGGGCGGTCAGGTAGCTCGGCATGGAAAGAATGATCTCACCGTCTTGAACCAGACAATTGGTCGAAAGGACCACGCCATCGCTGAGCTCGACCAAGCACGTGATTCCCTCGCCCGATTCGGCCTGCTCTCCGTTCAGGGTCGCTGCGGCCCCAGGGTAGATGTGGCTGTGAGTGAATTCCAACCGCATGGCAGGCCCCTATCGACTGTGCCAAATTGCCAACGCCCGTGCTTCCGCTTGTCCGATCTCAACCGCGGGACCTACAGGCAAGTCCGCTACCCCGTCATCGCGGGATGTCATTCATCCGACTGTTGACCAATTCGGCAAGCCGTTCCATTCCCGTTTCAGGCACGAACTTCCCACCGAAGCGCTGGGAGAAGTTAACCCAGTCCGACCTCATCAACCCTTTCATCTCGGCCTCCGACACTGGCAGGAAGAGCAACGCATGCGCAGGGAACCGCAACTGCTGGATGGAGCCCCGCGCCAGCTCAACGATTTCGGTATGCAGGGTGAAGGACTGGGTGTAAACGGAGCTCGCAGCCACCGCACTCGCTGTGCCTTCCAAATACGTTAAAAACCTGCTGCCGTCGAAGCATACAACTGCACGCGAGCCGCACTTGGCATTGAACTCTCGGCCTGCACGCATGACTTCGGGCAAGCGCTCCTCACCGATCTCTTCCACAGCCGCGCTTACGAACACCACCGCACACTTAGACATTACGGGCTACCTTTCACTCGGCACCAGTGCAAGCCGGCCAACGTGGATCAGCTGTGCACAAAACGCAGGCCAGCTTGAATTTCAGTTTTCAGTTGCGCTATTCCTGAACCTTTAAGAGTGCTCCATGGCTAGCCCCGTCCCCGACTCAAGTTGGCTGCAAGAGCAATGACCTCGCTAGGGATCACGGCCCCGAGGTGCGCGAGAACCGCGGCTTTCGTCCCTCTTGTGGCTCCGTGGGCGGCGCGAACTGCGAGCTACGAACGATGGACAGGATCAGTATCCGACAGCGGCAGCGGTGAGAGCAACGCCTGCGCGCCGCCCGTCATTTCGGCCGTCCGGGTAGATGGGCTCACCGCACCACAAACGGCCGATCTGTAAGCGAAACAAACCGAGCGGGTTGTGTAGGGCTTAAATCCTTTGGCGGCCCGCCAGGCTCAGCCGAAGCGATCATTGCTCCGCCGATTCAGGCCCCCGGTGCACGCGAGACAGACGCCAGCCACCGTGCGACTTGAAATAGCCGGTGTCGCCCGTCAACGAATAGCGGACTCCGGCCCAAATCGATGTCGCTACGGAGCTGTGCCAAGCGCGAGCCTTCTGGTAGGTGTAGTGAAACGAACGCATCATCTCGCTCTCCTGCGGCGCAACCATTCCCGGCAGGACGGCGCCTTGAAGAGCGCGATTACAAGCTGGAGCAGCGCCAGACCAGTTGCGGAAGCCAAGATAACCATAGCAAGAGACAAAAGTAGTTCCATGATGGGGTCCTACAGTCCCACGGGTTGGCAGCAAGTCATAGCGCCCGGGCCATTGGCGCTCAGCGGCCCCCTGTCCGCTTGGGGGTGAAGATCGCCGCAACCGCGTGACATCGGCGTGAAAGTCATCTGCCGATCGTTTGCCTATGAATCCACCCAAAGGTACCCCTGCATCGGCGCTCTACCCCAGCCAAGTCGAGTTGATTGAACGGTTCAGGCAACGTGCCTATTTCCATCAGTTAGCCTTGCCAATCTTTCGGAAGAATCATCCGACACTGGCCGCTACGTTACCGATGGGTCAACTCCCGCACGTTGACCGTTCGACACAGTTTCCCCGCCGCTTCTAAAATCAACCGAGTAGATGCGGCGCTGGTGCGCAATCGATCGCGGATGAGGCGCCAAGAAAAAGCCTCCGGCGGACATCTACGCCCGATCAGCTTTAGCCGCTGAGGCCAATGGCAGGCAGCAGCTAGCTTCAATTCCCTCTGCCGCACCACACCCTCACCCATCAGTTTCGATATCAAGACTTAGGCCTTTACCGCTGCATCCTGATTTGATCGCATGCAGGACCAGGGGCAACAGCAAGCCAGACGAACCAAGGCCCTTCGCGTGTGACCGCGGTGATCTGCGCTTGAATGGGGATTCTCGCCCCCGTCCCCCGTTGCCGGGTGAGATGGCCTCGACGGCACACCCACGGTAACCAAAGCTCTTCGGGCCACCATCAGGGGCCCATGGGCATCCGGTGTCAGACTTCTTCCCGGAACACGTCGAATTTCTCGGCCAGCCACTGCTCCACGGTTTTCCCTTTGAGCTCTTGGGCCAAGTAGCTGGCGCACAACGAGCTGCCGTCCGAACGCAGGTTGGCCACCGTGTGCGCAGCCATGACTGCAGCCCCAAACAGGTGCCCCTGGGTGCGCCCGTTTTCCTCCCACCCTTTGGGCAGCGATTCAATGGCCGCCAAGGCTTCTTGCCCTGACAGGTATTGGATGCAAGTCAGGTAGGACCATTGGAGGCCCACTTCCTCGCGCAAGCGCCTGCCGGCGGCCTTCTCGTCCAATCGGCCCTCGGCACTGTCCAGCAGCACGTGGGCGGCCGCGATGGCTTTGCCTTGCGGCGAGAGCCGGCTCTTCTTCTTGGGGCACAGGCCGCGCATGATCAGGCCTTCTTGCCGGCCTTCTTGGCGACGGCTTTCTTCGCAAGTTTCTTGACGGCCTTCTGGGCGGCCTTCTTCACCGGCTTGCCCGCCTTCTTGACCACCTTGCCCGGTGCCTTCTTCGATGCGCCATGGGCCGGGGGAACTTCGCTCCGGGGTTGGCCTGAGCCCACGCCTTGCCCTCGGCGGACTTGGCCCACGCGGTGAAGGCCTTGGGGGCCAAATCCCGACCTGCCCACGTCTCACCGGTTGGGAGGCGATACTTCGGCGCGACCTTGCCCAGCTTGCGGCCCTTTCGGGGTCCCGGGGCAGCATTGGCGGCGTGCGCCGGCTTGGCGTCGATCGTTTCTCCGATGAGCTTGGCCACCTGCCGCCGCTGGGCCGGACTGAGGACCTTCGCATACTTCTGCAGGACCGCCAGGGCTTTGGGCACCTCGCCGTCGCGCTTCTCCACCAGTTTCTTCTGGGCTTAGAGCTGTTTGATTTCGGCGTTGAGGGATTTCAGGGTGGTCAGGGCCAAAGGAGCGTTCCGGTAGGGAATCCAACGGTTATAGCCCATCGTTCCTAGCATGGCCACCCGAACGGGCCCCATCTTGACACCCACCACCCTGGGGCGCGATAACTCCCTTGCCGCGAGGGGAAATGCCCCCGGCGTATTGCCTGCTTAGCTCAAGGCAACAGGTTCCCGATTCGATCGCACAAGCGACGACGGGATGGTTTTTCCTGTTTTTTGAGATCTAAGCATGCCCAAACTCCAACGGTTGAGAACCGAGGCTTTCCTCGCCCAGAAGGGCCGGTGCTGCTATTGCAGCCTGCCGATGTGGAATGCCTCACCCGATGAACTAAAGCCGTTCGGCCTGCGCGCCAAAACGGCCGCGCCGCTCCGCTGCACCGCCGAGCACCTGGTGGCCCAGCAAGAGGGCGGTAAGGACGTGGCCGGCAACATCGCTGCCGCCTGCTTGGTCTGCAACACACGCCGGCACAAACGTAAATCGCCGCCCTCCCCTGAGGCTTACCGCGCCTTCGTCCAGAAGCGCCTGGCGAAGGGCAAGTGGCACCCGCCGGTGGTGGCCAGACTACGTGTCAAAGCACCTGGAACGCCACTACCCGACGGATGAGCTCCGCCACGCTCACGCCTTGACGTCTCGCCGTTGCCCGCACTTGGTTGACCAGGTCGCGGGATGCCCGAATGGGCGGCAACCGCTCATCCCAAGGGCCAGCCGGACACGGAGAGAGGAGGTCGGGCAACTGCTGGTAGCAGGTGAGCCATTGGCGCACGGCTTCGCTCTCGCTCACCCCGGCTGCTCTAGCGCGTGCGGCCGATGCCTGGCGCAAGGTCGAGGACAGGGGCACCTTGGGCAGCACGGCCGTCAGGGGAGGCTTGGGCGTCAGCGTCACAGCCTCTGCCTCGGTCGGCCCACGGGGGCTGGGCGGAAGAAGCGCTCCAATCGTTTGGTCTCCAGGAACGCTTCCATGAAGGCACCCATGGCGTGGGTGTAAGCGTCCTCGCTGGCCGCCAACCGCAAGCTCAGCGCAAGCCGTTCCCACTTTCCGTTCGGTGCGCATGCGATGGCGAACAGCCAGTGGTGCGTCCAGTCATCCTCCAACCTATCGGACGCGACAAACAGCACCTGGTGATCCCGTTGGCATGCCAGCGACAACAACGCACGTCCAACGGCTCGAAGGTGGGCGAACCGCAGCAGGTCGCGTTGTTCCGCGTCAGCCATCGCCAACTCATCGATAAATCCCTCCGGCAGGCGAAACCCCACCCGGTAGCCCGCTGCACTTTCGTAATGAGCGGCGCCCTCCCACAATTGCTGAATCCCATCGAAGTCCTGGCCCAACGCGAAGCGCCGCATGGCGTGCTCGGTCACCTGTCCGCGCAACTTCAACACAGACAGGCACGAACCGCCCCAGCGAAGCCTGTCCAAAGGTGTCCCCAACAGCGCACTGAAAGAAATGCCGTGGGCGATGATGTCCTGGCGACAGAGGCACGAGAGATCAATCACCAGAGGCCTTCCTTCTTGCACGCCTCAGGGTATTGGCTGGAATGGCTGCAAGGACGTTCCAGAATGTTCTTCGAAAACTCATAAGCGCCAAGCGCGTAGTCGGCCTCCCAATCCACCAACTCCTTGTTGTCGCCTTTCAGGCAAACCGCCCATTGGTAGCGCTTAACCTCATCCTCTCCCCTCTGGAAGAGCTTGTAAGCCTCTATCTTCTCAGTGCCCGGCACGTTCATCCGGTAGAGCACCTTAAAATTGTCGGCTGCCGCCACACGCGCCTCGTTCAGCCTGCAAGTCAGCCCATCTTTTTCCCACGTTCCATCGGAGCATTCTTTGGGAACGCCCTCGTCGGCCACGGCAATGATCTCGGCAGCCATGGGCATCGCCTCCTCGATCGCCTGCGCCCTCTTGGTTACCGCATCCTTCTTTTCCAGCTTCTCCGTCAAAACGGCGATGGTGAAGAGGACGCAAAAAAAGGCGCCGACATCCCCAGGGTGAACTTACCAACCTCGCTCAGGATGTCCCACGCCCGGTCCCAACCCTTCATGCACCCTCCTTTCTGGAATACGTTTGTATTCCTTCTCCCCCATGCAAACAGAGAGCGGCGCGGTGTCCAGGGCTTCGGGACGGCTAAACTCAGAATGTGCGGCCTCTGGCCGACAGATTCAGAAGCCCGCATCCTCCACCGACCTTGAAGGCACCCATGCCCGTCTCTGATCCCCTCGCGTTCGACCTGCTGCGGGCGTTCGCGCAGCTGGAGTTTCGACTCAAGAACGATCCAGGCTTTCTTCGCGCCGGTCCCTACCGAATGGCCCAGGTGAACTGGCCCGCGGTGGATGAAACGGTGTCACGGCTGGACGATTCACTCTTCTTCGATCGGGTGTCGGACAGCACGCGCGAGCAGATTCTCTCACCTCCGCGTGACCGCCCGATGGTCCAAGAGGTGGTGGTGCTCAACGGCCTCAACCGCGCCGTCTTCCAGCGCCTACCCCTTCAGCAATCCAATGCCGGCGCTCTGGTCGAAGCCGCACGCCGCGTGCGCAACAACCTCTTCCACGGGGGCAAGGAGGAGCCGCATTTGGGCGATGATGACGAGTGGGCCGCCGCCGCACTGGACGTGGCCGAGTGCCCGCTTCACCTGCTGAACTATGGCACGCTTAGATCGGGGGTAGGCCCGTGGGGGAGATGGGACGCCCATGCTTTACCTGAAGACCGAATAGCTTGTCGCCGGCAGACACCGGCCGACCGGTAAGCTGCTGTGCGCGCGGCAGCAGATCCAAGAGCACGCATCATAGGGTGATAAAGTCCGCCCCAGCTGGACAGCTGATCTGACATTGGAGTTGCAATGGACCTAGAAGTGATCGAAGCAGTGCTGCTGAAATGGGCTCGCCAAGAACCTATCATCGCGAAGATCCACTTGTTCGGGAGCCGGCTAAGAGGCGATCATCGCCTCGACAGCGACATTGACATCGCGGTGGAGCTTGATCTTTCAGCGGCACCAGGAGTCGACTTTAGCGATGGGTTCGCGACCTTCAGCCGATACTCCGAGCACTGGGAGGCCGAACTAGCGCAACGACTGCCCATCCCGGTTGACTTGGAGTTCTACCATGGCCCCGAGGAAACCCCGATCCTCCATGCGGGGCTCGAACGGTCGGGAAAGCTCATCTACGAAAATTTTCGTTAGAACATCGCGCTCCGGAGCACCTAACGCCGCCGCCCCAGCCCCGACTTCCGCCCTGAGCCACGAGCGCTTCGATTCCACCATTTCACTATTTCGATGGAACCAAGCGCTCACCCGGGCTACTCAAAGAGACAACACCGGTTAAATGTCGTGCTGTTTGACAAAGCGAGATACCTTCTGCGCCTCAAGGTCTTTGTTCCAGGCCTTTGCAAAATCGTCTGGAACATCTAGGTTTGCCTCGTCGAACTTTACGGTAGCCGGCAATTCACGCCAGAACAGTTCAATAGACGCAGCAAAGTCATCGACGTGAACATCCGACACCTCCATGTCGGTGTCGTCGAACAAGTTCCATCCGTGAGAACTTGCTCGCAAGAACTCCGGGTAGCGCAGCTGGAGATCGTCCAATGACTTCCCCTCCCCGTGCTTGAACACATTGACGACCAACCGCATGGCATCAATGCGTGGGTAACAGGCGAGAGCAGAAAGGTCCAAGCCGATGGCTTCAAGCAACCTCTCCAGCTTCGCGCTTTCCAGCTTCCAAAGAGCGCGCCGCGTGTTGTCGCCGATCACCAACTTGGGCCACCTAAACTCACGAACGAGGAAGCGTCGAAATGTCTTGTCCCAATGGTGATACATGCCAGCCACCACACTGAGGCGGGTTCGATCATGCATCTCACTTAGAAGCTGGTAGAACTCGACGCCGTGATCGCGCGCAGCGTCCGCTAGATCGCCAGGGTCGTGCCAGTCAGGGTCGAAGGACTGACCGCTGCGCTCCCAGTGCTCGGATTCCGCTTGATCGGCCTCCGCCTCAATGTTGGCGAACTGAGACAGAAGGCGGGTCTTGGCCTGCTCAACGTAGAACCGATGCTCCGAGACGCGGAGCTCCCGTTCGGAATCCACCAGCTGATAGGCGCTCCACTCGCGGCCGCTCATGCCGGCTGAACCGCAGGCGGGGCATCCAGCCATTCGATCAAGGATCGAATGCCATCTGCGTCCGAGCAGCAATCTTCCAGTGGCTCGCTCTCCAATCGGACTTGGAGAGATAGCCAGGCGTGTTCCGACTTCTCCGAAATCCCAAGGTGAGGCTCAATGGCACCAGCGCCCCACAACCAAAGGCCTTGAGCACGCAGTTTCTGTATTAAAGCAGCGATGTGGGGCTTTGCTTGGTCATCGGCCGCAAGCAACTCGAATGCCTTCGAAGCCGGCCCTTGAATCCCCTTGCAAGGCAACGCTCCGTCTAAAGTCACGACGCCCGCGCCTGCCATCCTCGCGAGAGCGTTCTTGCACGCAGCAACATCGGGATCATCCGCCTGCAGGAAACCATGCTTTGTTGCTTGGCGGAAAGCGAAATCCAAGTCCACGATGGCACACGCAGGCAACCCTAGGGCAGACAAAACTTCCATTGACTTACGAGTATCCGAGACCCCACTCATCGCAACAATTGCCAACGATGACTGCCCCATGGTTTTGCCCGCCACCAACTGGAAGATGGATGGCAACAGCCGGAGTTCGGTCTTCCCTTCTGTGAGCACGACTTTGTCGGCAAACAATATCTGAGACGAATTTGTCAGGCTGAATAGCTGCTGGAGTTGATGCGTGGGATTGTCCACCAATTGTTCTACGACGGATTGCATGCGCGGACGGGCTTTGGTTCCCTCCGGATGCTTTTTCGTCATTAGCAGAGCGTTCTTCGCGTCCTTGGCCAAGATCATCTGAGCAGAGTGGGTTGAGAACACGACCTGATATCCAGCCTCTGACAACGCACGCAAGGCTTCACGCACTTGCTCCACTGCAAAGGGGTGCATGAAGAGTTCCGGCTCGTCCACCAGCAGTAGCGTTACTCCGCCCGCAGCCGCTGCTCCACGCTTGAGATCCGCCAGATGCCGGACCATGGCCATCTGGATGGCGCGCTGCGCGCCATGGCCGTATGACCCGAAGGCACGTCCACGCCCCTCCCCTTCGTAAACTTTGACAGTTCCCGCCTTAATAAGGTCATTGAAGACCGGCACTGGGAAATCCAGCTTGATGTGGATACCAGGAAAAAGATCCGAAATCTTACGATTGATTGAATCGTCGATGCGACCCAACTCTTTAAAACGATCCCCACCTTCTGCAGAGATCATTCCTAGGATGGCTGCCAAGTGCGGGGTCAAGGCCTCCTCGTGCTGCTCTTGGATAGCGGCAAGCATCGAGGCCAGCAGCTTGCCGATCGTGGTCGTCGTCTTGGCCTTACTGGCGTCCTCCTCAGCATTCTCCATTGCTCCGATGCGAATAGGATCTGGAAAGAGTGCTGAGATGGCGTTATCGATGCCCGTAGGGTTCGGCTCCCAGTCGCCTGTGTCGGGATTCATCACGGTCAGTTCGGTGTCGCCCCCAGGCACCTGCTGTTCGCGACGAACCATCAGCGCCCCGTCCCGAACGTGTCCTTCAATCTTCTTTCGGTGCTTTTGCTCCAGGACCGCCAGATCAGCCTCGGTGATCCCACGCAGTGTTCCCATCACTTGCACCGGCAGGGTCGGCTCGTGGAAATCTTCCACACCAAGCTTTGCCTTACGCACGAGCCATTGGAGCGCGGTAAGACAATTGCTCTTCCCGCAATTATTCAACCCAACCAGCGGTGTAAAGCTGGTCAGCTGCAAGCTTGTGGAAACACATGATCTAAAATTCAGAACATCCAAACTTGAGATGTAGACAGCCATTCCATTGCCCCCTGTTATCCTGATTACTTACCGATCGCTGCAGCTGATCGGTAAGGCTGCTGTTGTTTTCATCCCTCAACTGCGCGATGAGGCAGACGGCCCGCCCGTCGCTGCGCTCGGCCCACAACTGTCCGACCAGGCGCCCTCCCATTTTCCGGCCAGCCGTAGATCAGTCCCCGCCGTTGTAGTCCACCACCAGCAGGAGCCCTTCAGCAAGACGAGCGACGAAGCCTGGTTAGCCCCGAAGGTCTACCGTTGCCCAGCATATCAATCATTTATCACAACAATACTTTCGGCGATACTACCCTTTCCAGCCTTCAGATTCAGATCCATGGACCAGGGACAGTAGTGCTCCGGAGGTGATGAGCCTCCTGGCGGCAGTCACACGGTAGATGAGCCGTCATGCGAACCAGGCAATCGCTACGCACGACCTCCAAACCACCAGAGGACACGGCTTGTTGGCCCAAGCATTGTTCATAAGCAGCATATGAGCCCCCTCTCAGCCCCTGAGACAGTGGCCTCGCCTTGCCCCCCCCCCCTGTCTCGACACCTCTTGGAGCACCTGCCTCTCGCCCGGCTTGGGGTCGAGTGAGGTTAGAGTAGTAAAAACTGCGCAGGGGATGACAACGCGCAGGCTCTCAAACGGAAATTAAGGGGAACCGCATGGCTCATGACACAGACTCGCAGAAGATCAGCTTGCCCGAATGGCTGTCCATCAATCCTTGGGCGATCGTCTTGGTCGTCACTGCATTGATTGCAGGTATTCTCATGGGAGCACAACACAGCAAGGTTCCAGAGCTTGCCAACGTCATTGTCGGCCCGGCCGTAGGTTCGTTCCTTGCAGTTGGAGCTGGTGCATGGCTCGCGAATTGGCAGGAGCGCCGAAAGCGCACCGAAGCCAAAGTCTTCATCGCGCCTATCTTGGGTGAGATCACCCAAGCCATTGAAGGCGCCATCAACGGTTACGCAAATTACGAACGGCTTCTTCAGGAGCATAGACTCACCAAGCCAGCTCCAAAGGATGGACGGGTCGCCGCCGCCTCTTGCTTAGCAAAGCTTGAGGAAGAGGGCCACAAGATCAATCGCCGGCTGCACCAGCTCCAGACGGCCTTCAACTCCGTGGGCTATCAAGGCAGTGTTCTGTATGCAGACGCGCTGGAGATCCTCAAACGAATCCAGTCACGACTGGACAAGCACTCAGAGGAAATGGGGGAAACGGACGCTGACATTTCCGAGCGCACCGTCGGCGACCTCATTGATCTGTGGCGCTGGTCCGATTCCCTCAAAGCAACGGCCGTGTCTGGAAAATACACACCATCGATTCGGCCATTGCCCGATGGGGTCCGAAACGATCACCGCTGGAGTGCTAGCACGCCGTCCTGACAAATTTCTACTTGCAATCCAGATCGAGAGCGACCGTCGCGTTGCCCAAGTTGCTGGACAACGTGGCCTTGCAGACCCCTTCCACCTCCACCGTCTGGCCGGGGCGCGGCTGCTTCAGGTAGAGCACCCCGTCATAGCCCACCTGGGTGGTCTCGGTCGCCGTCTTGGCCAGCGTGCCCGCTTCGATGGCCGAGCCAGTGAGGCGGAAGGTGCGCGCGGCCTCGGTCAGGACCGGGAAGGTAAGGTGCATGCCGGCTTGGCGGCCAGCGGTGGCGGTTTGCTCGATCTCGGCCAATTGGGTGCCCAGTGGCAGCGCCCGATCGTCTACGCGGACCTCCGTGGGCACCATCGGGGTCACCTCGCCCACCACCAGGCGGCCTTGGGCGTTGGTCTTCCCCACCAATCTGCCGCCCACCCTCACCGGCACCCCGGCTTGGCCGGGCACGTCCACCACGGCGAAGGATTCGGCCGGACCTAGGAACGTCACGCCCTGGCGGTCCAGGTGGACGGCACCGGCCATCGAACCGGAAGCCCAGGTGCCGCTGGGCCCGTGCTCGGCGTTGATCTGGGCCCACCCTGCCCGGGTGGTCCAGTTGGCGTTGGCCCGGGCGGTCTGGCCAGCCGCTCCCTCGTCCACCGAAGCAGACAAGCCGACAGGGGTTCCCAACACCGTGGGACGGGCGCGTCCTTGGACGGCCCAAGCGGTGGCATCGGGGGCTTGCCGGGCCCTAACGCTCACGCCCTTGCCCCGGCCGAAATCGTAGCTGTAGCCCACCTCCACCCGGGTTTCCTTGCGCTCCAGATCGCGCAACGCGGAGACGGCCACGGTGCGCCCGTAGCCACGCCAAGTCAGCCCGGCGTCGGCGTAAGCGGTGCGAAAGCGTGGCGTGCGCACGTCCGAATAGCTGGCCCGAAGGGACCACTGGGGCGTGGGCCGCCAGAAGACCGAGCCTCGGGTGCGCTGCTCCACCTCCACCGCATTGGAGGCGCGCAGGCGCCAGTAGTCCTGTTGGCGCTCGTGCTCCAGGCGCACGCCAAACCCCGGGCCGCGGTAGTCGTAAGCCATGGCCTGCCGTTGGCCGCCTTGGGTTGACGTGCCCACTTCCAGATCCAGCGTGCCGTAGGTGCCAAGCACCGTGGTGGCCCCCAACGCCACGTTGGCCTTACCGTTCGATGAGGTTTGGGCGGTGCCGCGCAGGCTCCACCGGTCATTGAGGCCCCAAGCCACCGCCCCGGTCGCGCCCAACGCTCCATAATCGCTCTCCCCTTGGCGCACACGGCCGGCGGCGACTTCCCAGGTGGTGAGCCCTTTGCGGAGCAACGTGGGGGCGACGTAGAAACGCTGATCGCTCACCACGGTTTCGCGGCCGTAAGGGTCTCGCACCACCACTCGGGTTTGCTGCGCACCGGTGCCCAAGGCGCTGCCATCGGCCGTGAACGGCCCCTTCCCCACCTGGCCCTGCAGCACACGGGCGCGGTTGGCCAGGACTTCCACCGTGGCCGGATCGAGCGCCACGCCACCGAGCATCGGGACGGGATAGGTGGGCGTCAACGGGTCCAACGCCCGCGGGTCCTTGGCCACGCGCATCCCAGCCAGGTTGACCGGAGAGGACGACGGACCAGCGAACACATCGCCGGCCTGGTAAGTCACCAAGCGGTTGGGATCGTCTTTCTGCCAGCGCGTCACGCCGCGAACGTAGCCGGTGCCCGACGCGTCGGTGTTGACCTGCCCGCTGGTGCTGACAACGCCCCAACGGCCCGCCTTGCGGACTTCGTGCCCCAAGGAGAGCGCCTGCTGTTGCTCGGACACCATGCCCGCCACGCTGTAGTTCACCAGCACCCCGGGAGCGGGCGGCGCGATGGGGCCGCGCTCGGCGCGGACACGGGCCACGCGCTGGGCTTTGAGCCGGTCTGCCGGCAAGTCCAGAGCGACCGTGGCGCTGGCCTCGTCCACGGCAAAGCCCACGCCCAGCGCCTGGGCGCTCATCGGATCCGTTTGACCCGGTGGAAGCTGGAGTCCGACCTCGCGCCACGTGGCCGGCTCGGCGAACCACTGACCGCCTTGCTGCCAGAACGTGAGCGGATCCGCCTTGGCCTTGCCGCCGATCACCGGCACCAGGAACGCGGGTGCCACGCCTTCGGGCACCGCTGCGCTGGCCGACGATGCAGCCAGCAACAACAACGCCAAGGCGTGGCCACGCATGGATCACCGCCCCACAGGGACGGTGACGGGCTGGCCGTTGACGGTGATTGAAAGGTTTTCAGCGCGCTGCCCGGGCTGGGCCTCGTAGGTCATTGAGGCCCCCGGCAGGGTCCAACCCAACGCACCCTCGCGCCACGGCTTGCCACCAGCCGGGCCGATGGACGACACGCGGGCGGCGGTCTGGCCGTGGTTGGTCAGCCGGTAGCCCTTGGGCACCGCCTGGACGGTCACCTGGGGGACAGGCGCGTTGGCGACCTCAAAGGCCACGGGCAAGTCCTGGTTGACCAGCAACTGGACGCCTTGGACGTTGGGAGCCCTGAGCTGCATTAGCAGGACGCGGTAGTAGCGCCGCTCGCCCAGCGCGCCCACCCTCATCAACCGGGCGGTGCGCTTGGATTGGGGCGGGACGTCCACGAAGGTGGGCGCCCCCACGATATCCGTGGTGGGTGAAAACACGTTCTGCCCTGTGGCCTGATCCCACCCCACGGCTTTCACCTGGTAACGCACCGACGCGTCGCCGCTGTTGTGCAGGGTCACGGCGACGTGCTTGGCCGAGGTATCGGCCATCAGGGTGGTGGGGCCGACGGAGATGGAACCGGCGGACGCCGAAAAGGACAGCAAGGACGCGGCGGCCACGGCCAAAAAACGTTGGGAATGGGTCATGGGGTCTCCTTTAGGGGCGTCTCCATTCAAACTAGATCGGAATACCATTCCGTCAACCCATACCTACTCATCTTTTCGGCAACAAAAAGCCCCCGGGGCAAGCCGGGGGCGTCGGGACAACCGATGGGGATCAGTTGTAAGTGGCGGTGACGGTGACCGTGTCGGTGTAGTTGCCGCCCACGGCCTGCTTGAGGGCCAGGAAGCGCACCGCGTAGTTGTAGCTCTGGACGGTGCCATCGCCAACGCCGGTGAACGCGTCGGTGTCATCCCCCCATACTTGGCTTCCCTGCGGGTCCTTGAAGAAACCGTAGGGGATGTAAGCCCCGGCGCCGTTGGTCACAGCCCGATAGGTCTCATACCCGGACAGCAGGCCGAAGTTCTGCCCCTGGCCCGGCGAAATGGAGTAAGTCGTGCCCGCGTTGCACACGATGCTCAGCCCGGAGGTGCGGGCGGCAGCTTCGGAGATGCCCGACCAGTCCATGCCTTCGATGGAGGTCACGGACAGCTGGCAGGTGTTGGTCAAGGTGCCCTGAATCGTCAGGTCCGCGGTGGTGTCGGCGGCGAACGCGGGCACTGCAAGCGAAGCCAGGGCGATGGGCAGAAGGGCGCGAAGGAAGGTCTTGCGTGTCATGGGTATCGTCTCCTTGAGAGGGATTGAGTGGGGATGAGTAGCCCCAGAATGGGCCATCCCCTTACCGATACCTCGAATCTGAAAACGCGCAAGGGTGGGCATTGAGCCAGCGGTCAGAGCCTGGCTCGTTTGCCACCGGCCGCTGACTGTCTCCATAACCCATCCAGCTCACGCGCACGGTGCTGAGCCATTGCCTCCTGAATCATCCGCTGAAGGACGAACGCAAACGCGTCAGTCACAAAAACGCCCACGCCGATCCCGCAATCATCCGGCAAGCTGGAAATCTGTTTTATCGATGGCTGGTGAATGACCTCGTCGAGCTCAGGGGGCAACGGGTCCACGAACGTGTCAATGAACGCCCTCACCTCGGTTTCGGCTGCTTTGCAAAGGTCGGCGTCAGTGAGCAGCGCCCGCAAGTCGGCAAGCGTGGGAAGCCACACCGTATTGAAGAGCGGGCCACCCACCGAGGGACTGACGAAATGGATGCGGTGAAGCACGGATGCCCTCTCACTCTTTCCGAGCTCTCCGTCTCCCCAATAACCGTTCATCGGAGGAGTCACGTCACCCATCATTAGCCAGTTCTGCGCGCCGCCCCTGCTCTTCTCGCCAGCACTTGAGCAGGTGTTTGTAACCGGGCTTGGCTTGGGGGACGTGGAAGGATTGTCCGTAAGTGTTGACCTTCCCGCCGTTGTGGAGCTCTGATCTGGCCCCCCGTCAGCGGACGCCAAGAAGCGATACTTTGATCGCACTTGGAGGTCCCTTATGTCCCGTATCACCCGCCGTAGCTACACCGATGAGTTCAAGCACCAAGCCGTGGAGTTGGCCGAGTCGCTCGGGC
>NZ_JCAFRI010000016.1:0-121315 GCF_059367915.1 Stenotrophomonas sp. YJH_SMC_19
ATGAGGTAGTGCCGGCCGCTGGCCGGCACTCCCAGTGTCCCGTGGTTGCCGGCCAGCGGCCGGCACTGCCGATCAACGATGGGCGAGCGCGTAGTCCAGCGCCGAGCACACCGCCGCCACCTGCGCGTCGTTGCACTGCTGCGGCGTCGCGACACCCCGCCGGGACCGGCCGCACTGTGGTGGGCCGACGCGCTTGGATGAGGTAGTGCCGGCCGCTGGCCGGCAATCCCAGTGTCCCGTGGTTGCCGACCAGCGGCCGGCACTACCGATCAACGATGGGCGAGCGCGTAATCCAGCGCCGAGCACACCGCCGCCACCTGCGCGTCGTTGCACTGCTGCGGGGTTGCCCGCGGGCTGTCCGGGTAGACCTCGGTGGTGGTGGTGTACTTGGCGCCGGTAATGCCGGCGCACAGGCCCAGCTTCACCAGCGGGTACTCGATCACGCCATGGGCCACCACCGGCGAACCGATGATCTCGCCCTTGTCGTCGGCCGGCGCGATGTGGGTGACCTTCTCCACCGCGGCGATGACGGCCTGCTGGAAGGCCGGTTGTGGGTTCTCGCTGTCGTCCACCAGGTAGAACCCATCGGGAATCAGGCCCGGCTCGAACGGCTTGCCGTCACGCGCGGCCAGCGCCGGGCGGAACTCGCTCTCGTCGCTGTCGGTGGTTTCGTGCAGGTCGATGTGCAGCACGAACTGGCCCTTATACGGCGCGATCAGTTCGATGACGGCGGTCGATTCGCGGGCCGGGCCGTCGGCGCGGAAGTTGCGGTTCGGGTCGATCGCATCGAAGTTCCAGCGGTTGATGCGCTCGAAGCCCCACGGATTCACGCACGGCGTCACCAGCAGGTTGGCCTTGCCGGCATAGTCGGCGGCGTGCTTTTCGAGGAACTCCAGCGCGCCCATCACGCCGCTGGTCTCATAGCCGTGCACGCCACCGGTGACCAGGGCAGCCGGCAGCGCCGGGTTCCAGTCGCGGCTGCGCAGGGCGAACAAGGTGTAGGTCTCGCCCGCGTAGTCGAGCTGGCCGTAGGCCACCTTGTCAAAGCGCGAAGCCAACGCCTCGATGCGCGGCAGCACCTCTTCGTCATAGCGACGCAGGCGCTGCTGGCGGCCACGCCACGCCTCCCGCTCCGCCGCTCCCCACGGCTGGCCAGGGGTTCCGACGGGGTAGAAAGCAGCTTGGGACATGGCGGATCTCAGCGGGTCAGGAAGCAATCACCCACTCTACCACCGGGACATCGGCATGAACCGGAGGCGCATTCCAATAGCGAATGGAATCAGCAATAATTCTCATTTACGACCTTCCACAACCCGCACCGATGCCCATCCACGCCCTGCAACCGGCCCGCCTGCCCCTGGCTGCCGCCCTCGCCCTGTGCCTGCTCCCGGCCACCCGTGCCTTCGCCCAGGACGGCGCCACCACGCTGGACAGCATCCAGGTTTCCGGCAGCTGGCTGGGCACCGGCCTGCATGACAGCGTCAAGAGCTTCGCCGGCGCGCGCACGGTGGTCGACCGCCAGCGCATCGAGGCCAGTGGCGCAGCCAGCATCGGCGATGCCATGCGCCGCATCCCCGGCGTGCAGGTCACCGACAACTCCGGCACGGCCGGCAGCTCGGTCTCGCTGAACATCGGCGTGCGCGGCCTGACCGGGCGCTACTCGCCACGCTCGACCGTACTGCTGGACGGCGTGCCGCTGGCGGTGGCGCCGTATGGCCAGCCACAGCTGTCGTTCGCACCGACCAGCCTGTCCAACATCGAATCGATCGACGTGGTGCGCGGCGGCGGCGCGGTGCGCTACGGCCCACAGAACGTGGGCGGCATCATCAACTTCAGCACCCGCGCCATTCCGACCGGCGCGGGCCTGCACGGCGAAGCGCGTGTGCGCTACACCGCCTACGACCATGGCGGCGGTGACAGCACCCAGTACAACGCCTTCCTCGGCGGCACCGGCGGCAACGGTCTGGGCGCGGCGCTGCTCTACTCGGGCCAGGACGGGCGCGGCTGGCGCCAGGGCAGCGATGACCGCTTCAACGACCTCGCGCTGAAGTTCGCCTATGCCATCGACGAACAGCAGGAACTGCGCGCCAAACTGTCCTACTACGATGTGCGTTCGCTGACCCCGGGCGGCCTGACCCGCGCCCAGTACGAGGCCGATCCGTTCCAGAACACCCGCCCCACCGATTTCTGGAAGGGCCACCGCACCGGCATCGACCTGGGCTACACCAATACGCTGTCGGCCAACAGCGAGTTCGAGGTGCTGGCCTATTACAACGAAAGCAGCCGCGCCAGCTCGCTGATCAACGCCGCCAACACCCAGCTGACCGTGCAGCCGCGTGACTACCGCGTGCTCGGCATCGAGCCCCGCTACACCCAGCGCCTGCACTGGGGCGCCAGCGTGCACGACATCACCGCCGGCTACCGCTTCCTGCGCGAACGTGGCAACGACCGCAGCTACACCGTCACCCGCCGCACCGGCGTGGCCAGTGCCACCAACCGCTTCGACAACGCCACCGACGCCCACGCGTTCTACATCGACGACCGCATTGCGATCGGCCAGTGGCGGATCACCCCGGGCGTGCGCATGGAATGGATCGACATGGACCGCCGCCAGGCCGGTGGCACGGCGACCTTCAGCAGCCGCAACGACAAGGCTCTGCCCTCGCTCAACATCGCCTACCTGCTGACCCCGCAGCTGACCGTGTTCGGCAACTACACCACCTCGTTCGGGCCGGTGCAGAACATCCAGCTGAATTCGCAGACCGCCAGCAATCCGCTGAACCCGGAAATCGCCAAGACCACCGAACTCGGTGCGCGCTGGCAGGACGGTGCACTGCGCGCGGAAGTAACCGTGTTCAAGATGCGCTTCGACAACCAGATCCTGCAGGTGCCGGGGATCACTCCGCCGACTTTCCAGAACATCGGCGCCACCGATCACAAGGGTGTGGAGAGCGCACTGGAATACCGCTTCGCCGAGGACAGCGCGCTGGCCGGGCTGGAGCTGTACGCCAACTACACCTGGACCAAGGCGATCCAGCAGTCCGGCGACAACCGTGGCCTGGACGTGCCCTTCTACGCGCGCGACACCGACAGCGTCGGCGCCCGCTACGCACTGGCCGGCTGGACCTTCAATGTCTCCAGCACCCACCAGAGCGGCCAGTACGCCGACGCCGCCAACACCTGGGCCGAGAGCGCCGATGCGCGCGTGGGCCGCGTGCCGGGTGTTCGCCTGTGGAACGCGCAGGTGGCCTGGCAGGTGCCGGGACTGGGTGACAGCGAGATCGCACTGGGCGTGAACAACCTGGCCGACAAGCGCTGGTACACCCGCAATGTCGATGGCAACGCCGGCCGCATGGTGGCCGCGCCGCGTACCTTCTACGTGCAGGGCCACTACCGCTTCTGAAGCGGTAATCGCCCGATGCAGTGACGGTGGCGATCACGGTGGCAGCGTATCATGCCGCCACCATGTCACCGTCTGCTTTGCCATCGCGCCTGCATCTGGCCTTCCAGGGCCTGCGCCTGCGACTGCGTGGCAGTGATCTGTGGTTCATCGCACTGGCGCTGCTGGTCGGCCTGATCGCCGGCTACCTGACCCTGCTGCAGTCGGGCATCGCGCGCTGGTTGCAGGGCACGCTGTATGGGCTGGACGAAGGCATGCGCCTGAGCTCCCTGCCCTCGCTGACCTGGACCGCGCTGCTGGTGCTGCCACTGGGCGGCCTGCTGGTCGGCCTGGTCAGCCTGGCGGCGACGCGGCTTAAGCGCCCCCTGCTCGATGCGGTGGAAGCCAATGCCCTGCATGGCGGCCGCATGTCGATGCGCGACAATCTGATCGTGCTGACCCAGACCCTGCTGTCCAATGGCTGCGGCGCCTCGGTCGGGTTGGAGGCTTCGTATACGCAGATGGGTGCCGGCAGCGGCTCGCAGCTGGGCCGGGTGATGCGCCTGCGTCGCAACGACGTGCGCATCCTGGTCGGTGCCGGTGCCGCCGGTGCCATCGCCGCCGCCTTCGGTGCGCCATTGGCTGGTGCGTTCTATGCCTTCGAAATCGTCATTGGCGCCTACACCCCGGCCGCACTGGCACCGGTGGCCGTCGCCGCGCTGGCCGGTGCGTTCGTGGCCGACCAGGCTGGCATCGAGGCCTACCTGCTGCCCGCTGCCTCTACCATCGACGTGCGTGCCGCCGACTACGCCATCTACGGCCTGCTCGGCTGCTGCTGCGCGATGGTCGGCATTGTCATCATGCGCCTGATCGCTTCGATCGAAGGCACGGTCAAGCGCAGTCCATTGCCGCTGTGGGGTCGCCCGGTGGTGGGCGGCCTGCTGCTGATCCCGCTGGCCCTGGCCAGCCCGCAGGTGCTCTCGTCCGGCCATGGCGCGCTGCACCTGGACCTGACTACCCACCTGCCGTTGATCTGGATCGGCGGCCTGCTGACCCTGAAGTGCCTGGCCTCCGGCATCTCTCTCGGGTTTGGTTTCCGTGGCGGCCTGTTCTTCGCCTCGCTGTTCATGGGCACCCTGGTCGGCGCCCTGTTCGCCGGCCTGCTGGCGATGGCCACCGGCGTGCCGGTGGTCGACGCCACGTCCGCCGCGCTGGCCGGCATGGCAGCGTTGGCCGCGGCGGTGGTCGGCGCGCCCATGACCATGGCCATGCTGGTGCTGGAAGGCACCCACGACTTCCTGCTGACCAGCGTGGTGATGAGCGCGGTGCTGGTGTCCAGCACGCTGGTACGGCAGTGGTTCGGCTACTCGTTCTCGACCTGGCGCATGCACCTGCGCGGCGAGACCATCAAGAGCGCCCGCGACGTCGGCTGGGTGCAGAACCTCAACGCCGGCCGGCTGATGCGCAAGGGCGTGGCCACCGCGCCGGCCGATCTCGATGCCGCCGCGTTCCGCCAGCGCTTCCCGCTGGGTTCGGGCAGCCGGGTGATCCTGATCGACAGCGAAGGCCACTACGCCGGCATCGTGCAGATTCCGCGCGTCTACGGCGACGGCGTGAAGCCGGAAACCACGATTGGCGAGCTGGCCGAGAACCGTGATGTGTCGCTGTCGCCAGCCGCGGACGTGGTCAGCGTGATGCAGCGCTTCGACCAGACCCAGGCCGACGAACTGGCCGTGGTCACCGCCGACGGCCAGGTGCTGGGCGTGGTCTCTGAAGCCTTCGTACGCAAGCGCTACGCCGAGGAACTGGACAAGCGCCAGCGCGAACTGATGGGCGAGCGCGTCGAGGACACCGACTGATCCCGCAAAAAGGGGACGGAGGGGATTAAGTCGTTTCTGGCACGCTGACTAACCACGCGTGGCGTGGACCGCTGGAAATCCACGCATGGCGTGGATCTACTGTCACCACGACCGGGTAGACTCCGGCCATGCGCTTCATTGAGACCTTCCAGGCCGGTCCCTTCGCCGACACCGTGGTGAGCCTGCTGGCCGCCTTCGTGCTGGGCACGCTGATCGGCGCCGAGCGCCAGTACCGGCAACGCACCGCCGGCCTGCGCACCAACGTGCTGGTCGCCGTCGGCGCCGCCGCCTTCGTCGACCTGGGCATGCGCATCGCCGGCAGCGCCGAGGCGGTGCGGGTGATCTCCTACGTGGTCTCCGGCGTCGGCTTCCTCGGTGCCGGCGTGATCATGAAGGAAGGCATGAACGTTCGCGGCCTGAACACCGCCGCCACCCTGTGGTGCTCGGCGGCGGTGGGCAGCTGCACCGGCGCGGACATGCTGGCCGAAGGCGTGCTGCTGACCGTGCTGATCATCGCCGGCAACACCCTGCTGCGGCCGCTGGTGAATGCGATCAACCGCATCCCGATCAACGAGGCCGCCACCGAAGCGACCTACGAAGTGCGCCTGAGCGTGGATGCCGAAGCCGTGCCGCGGGTGCGCGAGCGCCTCGTCGATGCGCTGGAGGATGCGCAGTATCCGGTCGGCGACGTACAGGTGGTCGAGCATGCCGATGCGCCCACCGATGTGATCGCGGTACTGGTCAGTACCGCCGTGAGTGCCGATGAGCTGGATGTGGTGCTGGCGCGGATGGAACACGTGCCGGGCGTGCTGCACGCCACCTGGGAAGTCAGCACCCGCGATTGATTCATCCACGCATGGCGTGGATCTACCGAGGTCGTGGTGAAGTAGATCCACGCCATGCGTGGATGCTTCTCTCACCCACCCGCCATGCGCTGCTGTGCGCGCAGCAGCTTGCGGAATGAACCGCACTGCCGCGCGTCCTGCGCTTCCGGGCAGGCCGCCGCGCGCTGCAGGTGCCGGCGCACCCGCTGCAACTGGGTGATCTGCCGCTGGAGCACATCGGCCTGTGCCAGCAGCGCCTCACGGTCCAGCGAGATACATCCATCCTGCGGCGGCAGCGACAACCCGTTCTGCTGCAGCGACAACCCGGCCGCCTGGCCAAGACCGATCAGCGCCAGCCGTTCCAGCACGCGCTCGTCGTACTGCCGGCGCAGGCCGCGACGGCCCAGTGCCTGCAGCAGCCCAAGCTGTTCGTAGTAGCGCAGGGTCGAGGCCGGCACGCCACTGCGCTTGACCACCTCGCCGATATCCAGTTCACGCACGGGCTTGACCTCAAGTGACCTTCAAGCGCCAACCTATGGGCGACTTCCCCGCAAGGCAAGACCATGACCAGTACATCCCCCGTTGATCAGAACGCGCTGTGGAACGGCCCCGGCGGTCAGATCTGGGTTGCGCAGCAGGCCATCCTCGACGGCCTGTTCCAACCCCTGGCCGACCTGCTGGTCGACGAACTGCCCGACACCGTCACGCAACTGCTGGATGTAGGCTGCGGGACCGGTGCCAGCCTGCTGGCCTCAGCCGCCGCACGCCCGTCGGCGCACTGCACCGGCCTGGACATCTCCGCGCCGATGCTGGCGCTGGCCCGTCAACGCGCCGAGGCGGCAGGACTGGACGCAGACTTCATCGTCGCCGACGCACAGCAGCATCCGTTGCCCACCGCGCACTTCGACTGGATCCAATCTCGGTTGGGCGTGATGTTCTTCGAAGATACCGAGGCCGCCTTCGCCAACCTGCACCGTGCCGCGCGACCGGGTGCCGGCCTGCGTTTCATCGCCTGGCGCAGCGCAGCGGAGAACCCGTTCATGACAACGGCCGAGCGCGCCATCGGCGACGCACTGGATCTTCCGCCCCGCGCGCCCGGCGCACCGGGCCAGTTCGCCTTTGCCGATGGCGAGCGCGTGCAGCACCTGCTGCAGGCCGCCGGCTGCAATGACGTGGAGGTTGTTGCGGTCGACCTGCCCTGCTCGCTCGCCCGCGAAGACCTGCCGACCTATGTCGGCCAGCTGGGCCCGTTGGGCCTGGCGCTGCGCGCGATGCAGGAAGACCGGGCCACCTCGCTCCGGAACAAGGCGGTAGCGGCATTCACCCCGTTCATCGAGGGCGACCGCGTACGCGTGGATGCCGCCTGCTGGCTGGTCCGCGCCCGCGCCTAGGAAAAGGGGACGGAGGGGATTAAGTCGCTCTTGCCCCGAGTGTACCGGAAACGACTTAATCCCCTCCGTCCCCTTTTTCCCTACAGTGCCTCGCCGGCGTCGGCCAGGCGCGATTCGATCAGCGCATACCACTGCTGCAGCACGTCGATCAGCATGTCCAGCTCGGCGTCGGTACGCTGTGCGCGGCCACTGCGCAGGCAGGCCTGGGCTTCCTGCAGCTGGGCCAGGAACCCGGCCACGGTGTCTGCCTGCAGGATCAGCCCCGGCAGGCGCCGCCCGGGAATGCGTACCACGGCATGGTTGCCGAGCTGGCCGTACACGCTGAGTGTGGTTTCCGTCTTCATGGAAAGAGGCAGGAATTGAGCGTTCATCGCGTGCACCATGGAAAACCTGAGCCGCCGGCAGGCGTGGTCAACGGGGGAGACGTAACCACGTCCTGCCGACGGTCAGGGGGGACTCGGGATACCGGGGCATGGCCCCGGTGCGGGACTCTCAGCGCGGTTGGGCGATCCCAGCGATCTGCACGCGACGGTTCGGCGCCAGGCAGGCGATCAGCTCGCGCCGATTGCGCTGCTCGCACTGCACGATCGGCTCGGCTGCGCCCCGCCCTTCGGCGCTGATGCTGGCCGCAGGCACCCCGCCCTGCACCAGCGCGCTGCGTACGGCCTCGGCACGTCGCTGCGACAGGGTCTGGTTGTAGCTGGCACTGCCGATACGGTCGGTGTACCCGGTCACCCGGATCGACTGCACCTGCGCGGCCTCGCGCACCTGCGCCAGGATGCCCTGCACCGCCTGCTGGCCTTCGGCGCTGAGTACCGCGCTGTCGAATCCGAACAGCGCGTCGGCCGACAGCCGCAGGGGTTGCTCCGGCAGCGGTGCCGGTGCAGGCGGCGCCGGTGGCCGTGGCGGCTCGATCACCGCCGCGCACGATTCCGGCTTCCAGTAGCCCCCCTGGGCGATGCCCTTGCTGTCGAAGCGCACCTGGAACTGGCAGGTGAAATACTCCGCGCCCTGAGCGGTGCGGAAGTTGAACAGGTAGTTCCACTCGCGCACGCCCCACATGCCTTCGTTGAAGTGCGGCGTGCCCAGCAAGGTATACAGCTGCCGCTTGCTCATGCCCGGCGCGAATCTGCGCAGGTCGGCGACGTCGGGATAGATGCCCTCCTTCAACGAAGCCTTCGACGCCTCCGGGAACTGCACGGCGGTGGTGTCGGCAGGACGGTCGGCGGCCGGCGCATGGCTGCGGCAGGCGGCCAGCAGGCCCATCCCCAGGACCAGGCCCAGCACTGCGGCCATCTGGCCGGTGCGGGCGATGCGATGCTGTTTCATGTCATTCCCCCCTTTGGACGTTTCCGCGATGCCAGGCCGCGCGTGCGGCCCGGCCGCGGGGATCACCACTGGATGCCGGCACCGACGGCCACACCGGCCTCGCCACGGCTGTTGGTGGAGCCGCTGAACTTGTAGATCCAGCGACCACCTTCAGAGACACCGGAGATACCGATCGCCACGCCCGACTCGCCGTTGTAGCTGCCAGCGGCGACCGAGGCCATGCTGCGGCCCGCTTCGCTGGGCTGCGGCAGCGCTGCGGTGGCCATCGCCGACGCGATACCGGCCGAGGCGCGGTTGTCGGTCTTGCGCAGGTCGCGCTCGAAGCCGCCCATGCGCTCGTCGGTGTACGCCTTCGACCAATCCAGGGTCTGCGCCATGCCCGACTTCAGCTGGTCCACGTTGACCGCGTCGGTACCGGCGGTGCCGGCGGCGACGTTGCGCACCGTGGTCGGGCCGCTGCTGGTGCTGCCCAGGGTGACGCTGTTGTAGTTGGTCGCACCGTTCACCGTGGTGTCGTAGCGGATCGTGCCCTGCTGCGAGGCCTGCAGCTGGCGTACGTTGACCGCATCGGTGGCCTGCGAACCGTCGGCCACGTTGACCACCTGGCGTTCGGCACCAGCGGCACCCACCGAGACGGTGTTGGCCCGGTTCGCCACTGAACCCGCACCCAGCGCCACCGAGTTGTCGGCCTGCGCCTGCGAACCATTGCCCAGCGCGGTCGAGTTGGCGCCGGCTGCGGTTGAGCCTGCACCACCGGCGGCCGAGTTGGCACCGCTGGCGGACGGGTCGGCCAGGTTGTTGGTGTTGTTGGCGCGGAAGCTGCCGGCCACGTTGGTGATGTTCTGGATCTTCTGGTCGGTGTACTTCTTCGACTCGTCGATGGCGTAGTTCACGCCGTTCTTCAGCTGGCCGACATTGGTTGCGTCGTACGTATCGGAACCGTCGGCGACATGGGTGATCTTGCGCTCACTGCCACTACTGCCGACCGAGACCTCACCGGCCGAGTTGCTGGCACCGGTCTGGCCGTAGGCACCGGTGTAGCCGCTCTGCGCACCGACGCTGGCCACCGAACCTGCACCCAGTGCCACGCTGTTGCCGGCACTGGCGCTGGCGCCGTTGCCGACCGCCACGCTGTTGGCACCGGCCGCACTGGCCTGCGGGCCGACCGCCACCGCCTCCGCCCCGGCCGCCGTTGCGGCCGCTGCCGTCGAGTTCACCGCCAGGTAGGCACTGCCACCGCCGCCGTTGGTGATGCGCTGGTTGAGGACCTTCAGCGAGCCGTCCACCGCAGTGAAGGCGGCGGTGACGTTGTTGTAGTCGCCGCTGGTGAAAGTGCCATCGGTGGCGATGCTGGAGATGCTGAACTTCGGCGCGGTCCACACGTTGGTGGTGCCGTTGTACGCGGTGGTGCCACCGAAGTAGTTGGCAATGGTGCTGTTCGTGCTGAACAGCTGGTCGCCGGTGATGGCATCGCTGCTGCCAGCCAGGATGCTGCCGGCGGCGACGTTGGTGATCTTCACCGCGCCGGTGCCGGTGCCGGTCAGCGTCACGCTGTTGAGCACGTTGCCGCTGGCGTCGACGTCGTACTTCACGGCCAGCTTGTCGATCTCGCCGGTCTGGTCGGCGACGTTGGCCAGCGAGTTGCTGACCGCATCGAAGGCGGTACCGACGTCGTTGTAGCTGCCCTTGGTCACGGTGCCGTTGGCGGCGACGTTGTTGATCGAGTACGTCGGTGCGGTCAGTACGCCGCTGGCGTTGACCGCCGCGCCACCACCCAGATGGGTGGCCACGGCCTGATTGGCAGCAAACAGCTGGGCTCCGTTGATGGCCTCGCTGCTGGTGGCACTGACCTGGCCTGGGCCCAGGTTGCGCAGCGTGGTGGCGGTGCCGCTCTGGCCCAGCGTGGCACTGGCGTAGTTGACGCTGCCGTCGCCGTTGAGGTCATAGCGCAGGGCGCCCTGCTCCGACGCCTGCAGCTGGCCCAGGTTGACCGCATCGGTCGCGGCGGTACCGGCGGCCATGTTGGTGACCTGGCGTTCGGCACCGGCCGCACCGATGGACACGCTGTTGGCACGGTCGGCCAGGCTGCCGGCACCCACCGCGATACTGTTGGCGGCGGTGGCGCGGGCGTTGGTACCGACCGCGATCGAGTCGGCGCCGGTGGCCAGCGCCTCGGTACCGGTCGAGTTCACCCGCAGGTACTTGGTGCCACCGTTGCGGATATCGGTGATCTGCGTGTTGAGATTGACCAGCGAGCCGTCGACCGCGGCGAAAGCATCGGTGGCGTTCTCATACAGGCCCTTGGCGATGGCGCCGCCGGTGGAGATGGTGCTGATCTCGAACAGCGGTGCAGTGAACGCGCCGCTGGCCGGATCGAAGGCCGCGCGGCCGCCGAAGAAGCTGGCGATGGCCGCATTGGTCGCCGCCAGCTGGCCGCCATTGACCGCTTCCAGACTGCCGGCAGTGACTGCGCCGCCGGCCAGGTTGCCGATGGTGGTGGTGCCGGTGCCCGCGCCAAGCGTGACACGACGGTAGTTCGGATTGCCGCCAGCATCCAGGTCGTAGGTGACGGCGGCATCGGCCACGCCGTTGATCAGGCTGATCGCGCCCTTCAGCTGGGCTACGTTGACCGCATCGGTGTTGACGCTACCGGCAGCCACGTTGGTGATCTGGCGCTCGCCACCACCGGCGGTGCCCACCGACACTTCGCCCGCCGAAACCTGCGGAGCAGTCAGGCCGTAAGCACTGTAGCTGGCCTGCGCGCCGCGCAGTGCGGCCGAGCGGTAACCCAGTGCGACCGAGTTGGCCTGGTTGGAGGTGGCTTCAGCACCGAGCAGGGTCTGCCCGTTTGCGGTACCGACGGCACTGTCGCCGACGATCACCGAATGGCCCATGCGCGCAGCGTAGTCCGCGGTCGGTACACCAGTCGGATTGCTCGGGTCGTTGACCCCATCACCCGGGAAGGCGACGTTGGCATCGACCTTCGGCAATTCGTGCCGTGCATTGGCACCGATCACCACTTCCTTCGAACCGTTGGCGAAGGCGCCATCGCCCATCAGCACCTGGTAGTCCTGCGCGGCGTTCACGGCCCAGCACGAGATGTCAGCCAGGGCGACGTCCAGGCACTTGGCGGCCCACGCCGGCGAGTCCTTCGGCAGCAGCAGGCCCAGCAGGCCGCCCGGATTGCCGTTGTTGATGTTGTAGATGTAGCTGTCGGAGGTGACGCCACCGATCAGGGTCAGGTGCGAGCTGCCACCGGTAGCGGCACCGCCCAGCCCGTTGAGGGTGCTGCCGACGGGCGACAGGTTGACCACCGGCAGGCCCAGCACATTGACCGTCGAGTAGGTCTGCATCACGTTGGCATTGCTGAGCTTGAGGTTGCCGTTGCTCAGGTAGCCATCGCCACCGAACAGGCTGGTGGTGGTCGGGCCGATCAGCTGCCCGACATTGCCGACCAGGCCGCCGGTGCCGATGATCAGGCCCGCGTTCGGATCGGCCGGAGCCGGCGCCTTCGGGCTGGTGGGCGGGATCGCCGAGGGCTTGGTCAGGCCGAGGCCGCCGAGCGTGCCGCCGACCAGGCCGCCGACCGCGCTGCCCAGATTGCCGAGGGTGCCATTGAGGTTGCCGTTGAGCAGGTTGCCCACGGCACTGCCGACGTTGCCGAGCGTGTTGCCCAGCAGGCCACCCAGGCCAGTGCCGGAGCCGGTGGCGCCATTGAGCAGACCGCCGACGGAACCGACGGTGTTGTTGAGCGTGCCGCCGACCGCAGTGCCGACGCTGCCAACCGTGCCGCCGACTGCGCCACCCACGCTGCCGACGGTGCCATTGAGGGCGCCGCCGACCGCACCACCGACGCTGCCTACGGCGCCGTTCAGGGCGCCGCCGACCGCACCACCGACGGTGCCTACGGTGCCGTTCAGTGCGCCGCCCACGGCGCCCACGGTGTTGTTGAGCGTGCCGCCCACGGCACCGCCGACGCTGCCGGCCGTGCCATTCAGCGCGCCACCCACGGCGCCTACAGTGTTGTTGAGCGTGCCGCCTACGGCGCCGCCCACGCTGCCGACCGTGCCATTCAGGGCTCCGCCGACCGCACCACCGACGGTGCCTACGGCGCCGTTCAGTGCGCCGCCTACGGCGCCTACAGTGCTGTTGAGTGTGCCGCCTACGGCGCCGCCCACGCTGCCGACCGTGCCGTTGAGGGCGCCGCCGACCGCACCACCGACGGTGCCTACGGTGCCGTTCAGTGTGCCGCCTACGGCGCCGCCCACGCTGCCAACCGTGCCGACCGCACCACCGACGCTGCCTACGGTGCCGTTCAGTGCGCCACCCACGGCGCCCACGGTGTTGTTGAGCGTGCCGCCCACGGCACCGCCCACGCTGCCGACCGTGCCATTGAGGGCGCCGCCGACCGCGCTGCCGACCGTACCGACGGTGCCGTTGAGCGCACCACCGACTGCATTGCCTGCGGCGCCGACCGCACTACCCACCAGCCCGCCGACACCCAGCGCGCTGTTCTGCGCCGCAACCGTTGCCTGGCCGGCCAGTTTCAGATTGCGATCGGCAACCACTTCCTGGCCATTCGGCGCCTGCACGCGCACCTTGCCGGCAGCACCAGCATCGAATGCTGCGGTGATCGCGCGATCGTGGGTTTCTCCCGGCAGTTCCTCCTTGGCGGGCAGCGTGATCGCCGCCGTCGCCTTTACCTGGCCCTGGGCGTCGATCTGGTGGCCTGCCACCTTCAGCTTCGAATCCAGCGCCCCATCCACAGAAGCCTTCAGACCCCGCAGTGCGCCCGCCGGCGCGCCGCTGATGCCGGCGGCCGCCTTTGCACCGGCATCGATTGATGCCACCTGCGCGCCGCCAAGACCGATGTTGGCATTCGCTCGGACATCAGCGGCAAGCCTTGGTACGGCGACCTGCTTCGGCGCCGTGTTCGCGGCCAGCTTGACCTGCACGGAGGCCGGCAGCACGTCACGCACCACCGGCAGCGACGCGGTGCTCAACTGCAGGCCGACGCGCGCATCCGCGCTGATCGCCGGGCTGCTCTGGGCCTGGCTTGCGGCAGCCGCGAGGGCTACCTCGGCATCGACCTTGACTGGCATCGGCTGGGTATACTTGGCTGCAAGAGCCTGCAGATCACGCAGCGACTGATTGGATTCGGATGCTCCCGCGTGGCCACTGGCCAGCACACACAGCAGTGCCAGGGCGAGCGTGGTGGGCATCAGCAGGAAGGCGCGCGGATCCCGCGCGGCGCTGCCGCCGCTGTCGCCGGTGGCCAGTTCCGAGGCCACAACCAGAGCATTGAGCTGGCGGTTCCATACACGCCGGTAGATGCGATTCATGAGCACTTCCCCCGTAGGCGAACAACTTGAATGTCAGTGGACTTGCCGTTAGGCAGGTGACTGACATTTCAGCGTTTGCAACGGTGGCTGCGCACTTCATTCCGGCACGGCAATCGCGCATTCCGGCAAATCCACGGCCGGAATCGGCAGCGGGCTATGCAGAAGCGGCAACGATATCGGCAAGCGCATGGGCAATTCCGGCAGAAACCACCCCGAAACCCTTGCGGCGCTTGATTCAGGCCGGCTGGCCGATCTGCGCGGGAGCGCGCATCAGCGTATCGCGCGGCAGCTCGCCGAAAACCTTGCGGTAGTTGTCGGCAAAGCGGGAGAGGTCCCATAGGCCACAGCTGAGGGCGATCGCCTTCACCGAACGGCGGCTGGAATCGGCCATGGAAAGGCTGCGGCAGGCAGCGCACAAGCGCAGCATCGACAGATAACGGTTGGGCGAAGTTCCGAACAGATCCTCGAAGGCATAGCGCAGGCCGCGTTCGCTGACACCCGCCGCGTCACATATCTCGTTCATGTAGATATTGCGACGCAGGTTGAGCCGCATGAAGTTCTCCGCCCGCTGCGCGATCAGATAATGCGTGCGCCGGGCGCGGCTGCAGCCGGGGCGATCGGCGGCGCCTGCACCGAGCAGGGCCTGCACGTGCTCGTGCAGCAATCGTTCGGTTTCCTGCGGCTGCAGGCCAGCGCCCTGGCCGAGCTGAAGATGCAGCTGCTGATAATGATGGGCGAGTGGCGCCGAATCGTTCGCCAGATTGAACAGTGAAAGTGCCTGGCCCGCGGGCGGTGTGCTGCGCAGGCTGAGTTCGGTCAACTTGCGTTGCACCCGTGCGACCGGCACCAGCATCAGGGTCATGTGCGTACCGGGGCTGAGCGTAAACTCGCTGATGCCTTCGGGCATCACCGTCAGCGCCATCCCCGGTGCAAGCGGCACCCCGTGGCACCAGCTCAGTGTTTCATCGGTGGCGTGCAGATACCCCAGCATCGCCCAGTCGGGTGGCAGCATGAAGCGGCCACGGCAGTGGAAACCGCAACTGATGCTGCAGAACAGGGCTTCCTCATGCACGCGCGAAGCGAAGGCCGCCCGCGGCCCGTTGCCATCGAGCAGCAGCAGTTCGACATCGCACACGCGAAGTACGCCGCCCAGCGTCGCCAGATCGATCGATCGCAGGCCGCTGTCGTCGCTGTCTTCTACCCCACCATCGACCATGACAGTGTCGTCCCCCCGTTGATCCGCAACTCGCTGCGGCCCCCACTGCCTGACAGGGCCACACCATTCCTCCAGGAACCTTCGCCATTGCCGGGATGGCCGCGGCCGGTGCCGCGCGACCAACCCGGTTGAAAGCAGCAACGTGAGAGCGAGTATGCCCGATAATCATCGAAGGTAAACCCGAACTCCGCATTGAAGAAAATAGATACAGAGATGAAGAAAATGTCGTCGCCAGTGGCACGATATTCGCATGCACCATTTGCGCCATCACAATATCTACACGTCGATGAATCGTTTTGCCAGCGAACGGATACGCGTCACAGAAACAACCTGAAAGTTTAAGGGCTGCCGCGTTTCTGCCGAATTTGCATATAGGTTCCAGTTGCAGCCAACCGCCATTCAGGCAAAGTCGACGACACGGTGATCCGGTCGCTTCAAAAGCGACCACACCTGGGGGAGCGCATGACCACGACCGTATCGCAGAACAGTTCGGCCACCGGCGCAGCGCCGCGTGGTTGCAACGTTGCGGCCGGTATTTCTCCCGGGGCCGATTACCCAGAATGAGCACGGCGGGTCATTCCCGTCATGCCACCCCGCCAGGACGTGCGGGGCCCACGGACGATCCCGGCGGAGCCGGGCCACCGCCCAACAGGTGTCCTGCATCTGCAGACAACAAGTAGAGGGAGACAAGGCCATGAACGCATCCATCCGCAAGTTCCTGAAGGAAGAAGATGGCGTCACCGCGCTCGAGTACGGGCTGCTGGCCGCCGTCATCGCCGGCATCCTGATCGCGGTCGGCAACAAGGAGATCAAGGGGTTCTTCGAGACGCTGTTCAAGAACCTCTCCGACCTTGCCACCAAGGCCTCCGGGTCGGCACCTGCGACCAGCGGTGGCGGCTGAGCCTGCGCGCATCGCACATCCCTGCAGCGGTGCTGGGATGTGCCGGTGGCAACTGCAGGCTGTCCAATGACGGACGACGGAGTGTGTGATGACGTTGCTGGGACTATTGGCCATCGGCGTGTGCCTGCGGATCGCGATCAGCGATCTGTATGCCCGCCGGGTACCCAATGCCTGGCTGTTGTCTGCGTCCATCATTGCCATCGCATTGATCATCGCGGGGCAGTTCAGTACGCCGCGCCAGCCGTGGCTTGCCCACGCAGCGGGCGCGGCGCTCGGCCTGGTGGCCCTGCTGCCGTTCTATGCCATCCGCTGGATGGGCGCCGGTGACGTCAAGTTCTTCGCGGTACTGGGGCTGATGCTGGGCTGGAAAGCCCTGCTGCCGATCTGGATGGTGGCCAGTCTCGCGGCCGGCCTGCACGCGGCGGTGATCATTGTTGGCCGCCGCCTGGGCGTGATGCTGCCCACAGGCCTTCAGATGCAGGTCAACCGCGCCAGCAGCCAATGGCAATCGCACCCCGCCCTGCGCGACATGCAGGCCGCGCGCCAGGGACGACATGGCATTCCCTACGCAGCGTACCTGGCCATCACCGGCATCGGCTGGGTCCTGGCAAGCGTCTATGGAGGTGTGGCATGAACATCCGCAATCCACGGCGTCAACGCGGTGCAGCCAGCATCGAATTTGCCCTGATGCTCATGCTGGGCCTGCTGCCACTGCTGCTGTTCACGTTCTCCGGCGTGATGATCATGGCCGCGCAACAGACATTGGCGACGGCCTCGGCCGAGGGCGCTCGCGCTTCGTTGCGCTATGGCAGCGCCAATGAACGGCGTACCGCAGCCTGCGTAGCAGCCCGCAGTTCGATGCAGTGGCTGTTGAAATTCTCTGGACAGGGTGTCGACTGCAGCAATGGCGGCAGCAACGCAATCGTTGTCTCCGCGCAGGCACCCTGCGCCGGCCTGGCCACTGCGCAGTGCATGACGGTGACCGTCAGCTACGACTACGCCAGCCATCCCTTCCTGCCGGGCACCGCCACGCTTTACAAGTGGGTGATGCAGGCCCCCATCCGTAGTGTCGCGGTCGCCCAGCTCGACCTCGGCAGCGGCAACTGACCATCGGCACAGGAGACGGTTCCATGCTCAAGTTGACCCGCATCGCTGCCGTCGCCCTGATCGGGCTGGCCGTGCTGCTGGCGGTGATCGCCTTGATGATCGGGCGCAAGCAGGCCGCGCCGGCCACGGTTGCCCCGGTCGCGCAGAGCGAAGTCCAGGCGATCACCGTGGTAGAGGCGGTGGCACGACTGCCGGCCGGCGAACCGATCTCTGCCAATGGGGTGCGCCTTGCGCAGCGGACCACGGCGGTAGCCGGTGCTGCCACCAGCATCTCGGCCGTGGTTGGCAAGGTACCGGTGCAGGACATCGCCGAGGGCACCGCCATCAGCAGCGGCGCCCTGGCACAGGGATTCTCGCTGCAGCTGCGCCCCGGCGAACGCGCGCTGGCCGTCCCGGTGGACGAACTGGTCGGCGCCGGAAACCGCATCCTGCCGGGTGATTTCGTCGATGTCTTCCTCAACCTGCGCAATGCCCAGCCCAACGCCAGCGGTCCGGCAGAGGCCGCGCAGACTCGCCTGCTGCTGTCGCGGCTACGCGTGCTCAGCTACGGTCAACAGGACATCGCTCCGGTCACCGGCGATGCCGTCGCCGGCAACGAAGGTGATACCCGCAACGATCCCCGCGCCGCCGACATCACCGGCAATGGCAACAACCATGGCTCGGGCAACGAGGCCACCCAGCCGGCACGCAGTGCGGTACTGGCAGTGCCGGTGGCCGATGCCAACCGGCTGCTGCTGGGTGCGCAGCAGGGAAAGCTGTTCCTTGCCCTGCGCAACCCGGCCGATACGGGGCAACCCGACCTTGCACTGTTCCCACAGGCGCGTGGCGTGATCGATCCCGTGCGTGGCCTCGATGCCGAACAGCAGCTCGCACTGCAGCGGCCGGAGAACCACGCCTTCGCCGGCATCGATGGTGATGCCCTGGCCGGCCGCGGCAACAGCGCAGCCCGCAGCAACCCGCAGCCCCCGGTGCATGCGCCGGCGGCTCGACGCAGCGCACCGCGTGCGTCGGGCATCGAGATCATCCGTGGCGACAGCTCCGCCCCCCGCGGTTCCCTTTGACCTGCATCGAGCGCATCCATGACCGAACGCCGCCGCCCACGCCCCTCCCCCCGCCAGCGCTGGCTGGCCCTGCTGCTGGTGCTGCTGGCTCCGGCAACAAGCGTGGCCGCAGACGATCTCGTGTTGCAGGCGCGTGAGCAGCGCCCGTGGACGCTTCCGGCCGATCTGGAACGGGTCGCCATCGCCGACCCAGGCGTCGCCGATATCGTGATGCTGCGTGGGCAGCGGCAGGCCCTGCTGGTCGGAAAAGCGCCGGGTACGACGACCCTCCTGCTGTGGCACCGCAAGCAGGCCGAGCCGCAACGCCTGCAGGTGCGGGTGCAGAGTGCCGTGCAGGGCGCGGCAGACGCAGGCTCCAACGGGCTGGTGTTCACCCAGCAGGACAACCAGGGCCTGCTGCAGGGAAGCACCGATAGCCTGCTCTCGCACATGCAGGAACAGAAGACCGCGGCCATGGCGCTGGGCAAGGACGGGCTGCTTGCCGACGCGTCGACGGTCAGCAGCGGCGGCGTGGTGCAGGTCGAGGTCAAGGTGGTCGAATTCAACAAGACCGCGTTGAAGCAGATCGGCATCAGCTTCCAGAACCGCAATGGCAGCTTCGCCTACGGCTTCGCCCGCCCGGGCGGCCAGTTGCCGGGCAACACCGGCATCCTGCCGGGCATGAAGGAAGGCAACTCCGGCAACGAGGCCGAGTCGCCCATCTCTTCGGCGTTCCGGCTGGTGTTCGGCTCGACCAAGGGCCTGTGGAACGCCGATGTCGACCTGTTGCAGAGCAACGGCATGGCGCGCGTGCTGGCCGAACCTACCCTGGTCGCATTATCCGGCCAGAGCGCCAGCTTCCTGGCTGGCGGCGAACTGCCGATCCTGGAGCCGCAGGGCCTGGGCACCACCACCATCACCTATAAACCGTTTGGCATCGGCCTGACGGTGACACCAACGGTACTGGCCCCCAACCGCATCGCGCTGAAGGTCGCACCGGAAGCCAGTGATCTGGACTACAGCAACGCCATTGCCCTCAATGGCGTGCAGATTCCCTCGATCACCACGCGCCGTGCCGACACCACGGTCGAACTGGGCGATGGCGAGAGCTTCGTGATCGGCGGCCTGGTCAGCTCCAATGTCGTCTCCAACGTCGGCAAGATCCCGCTGCTGGGCGACCTGCCGATCATCGGCTCGTTCTTCCGCAACTTCGACTACAAGCGCCAGGACAAGGAGCTGGTGATCATCGTCACGCCGCGGCTGGTGCAGCCGCTGGCGCGCAACACCGAGCTGCCGTTGCCTGGCGAACGCGAGGCCAAGCCGCACATGCCCGAATGGGGCGCCTGGCTGCTGGGTCCCATCAGCCAGGACCCGGTACCCGGCTTCTCACGCTGATTCCATGATGCCTGCGATACCACGCCCATGCCCTACGCCACTGCCCAGCCGCTGCATCCGCAAGGACCGCCGATGAATCTGGTCCTGTACGGAATGGATCGCGAACTGCTGCCCCGGCTGGCGGCCAAACTGCCGCCGACCACTACCCTGCACTGGCAGGACAGCAGCACGCCGACCTCCGCTCTGGACCTGCAACGCGGGCCGCAGAGCCTTGTGCTGCTGGATTTCCGCCCTGAACATGCCGCCGCCTCCAGCGTACTGGCGCAGCAACTGCAACAGACCGAACCGGATCTTGCATTGGTTGCCGTCGGTGCCACCAGTACCGGCCAGGTAGAAGGCATCGTCATCGCATTGCGGGCGGGCCTGCGCGATGTGCTGGACCTGGACAGCGACAACGTCGGCATCGAGGCCGCGCTGCGCCGCGCCCTGTCGCCACGACCGGCTGCCGCCGCGCAGCACGCGCACAAGGCGCGCCTGATCGTACTGCTGGGCGTGCGCGCCGGAGTGGGCACCAGTACGCTGGCCGCGCATCTTTCGGTGCTGGCACAGCAGACCCGTGCGCTGGCGCAGGGCGAGGCACTGCAGCAGGACGGCCTGCTGATGGAGCTGGCCCAGCCTTCGGGTGACCTCGCGCTGTACCTCAACCTGGACAGCCGCTTCCATTACGAAGACGCGCTGCGCAACGCCAGCCGCATCGACGCCACCCTCGCCCGCACTGCGATGGCTCGCCATGACACCGGCCTGGTGCTGCTGGACCGCGCCAGCGGCAGCGATGCGGTGCCGCCATCCGATCCGGCTGCGCTGCTGCAGCGCCTGCGCCACGTATTCGCCAGCGTGCTGTGCGATGCCGGTGGCTGCCCGCTGCGGCAGCTACCGCCGCTGTTGCTGGACCAGGCCGACGAGATCTGGCTGGTCACGGACGCCTCGATCGCCACGCTGGTATCGCTCGACCAGGCCTTGAAGCACTTGGCCGGCCAGCGCGAACGGGAGAAGCGCCTGCAGCTGGTGATCAACCGCCACGACGACAGCAGCGGCATGAGTCCCGACCAGATCGCACGCCGATTCGAAGTGCCACTGCTGGCCACGCTGCCCGAACGCCCGCGCGTGCGCCTGGCGGCCAGCCAGGGGCATCTGCTGCTGCAGGACGCACCGCGCGACCCCTACCTGCGTGCCCTCGCCCCGCTTGTGTCGCGCCTGGATCCGGCTGCCTGCCCGGTCCAGGCCCATGGCCTGCGGGAAAGACTCTCCCTTGCCCTGGGTGGATCGCAATGGAAGACAAGGTAACCCCGTTCCCACATGCCGCCACCCGCCCGGTGCTGCCCGACAGCGCCCCGGCCCACCTGCCGTTCGCGCAGACCGAGCAGTACCAGAAGGTGCTGTCGGCCGCCCATGAGCACCTGCTCAACAGCATCGAGGACGAGCGCATCGACATCGATTCCTGGGCCCCTGACACCATCGCCCGCTGGGTGCAGGTGCAGACGGTGGGCTTCATCCAGGAATGGCGCATCCCGATCAACGAGGAGGAGATGCAGGTGGTGGCCGAAGGCCTGGTCAAGGAGCTGACCGGCTTCGGCCCGCTCGACGACCTCCTGCACGACCCGACGATCGAGGACATCCTGATCAACGGCTTCAAGGATGTGCATGTCTCGCAGGGAGGACAGCTCAAGCGCGCCACCCAGCGTTTCACCGACGACACCCACCTGCTGCGCATCCTTCGCCGCATCCTCGCGCCGCTGGGCCGCCGACTGGACGACTCCAACCCGATGGTCGATGCGCGCCTGCCCAACGGCGGCCGCCTCAACGCGATCATCTCGCCGCTGGCAGTGGATGGGCCGATGGTCTCCATCCGCAAGTTCCGCAAGGATCCGTTCACCCCGGACGAGCTGCTGGCCAAGGGCACCTTCGATGCGCCGATGCAGGCGCTGCTGAAGGCCATGGTGCTGGGCCGCTGCAACATCCTGGTGTCCGGCGGCACCAGTTCCGGCAAGACTTCACTGCTGAACGCACTGGCCAGCTACGTGCCGCCGAACGAACGCGTGATCACCGTCGAGGACACCGCCGAACTGTCACTCAACCACCCGCACGTGGTCCGCCTGGAAAGCCGCATCGGTGGCGCCGAAGGCCATGGCGCGGTGAGCATCCGCGACCTGGTCCGCAACAGCCTGCGCATGCGCCCGGACCGTATCGTGGTCGGCGAGGTGCGCGGCGCCGAAGTACTGGAAATGCTGCAGGCGATGAACACCGGCCATGACGGCTCGATGGCGACCATCCATGCCAACTCTCCGCGCGACTGCCTGTACCGCATCGAGATGCTGGCCGGGTTCGCCGGGTTCCAGGGCAGCGAGGACAGCCTGCGCCGGCAGATCGCCAGCGCCATCGACTTCATCGTGCAGATCTCGCGGCTGGGCAGCGGCCGGCGCGTGCTGGTCTCGATCACGGAGATCACCGGTGTCAGTGACAACCTGATCACGACCCAGGAAATGTTCCGTCACGAACTGCAGATCGATGGCAACGGCAAGGAAATCGATCGCTGGATCGGACTGGGCTTCCACCCGCATTCGCACAAGCTGGAGCCGTTCCGGCAGCAGTTGCGCGAATCGTTGTACGGAGACTTCTGAGCATGGGCACGGGCCTGCTGCTGGGTGTACTGAGCATCATCTCGGTGCTGCTGGCGCTTGCGGTATGGCTGTGGGGCACCGCCAGCAACCGGGAGCAACGCCAGGCTTCGCTGCAGCACGCCGAGCAGCAGCTGGCTCGCGGAGGCGCCAGTGGCGGAGCCCCGGCCGGGGCATCCGTAGCCGCCGCCAACGACCCGGCGCGACCGGCAAGTGCCGGGCGCCGGGTGTTGCCGCTGGACGGCCTGCTGCAACGTGCGGGCCTGCAGACGGGTTGGAAGCTGCCCATCATGATGCTGGTGCCGGGACTGGTGCTTTCGGTCGTGGCCATGCTCAGGCTCGGTACGGCGTGGATGTTCCCCCTGACCCTGCTGCTGTACCTGCTGGCCTGCTGGCTGTGGGTCATGCGCCGCACCACGAAACTGCGTGCACAGCTGCTGCACCAGCTGCCCGACTTCCTCGACAACCTGGTGCGGCTGACCGCGCTCGGCAACAGCCTGCAGGCTGCCTTCCAGGTGGCATCGATGCAGACCAGCGCGCCGCTGCGCGGACTGCTGGATACCACCGTGCGCTACGCGCGCAGCGGCATGGACCTGGACCGTGCCCTGAGCCTGGCGGCACAGCCCTACCGGATGGATGTGCTCAAGGTGCTGTCCGTCGTGATCGGTGTCAGCGTACGCATCGGCGGACGCTCCGATCAGATCCTGCAGCGCATGGGCGATTTCATGCGCGACCTGGAGCAGGCCCAGCAGGAGCTGGCCGCGACCACGTCGGAAACGCGCATGTCAGCCTGGGTGCTCGGCCTGCTGCCTCCGGCCAGCGCGGTGCTGATGGCCATATCGAGCCCCGAATTCTTCCAGCCGGTGCTGCACGATCCGCTCGGTCACAAGATCCTGTTGATCGCGCTGGGGCTGGAGCTGTTTGGCGCTTTCCTGCTCTACCGCCTGGCCAAGTCGCTATGACCACCCGGATCCGCCACGGAGGTGCCCGATGAGTGCCAGCACCTGGTTTGCCCTGTCGCTGCTGGTTCTGGCCGCCGGTGTTGCCCTGCTGGGCATCGCCGGATGGGTACGCAGCCATCGCGAACAGCGCACTTCGGCCACCTTGAAGACCGCACTGCAACCGCGGGATGAGGCGCGCGACACGGAGGCCGCGCGCCGTGATTCGCTGGGTTGGCTGGAACGCTTCGGGCGCGCGCTCAGTGGCGGCCGCCTGGAATCTGCATTGCTGGCCAATGAAGACCGGCTGCTGCTGGACCTGGCGGGCTGGAACACACGTCGTGGCACCGCCATCTATCTTGGCCTTCGCCTGCTGCTGGGCGTGCTGGTGCTGGTGCTGGCCCTGGCGTTCAGCAGCGCCCAGGGGCTGGCCAGGATGATGGTTGTGATCGGTGCGCTCGCGGCAGGCCTGCTGCTGCCGAAGTTCATCCTCTCTTCTTGGGTGAAGCGGCGCCGGCGCGCCGTCGACAACGAGCTGCCCCTGCTGATCGACCTGCTGCGCCTGCTGCAGGGCGTGGGCTTCAGCATGGACCAGAGCCTGCAGACGCTGGGCGACAAGCTGCGCGACGCGTTGCCGGTGCTTGGCGGCGAGTTGCAGGAGGCCAACGTCGCGTACACCCATGGCCGCACGCGCGCGCAGTCCCTGCGCCGGCTGAGCGAGGTCTACGCGGATGATGACCTGACCAGCCTGATGCAGTTGATCCTGCAGGTGCACGCGCATGGCGGCGCAGTGCAGGAACCACTGCGGCAGTTCAGCACCCGGTTGCGCGAACAGCGCCGCAACACCCTGAAGGAAAAGGTTGGCAAACTCTCGGTGAAGATGACCGTGGTGATGATGCTGACCCTGCTGCCAGCGCTGATGCTGGTTCTTGCCGGACCGGCGCTGGTCGCGCTGGCCACCACCATGTCCAAGATGGGATCGCCCTGATGCCTGCCCTGCGCACCTCCTGCCTGTTGCTCGCCCTTGCCGCCGTCGCCAGTGGTTGTGCGTCGACAACGCCGAAGTACCTGCGCGCGCCCAGCCTGGCCGCGCCCGAACCGGCGCCGCAGGACAGCCGCAATGCCTACCTGGAACTGATCGGGCGCATGCAGCAGCAGGGTGCCTGGTATGCCTCGCTGGCCCACGTCGATGCCTTCCGCCAGCGCTATGGCGACCCGCCGGCGTTGCGCCTGCTGCAGGCCGACGCCCTGCGCGAGACCGGCCAGGCCGACGCTGCCATCGCCCTGTACCACGAGCTCTCCAGTGGCCCGCAGGCCGCTGCCGCCGCACACGGCCTGGGCCTGATCGCCGCGCGCCGTGACGATGATGGCGGCAGCGAGGAGGCACTGGCCCGAGCCACGCAGCTGCAGCCATTGAACACCGATTACCTGGGCGATCTCGGCTATGCACGTCTGCGTGCAGGTCAGTTCGAACAGGCGCGTGAACCGTTGGCCAAGGCGCTGGAGCTGTCTCCAGGCAATCCCAAGGCCACCGCCAACCTCGCCCTGTGGGCGGTGCTGCGTGGCGACACCACCACGGCAGAGCGCCTCGCCGGACAGGCCAATCTCAACGAGGACACCCGCCGCAGCATCCAGCAACAGGCCGCGCAGATCCGTGCCCGCCTGCAGCAGCGCCAGGCCGCCGCGGCAGCTGCCGCAGTCGTGCCGGCCCCTGCGCGTGCTACCGCCAGCGATGCCGGCAGCAACCGGCCCGGCGCCACGCGACTGGCGGCGGAACCACGCCGCGACAGCCGCGATGAGCGCGATCCGCAGCGCCTGCCGCCCTCGATGCTGGAACGCTTCAGCACCTCCGATCAGCCGAACGGAAACACTCCATGAGCGCCATGCCCCTGACCCGACACCTGTTGCCTGCACTGGCCTGCCTGCTGTTGACCGGCGGCGCGCAGGCGCAGCAGCAACCCCTGACCGGGCAGATGCTTGGCGGCAGCACGCCCGCTGCGCCGGCTTCGCAGCCGCTGCAGTCCGAGTCACTGGCCACCGTGGACCTGGCGACCCCGCCGGCACCGGTGCCGCAGGCGGCGCCTGCAGCGGTCGCCATCACCGACGGCACCGCTGCAGCCGCGCGACCCGGCCGCAGCCAGATCGGCGACACCACGCGCGACCTGTTCCGCCTGCAGGCATCAGGGCAGCAGGCCGGGCAACGCCTGCCGATCCTCGGCGACCAGGCTACGTTGAGTTACGCCCGCTACATGAAGAGCTTCGAACACGAGATCCCGGACTTCTTTGAAACCGATGTCGCCAAGTCCAAGGGATCATCCTCATCGGGACGCTGAGGTAGGCCATGAAACGCCCACGCCAGTTCAGTTTCGGCCGCCCACGCGGCGGCATGTCGGTCACCATGATGCTGGTCATGCTGGCGCTGCTCGCCATGCTGGGCCTGGTAGAGATCGGCTATCTGTTCTGGGCCAAGCGTGACGCACAGAAAGTCGCGGACCTCGCTGCACTGGCCGGTGCACAACGGCTGGAGCTGTGCACGTCTGACAACAGCGACAACAGTGCAGCGCGGCAGAGCGCGGTCACCCAGAACAGGTTTGCAGGCACCGTGCAGATCCGCTGCGGCAACTGGAGCGCCACACGCAGCACGTCGAACCGCTTCGTCACCACCGTCGATGCCAGCAACCCGCGCAATGCCGTGCAGGTGGTCGCGCAGCGCAGCGTGCTGCCGTTCTTCGGCCAGAACACCGGCCTGCCCACCGTCAGCGTGGAGGCCGTAGCCCGCCGTTCGGAGCCCACTGCAGTATTCGCGGTCGGTTCGCAGCTGCTGCGCACCAATGGCGACTCGGTACTGTTGTCGACCCTGCGCCTGGTCGGCCTGGATGTGACCAACGCCACCGTGCTCTCCTATGACGGCCTCGCCCAGGCCAACATCACGCCGTCGGGCCTGCTCAAGGCGTTGAACATCCCGGTCAGCGCCAACCTCAGCGTGGCTGACTTCAACCGGCTGCTGTCGGTCAACAAGGTCTCGCTGGCACAGCTGGTCGATGCCACCGCCACCGTGGTCGGCCGCGACAGCACCGTGGGCGTACAGCTGCGTGCACTGTCCGATCTGGTCGCCACCCAGCTGGACATCAACAAGCTCAACATCGTGCTGGGCAGCCAGTCCGGTGGCGGCGGTCTGTTCGCCGAAGTGGTCTCGCCCGATGGCACGATCGGCAGCGCGCTGGAAACGAAGGTCAACGTGCTCAACCTGATCAGTACCGCCATCTCCATCGCCAACGACGGCAATGGCGTTGCGGTGAAGGGACTGGACCTGCTGGGCATCAACATCCAGGCCGGCGTGGTGGAACCGCCCTCGATCGCCATCGGTGGCGTCGGCACACGCGCGTACAACGCGCAGGTGCGGCTGATGGTGGACGTGGACAGCAACAACCTGTTCGCGGTGGGCCCGTTGCTGAACCTGCTCGGCACGCGCCTGCACCTGCCACTGCATGTCGATGTCGCCAACGCGATGGGCACGCTGACCGGTATCCAGTGCGGCGCCAGTCCACCCAAGGCCACCATCCAGGTCGATTCGTCGGTGCTGCGCGCCTGCGTCGGTAATGTCGACCCGGCGCAACGCTTTTCCAGGAGCAATGTCTGCGACGCCTCCCTGAAGAACGAGCAGTTGCTGAGACTACTCGGACAGCCCTTGATCAATGACAGGATCACCCTGCCCGCCCTGACCAGCTCCCAGAACCTGACCCTGGCCGCCGGCGAGACCGCCTCGACCCGGATCAACCCGCTGGCAGTAGGCAACGCGGTGTCGGACCTGGTCAATGAACTGCTGCGCGTGCTGTCAGGCATGCTCAGCTCACCCAAGCAGGGCATGAGCGCCAACGACACCGCCAAGGCACTGGCCGACCGCTACCTGCAGGCCACCTTCCCGCCGAACACCCGCTATGAGGTGGACAAGTTGATTCCACTGCTGCGCGATGGCGACGCAAGCCGGCAACTGGCCCCGCTCAACAGCTGGACCGTACCCGGAGGCCTGCCCTACGCCTGCGGCCTGCTGAACCTGGCCACCTGCCACAAGGACGGTCCGGTCTGGGACGCGTTCAAGGTGACCGTCACCGGCCAGGGACTGGGCGTGCTCGATGGGCTGCTGGGATCGCTGGTGGGCGGCCTGCTGATCAACCGCTGCGACAGCCTGCTGGGCAACCTGATCGACTACAACGGGTGTGTACGCAACAACCTGGCCTCGTACATCCAGACCGCGCCGGCCGGCTTCCTGGATGGTACCGGTGGAACCGGCGTCACCAATCCGGATGGCAGCGTGAGCTGCAGCGGCCTGCTGTGCACGCTGCTCAAGCCGATCCTGACCGCCCTGCGGCCGGTGCTCAACAGCGTCGGCACCCTGCTGACCAACCTGCTGGCGAGCGTGCTGGGCCTGGAACTCGGCCGCACCGACGTCAACGTGCAGTCGATCCAGTGCAGCGCGGCGCAGCTGGTCTACTGACCCGTGACAGGCGCCCTTGGCGGCGCCTGCGCCCATGCTAGACTCCCGGCGGGGAACCACCTTCATCTCAACCCACACTCATCCGTGGATGGTCTAGACATGCGAGAAACTTCAGGGGGCGCGGTCTTCGCCCGGCACGCGCGCGGCGCGGCACTGCTGGCCGTGGCCATGATGCTGGTGGCACCGGCGGCGATGGCTGCCCGTGGCGACCGTGAGGCAGCCGCAGAGCCGGCCGCACGCAGCGCCCCGGTGGTGCGCAACACCGTTGACGAACTCAAGCAGCTGATGGATTCGCGCCAGCTGACCGAGCTGCGCACGACCTACAACGGCAACTACGGCGCCAGCCTGCTGTTCAACGCCAACACCCTGACCTACTACGTCGCCCTGTTCCAGGAGAAGAACTTCTGGCGGGTGATCAAGACCGATGCCGTCGACAACGCCGAGCGCGTCTACCGTACCTTTGCCCAGCAGTCCGAGCAGCTGGCCCAGGTGTACATCGATACCACCCGCCTGGAAGCCGGCAAGCGCTACACCGAGCGCCTGGTGGCCTACAACGAGGAACGCCTGCGCACCCTGCAGCAGGAAATGGAACAGCAGCAGGCGCAGTCGGCCCAGGTCAGCGCGGCCCTGCAGCAGGCGCAGCAGCAGGCGGTCAGCCTCAGCACCGACGTGCAGAGCACCAACAGCCAGCTGGACGCCCTGCAGCGCCGCATCCAGATCCTGCAGGCCGAACAGGGCAACCCGGAACTGAGCCTGCCCAAGCCGGAAAGCGTGCCTTCGCCGGCACCGGCTGCCGCCAGCGACGGTCGCTGAGGCCCGGCCATCCGCATCCACGCACAACGGCGCCACAGGGCGCCGTTGTCGTTTACGGCCTTTCGTGAGCCACGCTCAGCGGCACGCGTCGTACACCGCGTCATCGAGCTGCCGACGCTGTACGAAGTCCAGGCGCTTGACCTTGGCCAGCACCTCCCCGCGGCGCTGTCGTGCGCGCTCACAGGCCCTGGGGTCCGTGCTGATGGGTATCAGCGCGGCCTGCGGCCGCCCCGAGCGCACGGTGCGCGGTCGCGCCGGCACCGCGCTGCCCGCGCCGGCCGGCTTTGGCACCGGTCCGCGTGACAGCGACTGCTCCTCGGGCACCTCCCAGCGCCATTCCGCATGCCCCTGGCAGGGTGTCTGCTGATAGACCGGATGTGGCCCGTCCACGCATTTGTAGACGTTGGTCTGCGCATGAACCGCCGTGACCAGCATCAGGCACAACAGTGGGCTGCATCGCATTCTCGGCATCGCGGGCTCCTCGACCAGGCTGCCGCCATCGTCTGCGCGGTGGCCGCTTCATGCCAGAGCGATACGCGTCACAGTCCGGGCAATCCAGCACAGCCGTGCAAGCCGTCCGAAGTGCACTGCGATGTACTGCCGAAGGCCCCGGCACCGCTGCCAGTGCCTTCCCTCCCTTCCGCCAAGGAACCCGCAATGAGCAATTACGTCACCGTCGCCGATGGCGCCCGCATTTTCTACAAGGACTGGGGCACCGGCCAGCCGGTCGTGTTCGCCCACGGCTGGCCGCTGTCGTCCGATGCCTGGGACCCGCAGATGCTGTTCATGGGCCAGAACGGCTTCCGCGTGATCGCCCACGACCGTCGCAGCCACGGCCGTTCGAGCCAGACCTGGGATGGCAACAACATGGACACCTACGCCGATGACCTGGCCGCGGTGATCGAGGCGCTGGACCTGAAGGACGCGATCCTGGTCGGTCATTCCACCGGCGGCGGCGAAGTGACCCACTACATCGGCCGCCACGGCAGCAAGCGCGTGTCAAAAGTGGTGCTGGTCGGCGCCGTGCCGCCGCTGATGCTGAAAACCGACGCCAATCCGGCCGGTACCCCGCTGGAAGTCTTCGACGGCATCCGCAAGGGCACGGGCGGTGACCGCTCGCAGTTCTTCAAGGACCTGACCACACCGTTCTTCGGTGCCAACCGCGATAGCAATACCGTTACCCAGGGCATGCGTGATTCGTTCTGGCTGCAGGGCATGCTCGGCGGCGTCAAGGGCCAGTACGACTGCGTGCACGAATTCTCGGAAGTGGACTACACCGAGGACCTGAAGAAGATCGACGTGCCGGCGCTGGTGGTGCACGGCGATGACGACCAGATCGTCCCGTTAGATGCCTCGGCGAAGCTGTCCTCGCAGATCATCAAGGATGCCGAGCTGAAGGTGTACGCCGGTGCACCGCATGGCCTGACCGTCACCCACGCCGACCAGTTCAACGCCGACCTGCTCGCGTTCGCGCGCAGCTGATGTACCGCGGCGGCGCCGCACCGGTGCCGCCGCCCCTTCGGTAGAGCCGGCCGCTGGCCGGCAACCCGATCATCCATCGTGATCACGCGCAGCCGGCCAGCGGCCTCTGCTTCGGTAGTGCCGGCCGCTGGCCGGCAACCCGATCACCATCGTGATCACGCGCAGCCGGCCAGCGGCCGGCTCTACCACTGGCGGGTCAAACGCCTCTGCTTCAGTAGTGCCGGCCGCTGGCCGGCAACCCGATCACCATCGTGATCACGCACAGCCGGCCAGCGGCCGGCTCTACCACCGGCGGGTCAAACGCCTCTGCTTCGGTAGTGCCGGCCGCTGGCCGGCAACCCGATCACCCATCGTGATCACGCACAGCCGGCCAGCGGCCGGCTCTACCACCGGCGGGTCAGATGTCGGTGTGGTGATGCGGCACGGCGGCAGGCAGCGGGTCATGCCCACCCACGAAGTGACGCACCACGGGTGCACGCTCACCGCGATGCAGCTCCCGCAATACTTCCTGGATGGCCTTGTCATCAGCGGTGATGCGTTCGTGCTGGCGCAGGTGCTCCAGCCACGACGGGGTCACGAAATACTCCAGGTGGATGCCTGGACTGGCCACGTCCTCGACCACGCCCCAGACCACCGCGCCATCGCGGCGGCGGATCGTACCCAGCGCGCGCATCTGCGACTGGAACGCGGCACGCTCAGCACCGTCGATGCGGTACTCGATGGTGACCAGCACCGGGCCGCGATCGTTCGACACCGGCACCGACAGCTCGGGTGCGGGCCAGTGCCCGGCCGGACGCAGGTTCAGATCCTCGGTGCCAGCAATCCGCACGCGCCACACCAGCAGTCCGCCGATCACCGCACCTGCGGCAGCCACCAGCAACGCCAGCTCCGGCGAGGTGCGCTGTGCCAACGCGCCCCAGCTCAGGCCACCGGCCGCCATGCCGGCCGAGAACACCATGATGTACAGCGCCAGCGCACGCGCGCGTATCCATGCCGGCACCGCCGTCTGCGCGGCGATCTGCAGCGACGACAGCACGGTGATCCAGGCGAAGCCATTGACCAGCATCACAGCCGGAAGCACGTACCAGCTGCGGGTCAGCGCCAGCCCGACCAGGCTGAGCGCCAGCGACAGCGTGGCCAGCAGCACCAGCAGGTCGCGATCCAGCTGCGCGCGCAGCTTCGGCAGCAGCAAGGCACCACCTACGGCACCGATACCGATGCAGCCCAGCAGCATGCCGTACTGCCCCGCCCCACCCTGCATCTGGCCGCGTACCACCACCGGCAGCAGTGCATTCATCGCCGCAGCAAAGAAGAAGAAGCCCACCGACTTGATCAGCACGGCCTGCAGGCGTCCAGCGCGGCTGGCATAGCGCAGGCCCGCCTTCAGCCCTGCACCAAAGCCTTCCGGTGGCAGGCTGGATTGCTTGGGATCACGCTTCCAGCCCCACACCACGAACAGCATCGCGGCAAAGGTGATGGCATTGAAGCCGAACGCCCACACCGCACCCAGCTGCGCCACGATCACGCCACCAATGGCCGGGCCGATCGAGCGGGCGATGTTGATGCCGATCGAGTTCAGCGCCACCGCCGAGGCCAGCATCGGCTGCGGCACCAGCTCGGACACGATTGCGGCCTGCGCCGGCATTGCCATCGCTGCACCGCAACCCATGCAGAAGGTCAGCAGTACCAGCAGCTGCGGAGTCAGCATGTCCATCGCAGTCAGCGCCGCCATCACGGCCGCGACCAGCAGCATCCAGCCCTGGGTCGCCAACAGGTACCTGCGGCGATCGACGATGTCGGCCAGCGTTCCGGCGGCGAGTGCCAGCAGCACGATCGGCACCGTGGTGGCCGACTGCACCAGCGCCACCATCAACGGCGAACCGGTACGTTCGGCCATGACCCAGGCGGCCGCCACGTCATTGACCCAGGTGCCGATGTTGCTGGCCAGGATCGCCAGCCAGATCGAGCGGAACATCTGGATCTTCAGCGGGGACCAGGCACCTGCGGCCTGTACGGGGGGTTGCGACGCGCTTGCGTTCACCATTGCCATGCTCCAACGATCGAGGCGAACAGCGTGTCCTGGCCACCGGCCTGCTTCAGCGCAGGACCGGCATCGACCCAGGCCAGCTGCAGCTGCCATTGCCAGTGTTCGCTGGCCTGCCAGCGGGTTTCGGATTTGTATTGATTACCGATGCGGCGCGCAGCACCGGCACTGCCTGGCAACGCCACCAACGGCGCCGGCGTGGTATAGACCGCATCGGCGCGACGATGCTTCCAGGCCATCTGTACGCCCAGCTCCGTCGTCACCGTGTCGTGCAGGCGCAGGCTCAGGGTCGGCTGCACGTCCATCAGGTTGGCCGGGGCCAGCAGGCTGGCCTCGCTGAAGTAGGCCGATTTCGGGAACAGTGCATTGAAGGTTCCCAGGCGGCCGTCCCGCGGATTGCCATCGCCGCTGGCGACGTCGGCCTTCAGCCCCAGGCGCGGTTGCAGCGGCACATCGTTCCAGCGCCAACCGGTATCGGTAGCCAGCGTCCAGGCGCGAATGTCGAGGTTGCCGGTCGCGGTGCGCAGTTCACCGCCCTGCGCCACCAGCTCGCTGTTCCAGTCCAGTGCACCGGCCTGGCCGAACCAGCGCGCACCCAAGGTCTGCCGCCGCTCGATGCCGGAACCCGCCGCGAAGCGTGCGCCTTCGCGGCGGTAGTCCAGCAGATACAGATCCCACTGCGCCGCGCCCTGCCCGCGTGCCGTGGTGGCATAGGCACCCCACAGGTGGGCACCGTGCTCCCCGCGATCATCAAAGGCACCCGGCCGGTTCTCCACCGGTCGCAGTGCCATCAGATCAAGCGTGCCGAGGCGGCCCTTCCAGCCCAGGCGCGCACCATCGAAGGCCAGGCGGATGTTCGGCCCATCGCGCACCGACAACAGTCGTGAGCTTCCGTAGCCGGCTTCCTGCCGACCGAGTTGCAGGTGGAAGCCGCCGCGCTGCCAGCGCCAATACGCCTGCTGCACGTCCAACGCGCTGCGGTCGGTGCGGCCGGGTCCGCCAGCCCTGCCATTCTCAGCATGCACGCCCAGCTGCAGCTTTGCCTGCCAGCTGTCCTCCACATAGGTGGCCGAGGCCAGCGCACGCAGCAGGCCATGGCCATCTTCGCTGCCACCAATACCGAACCGGGTCGGGTCGTAGTACAGGCCACGCACGCGCAGTGAGGCATCCCACTGCAATTGGCCGTCACCGGCGTCTGTGCAGTGGCCACCCTCGCAGGCCAGCGCCAGCGATGGCACGGCCAGCAGCGCCAGGCTCAGAACGCGAAGCACGAGCATCCCATCGCGCCCCAGAACGCGGTCAGGTCATTGGTCGGCGCCGCGTGCTGCGCGGCATGCCCGTGCGCACCGTGGGTACTGCAGGCCACGCCGTGATGGCGGCGATGGGTGGTGGCCAACCCGGTGGCCGCACCGCCGACGTGGTAGCCACCGAACCGGTTGACCGGCGACCAGTCCGGCATCGCCGGCGGCAGCTGCGGCGCAAGGCCGGCGTAGTCGCCGTCGGCGTGCACGATGCGGCCGCCGACGACGGTCAGCAGGCTGGTGATGTCGGCAATTTGCGCGTCGTCGACGCGGAAGAAATCGGCCGAGAGCAGGATGAAGTCGGCCAATTGGCCAGCTTTCAGCGTGCCCTTCACCGCCTCGTCGCCGGAGAACCAGGCGCTGCCCTGGGTCCACAGGCGCAGGGCCTGCTCGCGTTCAAGCAGGTTTTCCTCGCCATACAGGGCCAGCCCACCCACGGTGCGCCCGGTCACCAGCCAGGACAACGCCACCCACGGGTTGTAACTGGCCACGCGGGTGGCGTCGGTACCGGCACCGACCGGCACGCCTTCGGCCAGCATGCGCTTGACCGGCGGCGTGTGCCGCGCGGCCTGCACGCCATAGCGCTCGACGAAGGCTTCGCCCTGGTAGGCCATGCGGTGCTGCACGGCAATGCCGCCACCCAGCGCACGGATGCGTTCGATGTTGCGCGGGGTGATGGTCTCGGCGTGGTCGATGAACCAGTGCAGGCCATCGAACGGCACCTCGCGGTTGACCTGTTCGTACACATCCAGGATGCGGGTGATGCTCTCGTCGTAGGTGGCGTGGATGCGGAACGGCCAGCGCTTCTCGACCAGCAGCTTCACCACGTCGTGCAGTTCCGGCTCAAGCTCCGGCGGCAGTTCCGGGCGGGGCTCGTTGAACAGTTCGAAGTCGGCGGCGGAGAACACCAGCATCTCGCCGGCACCGTTGTGGCGCAGCAGGTCATCGCCCTGGCGCGGCTGCAGGATCTCGCTCCAGCCACGGAAGTCATCCACTTCCCTGCCCTTGTTCTGGGTGAACAGGTTGTAGGCAATGCGCACCGTCAGCTGGTCATCGCGGTGCAGCTGCTCGATGACCTGGTAATCCTCGGGATAGTTCTGGAAGCCACCGCCGGCGTCGATCACCGAGGTGATGCCAAGCCGGTTCAGTTCGCGCATGAAGTGGCGTGTCGAGTTCGCCTGGTACTCGATCGGCAGGCGCGGTCCCTTGGCCAGCGTCGCGTACAGGATCAACGCATTCGGCTTGGCCAGCAGCAGCCCGGTCGGGTTGCCCAGCGAGTCACGCACGATCTGCCCGCCCGGCGGATCCGGCGTGTCCTTGGTGTAGCCGCAGGCGCGCAGCGCGGCACGGTTGAGGAGTGCGCGGTCATACAGGTGCAGCAGGAACACCGGTGTATCCGGCGCGATGTCGTTGAGCTCCTGCAGGGTCGGCAAGCGCTTCTCGTTGAACTGCGCGGCAGTGAAGCCACCGACCACGCGTACCCACTGCGGCGCGGGCGTGCGGTCGACCTGGGCCTTCAGCATGTCCAGGGCGTCGCCCAGCGAGCGCAGGCCGTCCCAGCGCAGTTCCAGGTTGTAGTTCAGGCCACCGCGGATCAGGTGGGTGTGGCTGTCGTTGAGGCCGGGCAGCAGGCGCCGGCCCTGAGCGTCGATCAAGGTCGCTTCATTGCCCCAGCCACGCATGATCTCCTCGTCGCTGCCGACGGCAACAATGCGTCCTTCCTGCACGGCCAGCGCCTGCGCATGCGGCTGCTGCGGGTCGAGGGTGGTGATGCGGGCATTGCGGATGACCAGCGTGCTCATGCGACGCTCCTTGGAAGTGGAATCGAGTTCGGCACCGGCACGGCCGGCCAGACCGAGCGCAACAGCGGCGCCGCTGGCCAGCAGCACGTTGCGGCGGCCGTGATCGAGGGGATCGTGACTCATGCGAGGTCTCCCGGAAGGCGATGGACGTCCAGTGCCCAGGTGCCGGGCCCGGCCAACGCGATGGCCAGCAGTACCGTGGTCCACATCAACGGGTACTCACTGCCACCGCGCATCCAGAACCAGCCCCTGGGCAGGGCCAACAGGACGGTGAAACCGATGAAGGCGGCCGCTGCAAGCGCGGCGATGCGGGTCTGCCATCCCAGCAGCACGGCCAGCCCGGACAGCACCTGCAGCAGGGCCAGCAACAGCGGCAACGGTGCCACCGCTGGCAGCCCGAAGCTGCGCAGCTCGGTAGCGAAGCCGGACAGCCCCGGTCCACCGAACCAGCCGAACAGCTTGCCCAGTGCGTGCGGCAGCAGGAAGCCTCCTGCCGCCAAGCGCAGCATCAGCAGGGCCAGGTCGAGGCCATGGCCAGCCAGCATGCTCAGTGCCCGCCTTCCTGCGCGCCGAACATGCGCTTGGCGTACTGGATGCCGATGCCGTAGCCGCCGGCATGGTCGCGGGCAATGCCGGTGGTCAGGTCGTAGGTTTCACCGCGTGCCCAGTCGCGCTGCAGTTCGAGCAGGTACTGCACGCTGGTCATCGGCACCGCGCCGGCCTGCACCATGCGGGTGATCGCACGCTCGTGCGCTTCTTCGCTGACATCGCCGCAGGCATCGGTGATCACGTAGACCTCGAAACCCTGCGCCAGCGCCGACAGCGCCGGCCCGACGATGCAGACGCTGGTCCAGAGGCCGGCAAGCACCAGGCGGCGCTTGCCGATGCGGTTGATCTCGTCGATCACCGCCCGGTCTTCCCAGGTATTCATCGAGGTGCGGTCGAACACCGGCTGGCCTGGGAAGATCTGCGGCAGTTCCGGGAACATCGGGCCGGAGAACGACGCTTCTGCAACCGTGGTCAGCACCACCGGCACATTGAAGCCCTTGGCCCCCTTGCTGATCAACGACACGTTGTTGCGCAGCGCGGAGATGTCGATGGTATGGGTAGCGAATGCCATCTGTGACTGGAAGTCGATCAGCACCAGGGCATGGTCGGTGGGCGACAACAGGGCCGGGGCGGGCGTGGCGGTGGCAAGGCTCATGGGTGGACTCCGTTGGAAACACGATCAGGGGGAAGCAACAGGGCTGCATCGCCGGCCAGGTACTGGCCGGGGCTGCAGCCGGTCTCGGCGCGGAAGCTGCGGACGAAATGGCTCTGGTCGAAGAAGCCGAGCTGCTGCGCCAGGCAGGACATCGGCAGGTGCTGGGCCGACAACAGCTCGCGCGCACGTTCGATACGGCGACGGCGTACATAACGCAGCGGGCTGGCGCCGGTACCGCTGCGGAACAGGCGCACCAGATGGAAGCGACTGACGCAGGCGACGGCCGCCAGTTCGGTGACCCGCAGCGGCTGTGACAGGTGTTCATCGACATAGCGCAATGCACGCTGCAATGCAGCGACCTGCTGCGGCGCCAGTGAAGCGGCGGGCGGATCAGGCGGAAGGATGGTGGCCATGCGGGACGCCGCGAAGGGATGCCCCATGGTGCGTGACCCCTGCGTGATGCCCTACCCCCGTCGGTCGAGGCCAGCACCTACCCGAATGGGGGAGGCCGACGGCCGAGCAGGCGGCGCCCGAACAACCGCGCATCCAGTGAATAAGCGCCAGGGCCCAGCGCCAGCAAGGCCAGCGGCAACACCACCAGTGGCCACGGCAGTGCCTGTGCATACAGGCCCAGTGTTGCCGGCACTACCGCCAGCGGCGTCAATACGCCCAGTGCAAGCATCGCCACCGCCAGCAGGCATAGCGCCGACAGCCAGCCCGCGTGCGTGCCCGGCGTGCACAATGCAGCGGCCACGCACAGCCGCAGCCACAGCAGGCCGATGCCCGGCCCGCGGTCGGGGAACATCACGAACAGGCGCTGCATGGCCGGACTCCACAGGACATGCCGGCGTGATAGCCGACCACGGCACCAGGCGCCTACCCCGTTCGGGTCACCCGCGGCTGCCCCGCACCTGCGAGAATGCGCGCCATGCGTGGCCGCCCCTTCCCGTTCCTGCGTCGCCTGCCGGCGCTGCTGGCGTGCCTGCTGCTGTGGACCGCCCTGCCCGCCCTCGCCGTGCAGCGGCCGGCCGTGAGCAGCGGGTTGCCCGGCTACGAGCACACTGCCTGGCGGGTCGGCCAGGGTGCACCCGGTGACATCTGGGACATCAGCCAGGACCGTGACGGCCTGTTGTGGTTGGCTACCGGTTCGGGCCTGTACCGATTCGACGGACGTCGCTTCGAACGGCAGGCGCCACCGGCTGGCACCCGCTACCCGTCCACCAACATGGTCACGTTGGAACACAGCGCCGATGGCGCACTGTGGATCGGCTACTTCCAGGCAGGCATCAGCCAGTTCGCGCGCGGCCACCTGTACAACTACGGCCGCGGCCAGGGCGTGCCGGTTGGCGTGGTACCGCACTTCAGCCAGGACCGCGACGGCCGCATGTGGGCAGCCATCAATGGAGGGCTGCGCGAGTTCGATGGCCAGCGCTGGCAGCCGCTGCCCGCAGACACGGGCGTTCCGGAACACCGCGTGCAATGGGTGCTGCACGACAGCCGTGGCACCTTCTGGGTACTGGCCAACCTCAGGATCTGGATGCGTCCTGCAGGCCAACCGCGTTTCGAGGACACCGGCATTGCTGTATCCCAGATGGCGACGCTGACCGAGAGCCCGCAGGGCGAAGTCTGGCTGGCCGACCGTGTGCGCGGCACCTCGCCGCTGGCCAATGCGCAGGGCCTGCTGCCGGACAGCGAACGCGAAGCGCGACGCCTGCCGGACCTGGTCGCCGCGCGCCTGCAGTTCACTGCCGACGGCGCGTTATGGGCCACGATGAGCCCGCATGGCGGTGTGGCCCGGGTCACGTTCGACGGCAGCCGCGCCGTGCGCATGGAGCGTTTCGATTCGCCGCACGGGCTGACCGCCACCTCGGCCGTGCCGATCATCGCCGACCGCGAAGGCAATCTCTGGGTCGGCACCAATCTGGGCCTCAACCGCTTCCGCGTGCGCAGCGTGCACACGCTGGCGGTCGGCCCCAGTGATCCCTATCGCTCGCTGGTGCGGGCCAGCGATGGGCGTGTGTACGGCTACGGCGAGGACCTCAAGCCGTACGACCTGCGCCGGCCACTGCTGGAAGGCAGCGCCGCACAACTGCAGGCGGCCGCGCGCCGGGCGCCCACGCCGATCTGGCAGTTCGACTGGGTCAACCTGGCACGCACGGTGGCCGGCCACACCACGCTGATTCCGCTGCCCGAGCCCTTCACCGGGCAACCGCTGCATGCCCTGCTGTTCGCCGATGACGACCAGGCCTGGGTCTGCACCGGTGAACGTGGCGTGCTGCACTATCTGCACGGCCAGTGGCAGCGCGAAACGCGCCTGCCCGAACAGGCCTGCTCATCACTGGCGCTGGATGCCAATGGCCAGCTGCTGCTCGGCTATGCCGACGGCCGGCTGCGCAGCATGGGCGCGACCCGCATCGAAACCTTCGATGCCAACCACGGGCTGTTGGTCGGGCCGGTCACCGCGCTGCTGCACCACCAGGACCTGTTGCTGGTGGCCGGTGAGGCCGGGCTGGCCGCCCGCCTCGGCAATGGCCGCTTCATGCCGGTCAGCACCGACATGGCCGGCGTGCTGGAGGGCATCACCGGCATGGTTGCCGATGCGCACGGTCACCTGTGGCTCAATGGCAGTCGTGGCCTGGTCCGGTTGGGGAGCGATCAGTTGCGGCGGGCGCTGCGTACCGGGCAGCCGGTGACGCCACGCCTGTTCGATGCGGTGGATGGCATGCCGGGCATCGCCCTGCAGAGCGGACCGATCCCCACCGCCGTGCTGGCCGACGACGGCCTGCTATGGCTGGCCACCAACCAGGGCCTGGCCTGGCTGGACACCACCCGGTCGCACGTCAATGCGATGGCTCCCAGCGTGCGCATCGGCGACGTGCTGCATGGCAGCGAACGGCAACCACTGCGGGACGGCCTGCGCCTGCCGGCCGGCACCAGCCAGCTGCAGATCGACTACGTGGCGCTGTCGCTGGCACGCCCGGAACGCAACCGCTATCGCTATCGCCTGTCCGGCGTTGACGATAGCTGGCAGGACGCGGGCAGCAGCACCCGCGCGTATTACACCAACCTCGCGCCAGGCAACTACCGGTTCGAGGTGGAAGCCGCCAATGAGGACGGCATCTGGAGCACCGCACCGGCCAGCCGCAGCTTCCGCATCGCGCCTACCTTCATCCAGACCGTGTGGTTCAAACTGCTGTGCACCGCCGCCGTGCTCGCACTACTGGTGCTGGCAGTACGCATCCGCAGCGGGCAGCTGGCCGCGCTGTTCCGTGCGCGCCTGCAGGAACGCAATGGCGAACGCGAACGCATCGCGCGCGACCTGCACGACACCCTGCTGCAGGGCAGCCAGGGCCTTATCCTGCGCCTGCATGCGATCAGCCAGTCACCCCAGACCCCCGAGCCGGTGCGCAGCCAGCTGGAGTCGGCGATGCAGCTGGCCGAGCGCAACCTGGCCGAGGGCCGCGAGCGGGTCAATGCGCTGCGCGAGGGGCCGTTCGCGGGTCGCGACCTCGCTTCGGCACTGGCCGATGTGCACGCCGAGTATGCCGGGCACGGCACCAATCCGCTGCGCCTGACCGTGGAAGGCCCCCACCCACCGCTGCAGGCTGATGCCGCCGAGGAAGTGTTCCTGATCGGACGCGAGGCGATCCGCAATGCGCTGCGCCATGCCAATGCCAGCGCCATCGAAGTGGAGCTGTCCTACGGCACGCGGTGCTTCCTTCTACACGTGCGCGATGATGGCGTGGGCATCGCCGACGAAAATGCCGGCCATGGCCATTGGGGCCTGCAGGGCATGCGCGAGCGCGCGCAGCGCCTTGGCGCGGAACTGCAGCTGTGGACCCGCCCCGGGCTGGGGACCGAAGTCGCGCTGGCAGTTCCCGCCCGGCGCCTGTATCACCGCCGCCCATCACGTTGGCGCTGGCCCTGGAGTAGAACGAGCCATGACTGAAACCCCTGCCCCGATCGGCGTACTGGTGGTCGACGACCACCCGCTGCTGCGTGACGGCCTGGCCGCCCTGCCCACTTCGATCGTGCCCTTCCAGACCGGCTTGATGCCTTCGATCTTCGCGCCGGAACTGAGCAGGCGCGGGCCGAACAAGGTGCCCTTGGCGATCTCGCCACGCCACTGCAGCACCTGCTCGGGCAGATCGCCGGAGCAGTCACGCACCGTGGTGATGCCATGCGCGATGTACAGCGGCAGCAGCGCCTTGTTCTCTTCGATCAGCGCCGGACCACCACCGAAGTGCACATGCATGTCCCACAGGCCCGGAATCAGGTACTTGCCCTTGGCATCGATCTGGCGGGCCGCACTCCATTGGCTGCGCAGCTGCGCGTCCGGACCGACGGCGACGATGTCCTCGCCACGGATCACCACGCTCTGCCCGGCCAGCGTGCTGGCGTGCTCGACATCGACCACGGTGGCATTGCGGATCAGCAGGTCGGCGCGCTCGGCGGCAGACGCCGACAGCGGTGCTACCGCAAGGAGGATGGCAAGGGACAACGGACGGGAACGGAACATGGACAGCATCCTGATGGGCACGCCCAGCGTGCGGGTGGAAGGGGGTTGCATTCAACGCACCGCGCCGTGCTGGCGCAGCAGGGTCTCAATTCCGGTATAGCCGCGCTGGCGCGCGTGCGCCAGCGGCGTCACGCCGTCGCCGTCGGCAAGCTCCGGGTCGGCACCGGCCTCCAGCAGCAGCTGCACGATCTGCACGTGGCGCGCACCGCCATCGCCGAGCAGGATCGCTTCCAGCAGCGCGGTCCAGTGCAGCCGGTTGACATGGTCCACCGCCACACCGGCCCGCAGCAGCGTGCGCACAGTGGCGACGTGACCGCGCTCGGCGGCCGGAATCAGCGCGGTGCCGCCATAGCGGTTGGTGCTGCGCAGATCGGCGCCATGCGCCAGGGTCATCGCCAGGATCTCGTCCAGGCCGCGCGCACCGGCGTACAGGTAGGCGCTGTCCTGCAACGCGTCCTTGGCGTTGACGTCTGCCCCGGCCTCGATCAGCTCACGCGCGGCATCCACGTTGTTGCCATGCGTGGCCAGCAGCAGCGCGGTGCGGCCCTGGCCATCGCGCGCCTCCAGCGTGGCGCCATCCTCGATCGCCTGTCGCACCGCATCGGCGTCGCCGCGGCTGGCGGCATCCCGCAGGCGCGCGTCTGCGTCGGCCCTGGACGTGGCGGTGCAGGCAGGGGTGACCATGGCCAGCAGGCACAACAGCAGCACGCGCGTGAACGGCGCAGGCCAACCAGCGGAATGATGGACGCGCATGACAGTGTCTCCTCATGTCCGTCGCCACGGAACGCCGTGCGACGGTAGCAACAGCCGGGCGTTGCCGGCCCCTGCCCTGCATGGTAGAAGTCGGCCTGGGTATCCAGAAGTGAAATGTTCAAATGCAAGACAGTGCCAAATCGAATAGAACCCTGTTCGAACTGGACCTGCTGCGGGCGCTGGTGATGGTGGCCGACTGCGGCAGCTTCACCACGGCGGCCACGCGCCTGCATTCGACCCAGTCCACGGTCAGCCAGAAGGTGCGCCGGCTGGAGGAACTGGCCGGGCATCGCCTGCTTGAACGCGGCCATCGCGACGTGCACCCCACTGATGCCGGCCACACCCTGCTCGGCTACGCGCGGCGCATGCTCGACCTGAACGAGGAAATGGCGCAGGCGCTGGCCGGTGCGACGGTGGAGACCGCGGTCCGCATCGGCGTGCCCGAGGATTTCGTCAACGCGCAGACCACGCGCATGCTGGCCGCCTTCAGCCGTCGCCACCCGCAGGTGAAGCTGGAGATCAGCAGCGGCCTCAGCCGCGACCTGGCGCAGGGCTTCGATCATGGCGAGTTGGATCTGGTGCTGGTCAAGCAGCGCCGCAACAGCCGCCAGGCCGTGCACTGCCGCCGCGAGCCGATGCACTGGATCGACAGCCTGCGCAGCAGCTGCCTGCAGCAGGACCCGCTGCCGCTGGTCACCTTCCCCCCGCGCGGGCTGTACCGCGACGAGATGATCCATGCCGTGGAAGCGCTGGGCCTGCGCTGGCGCATCGCCTTCACCAGCTCGTCGCTGAGCGGCATCCAGGGCGCGGTGGCCGATGGCATCGGCATCAGCCTGCTGCCACGCCGCGCGGTCAGCCGCGAGCACCGCATCATCGATGGCGAGCGCGAGCTGCCGGTGATCGACAACTACGAAATCGGCCTGCTGCACCGTGCCGACGCCGACGATGCCGTGCGTGCGCTGGCCAGCGAGCTGTGGCGGCAGGTGCAGCGCGAACCGGACTGACCACGGTAGATCCACGCCATGCGTGGATGCCTTTCGCGCATCACGCATCGAAACATGGTCACTCCGGCCGTATAGCGGGCAACAATCGCCTCGTAGAGTGCCTGTTGTTTCCGTGCCCCACGGCGCCCTGCCATGTCCGACGAAATCCCCACCCGCTTCGATCCCCTGCCCGCTGCCCTGCAGACGCATCTGCAGCACCAGCGCTCGCTGATCGCCGCGCGCGTGGCGGCCGGCTTCCCGACGTTGCCGGTGCAGTGGCCGCTGGCGGCCAGCACACTGCAGCGCGTGATCGATGCCAAGCTGATCGACCGTGCCGACTGCGATGGCTGGGAAGCGCTGGGCGTGGCATTCGGTGACACCCTGGCCCAGCGCGTGCCGGGCCTGGCCTGGATGCAGGTCACCGATGCATGGGGCATCGACGCGGTGCTGCGTTATGCCGACAGCAGCCTGCAGATCGGCGCCAGCACACTGCTGCTCAAGCGCGTCGAACAGGGCGAGATCATCGACATCGCCCACCTGCTTGCGTGGCTTGAGGAATTCGTCGCCACCCGCGCCGACGATTACGCCTGACGGTACATCGGGGTAGATCCACGCCATGCGTGGATGAATGAGACCACGCGATGGCGCATCCACGCCATGACGTGGATCTACAGCCAGCGGCCGTCGACCACCACGCGGCGCTCCACCGGCACCCCGGCCACAGCGGCCGGGCCGTGGTCGGCACGCACGGCCACGAACGTCGCCGGCCGGCCTTCGGCAATACCATGCTGCGGCAGGCCGATCGCCTGCGCGGCGTGGGTGGTGACCATGTCCAGCGCCAGCATCAGGTCGGCATCGGTGTAGAAGCCGGACCGGTAGCCCAGCAACATCGCCCGCTGCAGCAGGTCGCCGTTACCGTACGGCCACCAGCAGTCGCGGATGTTGTCGTTGCCTGCGAACACGCGCACACCGGCATCATGCAGCGCGCGCAGCGGCGGGAAAGGATGATCGCCCGGCGCGTTGCTCATGATCGCCACACCCGCCGTGGCCAGTGCTTCGCCCACCTGCAGCGCGCGCGCCAGCGGCACGTCGCCCAGCGAATAGGCATGGCTGACCGCAACCCGCCCCTGCAGGCCGGCGGCCCGCGTCCGCGCCGCGATGCGCAGCAGCTGGGCCAGGCCGGTTTCGCCGGGCTCGTGCAGATGGATGTCCAGCTGCACGCCGTAACGCTCGGCCAGGCCGAACAGCAGCGCCAGCTGGCCTTCGGCATCACCATCGAGCGTGGTCGGGTCGATGCCGCCGAGCACCTCCACGCCCGCGGCAAGCGCCTGCTCCAGTACGGCGGCGGTGCCGGGACAGGACATCACCCCGGCCTGCGGAAACGCCACCAGCTGGATCCGCATGATGTCGGCGCAGCGCAGTGCCGCCTCGCGCACCGCTTCGAGATGGCCGAGACCGGTGCTGCCGTCGATATCGACATGGCAGCGCATCGCCACCGTACCGAAAGCACTGCATTGGCGGATCAGCGCCTCGGCACGGTCCACCATCGGTGCCGCACCCGCCACCGCCGCCTTCTCCACCGCCAGCCGCTCACGCAGGCTGTTCACCGGCTGGTGCGGGTGCCAACGGTCGCCGACGAAGCTCTTGTCGAGGTGAATGTGGCCGTCGACCAGCCCGGGCAGCACCGCGAAGCCCTGCAGGTCGACGCATTCCGCCGCGTCGGCCGGCGCCGCCTCGCCATTGAGCCCGCTGATGCGGCCATCACGGATATGGAAATGCAGTGGCGCACCGTCGCGGTCGACACCGCCATGGACGAACTGGAGGGTCATCGGGAACTCCCGGAATGCCAAGAATGGCGCCATCGTGCGCCTCGCCGCAGCCATCGGCCAACGAAATATCTGGATGGCACGCATTCACCAGAACGATGACTGCCCTGCGACAACCGGTCGCAGCCACGCCGTGCACACCCCTGAACGGGTAACATGGGCGCCTGTTTCCGCTGTGATGCCGCATGGGCCCGTCCGACCGCCACGATCGTCTCCGCCGCTGGCAGGCCGCGTCCCTGCTTGCCGCCGCCCCGATCGCCAGCCTGTCCGCCACTGATGCGGCGGCCGCTGCGCCGCTGCAGTCGCCGCCGGGTCAGCAGCGCATTGCCCCGGCTGCACTGGTCGAGCGCCTGCACCAGCGCGTGCTGTCCGGGCAGAGCGCCACTGCCACGCTGGAACACTGGTGCGCCGAGCACGGCCTGGCCGAACAGGCGCGGGTGCGTGCAGTGCGCGTACACGGCCAGGACAAGCCTGCCCCCGCCGACGTGCTGCAGGCGCTGGGTGTGAAGCCAGGTGCCGAGCTGCGCTATCGCCGCGTGCAGCTGGTCTGCGGCAGCCGCGTGCTGTCCGAGGCCGACAACTGGTACCTGCCCGGCCATCTCAGCCCGGCCATGAACCAGGTGCTGGACAGCACCGACGAACCGTTCGGTCGCGTGGTCGGCCCGCTCGGTTTCCAGCGCCAGACCTTGGCCGACCAGACGTTCTGGCCGCCGCGGGGCGAAGGCGACCGCGGCGTGATCCTTGAAGTGCGCGCCCTGCTGCGCGACCGCCAGCAGCAGCCTTTCAGCTACGTCATCGAGTCGTACCTGCAACAGGCGCTTCCGTAACGCGCCGTGGCGCCGGTCATCCGCCGGCGCTACGGGCCCGTGATGCCGTTGGCGGCCGGATCCACCGAGAACACGAAGCGCCCGCCATGCTGGTCCCTGCCCCATGTCATCGGCGCCGTGGCCAGGCTGTAGACCGGGGCCACCTTGTCCATGCCGATCGCCTCGGACCAGGCACTGAAATCCTCATCGGTACGGCTGCGGATCTCGCCAACGCACAGGCTGTAGCCGCAGGCAAAAGACACCAGCGTGCCGTCGTTGCCGATGAGCCGGGTCGCGGCCGCCCTGTAGAGCCGGGTCAGGTCCTGCACTTCCAGGTGACCGGCTGCATCGCGCTCGAACTGGCTGATCGCCTGCGCGAAGGCCTTGTCGGAACCCAGCACCGCCTCGCTCTTCTGTGCGGACACCGCACCCTCGTTCAGCAGCATGCGCTCGCCCTCGAGGAAGTGACCCTCCGGTTGCGCGAGCCCAGGGGCAGCCGTCGTGGTACTCGATGCCGTTGGCACGCGCGCTGATACAGCATCGGTCGCGGGGTTGGAAAGGGACGGCGCAGGCGCGGCATTGGCCACCTCCGCGGCATCCTCCACGCTGGCCGCCTGCCTGCCACTGCAACCTGCAATGGCCAGCACGGCAATCACACTCCACCCCCTGACATCCATGCGCATCCTCCTCCGTGTATCGCCCCAGCATGCCATGTGCGCGCCGGCAACACGGATGCACTGCACAAAGAAAAGCCCGGCAATGCCGGGCCTTTCGTTCGCCTGCCGGATCAGCGGAACCGGTAGTCCAGCTGCACCCAGTACTGGCGGCCATACGGATCGTAGTTGCCGACCGGATAGAACGGCCAGCCGCCACCGTTCTTGTCCGCCGGCGGGCGGCTGTCACGCAGGTTGTTGACGATCACGCCCACCGACAGGTTCTCGCCGAATTGGCGGAACACGCTGGCGTTGTAGGTCATGTACGGCGCGATGCGGCCACTGCCATCGGTCTTCGGCAGCGAGCCGAAGCGGTTGCCGTACAGCGTGGTGGTCCAGTCACCCTGGTTCCAGGTGATGCTGCCGTTGGCCTTGCTGCGCCACTGGTAGTCATCCAGCGAATTGCGGATGTCACGCTCCGGATCATCGGAGAACTGCCGGTATTTGTGCTCCAGCACCACGGTGTAGGCCAGGCGCGTGGTGAAGCGGCCATAGCGACCGGCATCGAAACGCCAGTTGCCCTTCAGGTCCAGGCCGCGAACCGATTCAGAGGCGGCGTTGATCGGGTTGATCAGCACACGGGTCACCTGGTCCGGCTGCACGGTTGCATTGGACGGGTTGCGGATCACACGCGACAGCGCGTCCTGGCACAGCGGTGAGCCGATGTCACGCGCCTCGCCGCCCAGCGTCTTGCCCAACCGGCAATCGGCCTCGTCGCGCAGGATGCGGCTGGTATCGAGGCTGGTCACCTCGTTGTCGATGCGGATGTCGTAGTAATCGGCACTGAAATCCAGGCCAGCCAGCGGCGACCAGACCACGCCGAAGCCATACGACTTGGCCGACTCCGGCTGCAGCTGCGGGTTGGCACGGTTGCTGTAATCGATCGACAGGCCGTTGTAGTCGCAGTTGTCATACGACTGGCCTGCGGTGCGGCAGCGCCAGTAGTCGGTCATGCCCGGGTTGTAACCACGCGTCTCTGTCGCGAACACGTAGTTCATGTCCGGCGCCCGGAAGCTGGTGGCAGCGGTACCACGGATCAGCAGGCTCTCGATCGGGCGGAACTCGACGCCGAAGCTCCAGGTCGCCTTGCCGATGTGCTCACCACCGGCACGGTACTGGTCATAGCGCCCGGCCAGGGTGGTGGTCAGCGACTGCAGCAACGGCAGCTGCAGCTCCACGCCGGCAGCATAGCGGTCGCGCTCGCCACCGGCACCAATACCGGCGCTGGTGTTCCAGAATTCACCGGTGCCCAGTCGGGGGTCCGGTCGATTGCGATAGCCCTGGCTGCCAGCCTCGACCACCGCGGCCAGCGCAGCGTCGCCACCGGGCAGTGCGAACAGCCGGCCGTTGACGCTGGCGCTGAAGGTCTGCAGCCACGCCGCGTTGCGGCTCTCCTGGTAGCCGGACAGGCTCTGGTACTCGTTCGGGCTCAGCGGCTGGAACAGGCGCGCCGGATCCGGCGCATAGACCTCTACACCATTGCGCACGCCCAGCTTCGGGCCAAGCAGGTATTCGTTGATCCCGGCCAGCAGCACCGGGCGGCGGGTGCGGTTCTCGTAACGCGAACGGCTGTAGACCGCCTCATAGTCCCAGCCACTGTCGCCGATCTGGCCGCGCGCGCCGACGTTGAATGACCACGAATTTTCCAGGAAACGATTGACATTGTGCGGCAGGCCACCGATTTCCTCGGGCGCAAAGCGGCGGTACCAGCTTTCCAGGTTGCCGGTGGTCTGGTTGTAGAAGTAGTTGCGGGCCGAGGTCCAGGTGGGCGCACGGGTGTTGTTGGTGATGCGTGCGCTGCCCACGGCCAGATCGGCGAACAGGTCGGTGGTCTCGTTGACGTGGAAGGTCAGCAGGCCGTAGCCGTTGAGGTTGCGCTTCTCGGTCTGCACCGTCCAGTAGCTGGCGGCGGCCTCGTTGCTGCCGCAATACCAGCCCTGGCGCGGGTTGAAGGCACGGAACACGCTGCCGCCATAGATATCCGACGCCGCGTCGCAGCCATTGGCGCCCGGATCGATGTTGCGACCGGTCGCGGCGTTGCGGCGATACGCGATCGCGGTCGCCTGCGGCGCCTTGCCGGCGGGGTCATCATCCAGCGAGTCCATGAAATCGCGCTGGCGCGCATGGATCGCCTTGCGCACATCGAACTCGAAGCCGAACAGGGCATCCCAGCGCTCGCCGGAACTGCCACCAACCACCTGCGCGCGCTGGTTGTCGCCACCGCCCTGCTGGGTGCCGCCGGCCCGCACGTTCACGTCCACACCCTCAAAGCGGTCCTTGAGGATGATGTTGACCACACCGGCGATGGCGTCGGAGCCATACACCGCCGACGCACCGGCCGCCAAGACCTCGATGCGCTCGATCAGCGCACTGGGAATGTTGGCCAGGTTGACCACGTTCACCGAGCCCTCGTAGGCCAGCGGGTAGTCGGCCTGGCGGCGGCCGTTGACCAGCACCAGCGTGCGGTTCGGGCCCAGCCCGCGCAGGTTGATGGTGTTGGCCGCCGGGGTGAAGGTGTTGCCGAAGTCCTCGCCCTGCACGTTGCCGGTGTTTTCAGTCAGGGCGCTCAGCGCGTCGAACGCGTTGCGGTAGCCCTGCGCGTCGATCTGCTCGCGGCTGATCACGGTCACCGGCGACGGCCCTTCGACACTGGCGCGCGGAATGCGCGAGCCGGTGACCTTCACTTCCTGCAATGAGGTGGGTGCGCTTTCCTGCGCGAAGGCCGGCGACGACACCAGCATCAGGGACGACAGCGCGAGCACCAGCGGACGCGGGCGCAGCGCCTTGTGGGAGGCAGACATGGGCTTCCTGGGGGAGTTGGACGGGTGGTATGGGACCGGAGGCCTGCGCGGCGCATAACGATCCCGTAACGAAAGTGTCCTGAATGGATGGTTTCAACGGAAATGACCAGCCCTGATGGACTTATGCCTGAACCGAATCAGGCTCCGCCCGGTGGTCGTCGCGTTTTTGCAATCTTTTGAATGGTCTGGCGAAGCGGGCATTGCCATCGTTCCGGGGATGATGACCCCGTACCCCACATCCCTCCTCCCCCCGCTGCGCCCTGTGTCGCGCCGCCATCTGCTGCAGCTGCAGGTGGCACCGGTCACCCTGCGCCCGTTCCAGCGGGCCGATCTGCCGGCCTGGCGCCTGTTCGACGACCGCCGCCGACGCGGGCGCCGCCATCCGGCCGGTATCGACGAAGAAGCCCGCTTCCTTGCCCACATGCATCGCTCGCGGCTGGAGCAGGACAACGACCAGCTGCTGCTGGGTGTGTTCGATGACGAGCACGGCACTGTCCTGGACCAGCTGCATGTCCGCCTGCAGTCCCTGCATACGTGCTGCGCCGAGCTGCTGTCGCTGCAGCACTGGCACCCGCACGTGGATGCAGCGCTGCGCGCGCTGTGCCCGTTCCTGTTCGAGGATGTGGGCGTGCACCGCCTGTTCGTGATGCTGCCACCGGACTGCAGTGACCCGTTCGCCACTGCGCTGCACGCCTTCGGCTTCGAGCACGAAGGCCTGTTGCGCGACCATCATCTGGATCTGGATGGCTGGCAGGACCGCCAGCTGCTGGCGCTGACTGCACCGGTCTGGCGCAGCCGCCAGCAGCCACCGGGTTAGCGGACCCGCTCCAACGCGTCGCCTGCGCCGGTCAGCACCGAGCAGGCGTGGTCCTGCAGTTCTTCGGCGCTGGCCTCGTTGCCGGTGCCGGCGTCCACCCGGGTCGCCAGCAGGATGAAGCCCGGGCCGCCCTGCACGGCGTCCCGGCCGGCCACGACCAGGCTCCACTGACCAACATCGTCCACGCCTGCGAGATCGTAAGCCAGCAGATTGAGCGGATTGGCGGTCAGTTCCGCGCCCGCCAGCAGGCGTGCCTGGTATTGATGGCCGCGCAGCAGGACCGGCAGCGGTGCCCAGCGGCTGCCGAGGGCGGCAGCATGCGTGTCCAGCGCCTGCAGCACGTCGGCGCGCAGGCAATCCACGTGGATATGCAGCTGGTGCTGCGAGCGGCCGTGCGGCGAGTTCAACGCCAGGCTGGCGACGTTGCGCGGCAGTGGTTGCCGCAGGGCCTGTTCGGTGTGGCTGCGCGCCTGCCAGGCGGCAGCGAAGTAGTTCGGTGCACCACGCTGGTACAGGCTGCGGCTCTCGATACCGCTCACCTTGTCCAGCGGCATCAGCAGGAACTGGTAGTCGCCGTGCGCATCCTTGACCAGCACATCGCGGCGGTCTGCGGCCGTCTCCACGCGCAGGCAGTCGCCGCGTGGACCTTCGGGGCCCCGGCAGTCACGTTCGATCAATCGCCACAATGCATCGGAATGGGCCGGCGGCGGCGGCGCACTGGCACAGGCGGACAACAACAGCAGGGACGACAGCAGGAAGGGGCGCAGGGACACGGCAACGACTCACGGAGCAGGCACGGCAGACAGCGCCGCGCTGCATTCTAGCCAGTGCGAAGCTGCAATCAGTAGGTGCCGAACGGCACTTCAACCACGATCGGGGCGGCACCCTCGCCGGCCTGCAGGCTGTAGCGGTCCAGCGCCCCATCGTCATCGGCGTGCGGCTGGCGCTGGAAATGCAGCGGGTAGCGGGTGTCCCCCAGGCGCACGGCGCTGCCGTCGGCCTCCAGCGCTGCACCTTCCGGAATCAGCAGCCCGCCCAGGTCACTGTAGGCGCCAGGCACATCGGCGAAGCTGTAGTCGACCAGCTCGTCCACCCGCTGCATCGCATAGACGTGCGGCACATAGGGGCGTGCGGGGCTGCGGCCATTGCTCAGGTCGGTCACCCAGGCCTGCGGCAGGTGGTACTGCTCGCGCAGCGCAGCCACGCCCAGCGAGGGACTGGCCACCTGCAGGCAGCACACCGTCCGCTTGCCTTCACGGTCGAGGATGGCGAAACGATCGCCTCGGGTCGCCGCCTGCGGCAGCATGGCAAACGCCAGGTTGCGCTGCGCAGGCTCGTAGCCCGCTTCGGTCTGCAGGTTGCGCCAGGCGCCGAATACCGGGGTTTCGATCGGCGCAGGTTCCGGATCGGCAGCGGAGGCGGAGGCGGAGGCGGAGGCGGCAAACGCTACGCCCAGCAACGACAACACCAGCGCCGTCATCGTCTTGTCCTTGCCGCGCAAACTGCCTGCCGTCATACCGTATCCAACACCTGCGCCGGAAAGGCCCGGCCTGCCCGCTGGCGTACTGCCAGCCATTGCTCCCACTATGCAATGACCACGCTGTGCCGGCAATGACCGGGGCGCTGACGCCTTTCGCACGCTCGGTGCTATCGTTCCCGCCATCTTCCCCTGCGCAGGAGCGCTCGCATGTCTGCATTCCGTCTGTCCCTGTTGCTGCCGGCCTCTGCCCTGCTGCTGTCGGCCTGCGTCAGCACCCCTGGCCCGGAGGTCAAAGGCAGCGGCCGCTGCGACGCCAGCCAGCTGGGCTGGGCGATCGGCCAGCCGGCCAACGAGCCCAACATCCGCCGCCTGTCCCGCGAGAGTGGTGCCGGCCTGGTCAACCCGATCGGTCCCAGCACCATCACCACCAAGGACATCCGCCAGGACCGCCTGCGCGTGTTCGTGGACAAGGACAACATCATCACGTCCACCCGCTGCGAGTAAGCGCCGCCACCGCTCTTGTAGAGTCGAGCCATGCTCGACTGGCTTTTCGCGCGGCCCACCCGAAGACCAGTCGAGCATCGCTCGACGCTACATTTCAGGGTTCGGTATAGCCGGCACAGTCCGGCAGTGCCTGGTCCGGGTGGAACATCCCCGCCCCGAAGCGGAACAGCCGCGTGTAGGTACACACAGGGTCCTGTTCGATGCGCAGATCTTGCTTCTTCAGCGGCCCCCTGGCCAGCGAATCCTCGAAGCGCGAAACACCGGCCGGGAACCGGGTCGCCACGGTCTGGTAGCGCAGCACTGGCATGCCCTCGGCAACCGTATCCAGCGCCAGCTTCGCCGAGAACCCGTATTCGTCGTGGCAGGCACCGGCGCGCTGCTTGATGTCCTGCTCGCTGAAACAGGCGCGGATCATCGCATTGCCCAGCCATGGCACGGTCAGCACGTCGTCGTCCACCTGGATGTCGTCCTGCAGGTGACGCACGCGTGCCAGCTGCAGCGTGGACGCGTCGGCACCTCCACCGGAGTACATGGTGCTGAACTTGACGATGCCACCCACCAGCACATTCTGGCGGGCGCGCTGCTGCGGGTCGGTCACCGGTTCATCGCTGCCCACGCCAGGGGCCAGCCGCACGATCCATGGCCACAGCGACAGCTCGCTTTCCTGCGGCACGTCGATGCTGACGTGGTAGCTGTGCGGCTTGCCCTGGCCCGGTGCCTTCTCAAGCACTTCCAGCACGGTCGGCCGGTCACCCTCCTCGGCAACCGGCTGCACGCGCACGCACCAGTTGCCGTCCCGCGTGCAGTCATAAAGCCCCGACGGTCCAGTCTCACTCGCGATCAGTACCTGTCCCAGCGGCTCCATCACGTTGCCGGCGGCATCGCGCTGCTGCGGCAGGATCGCGCTCTGGGCCAGCGCCAGCAGCGGGGTCGCCAGCAATGCAGTGCACAGGGTGGCGCGGACGGCGGCGGTGGGCATGGATGGCTCCTGCGGATGGGCTTCCGATGGTAACCGTTGCCCGGGCGGCGTCGAGCCATGCTCGTCTGCTGTCTGTCGGCAGGAGCAGCCGAGCATAGGGGCGGCTCTACATCATCCGCAATCGCAGCCACCCCAGCCCTTGGCCTTCGAGGTCTGGCCGATACCGGGATTGAACGTGTTGCTCGGGTCCAGCTGCCTGTAGAACCCGGCCAGCGCCGGCTTGGCCGGGTACAGGTGACCGACATTGTGCTCGGCCGGGTACTCGGCACCGCGCTGGTCCAGCAGCGCCCACATCGCGTGCTCGATCGCCATCGGGTCTTCACCCTTGCGCGCGATGTAGTCCTGGTGGAACACGTGGCACAGGAAGTGCCCGTAATACAGCTTGTGCAGCAGGCGGCCGTCGACATCGGCCGGCAACTGCTCGAACCAGTCGGCATCATCTCGGCGCAGGGCAATGTCCAGCGCCACGATGTCCTGCACCTGCCCGCGATGCACTTCGCGGTAGCGCACCGCGGCACCGGCCACGGCGAAGCGATGCAGGAACGCCTTGCGCCCCTCCTCGGCCGTGCAGTGGAAAAAGCCGCCTTCGTGCCCGGCGAAGAAGGCGCGCAACCAGGCCTCGGTTTCCGCAGCGTCCTGGGCAGAGACCTTCAGCAACAGGTGATGCTCGTAGCGCTGGCGGAACTCGCCCATGCGCTTGGGCAGGTGCGAGGGCAGCAGGCCGGTCAGAACCTGCATCACCCGGTCAGTCACCCCACGCAGGCCCAGCCGTTCGAACCAGCCGTCGACGCGGCTCTTCAATGCGAACGCGGCAGGTACACGTGCGGTGCCGAGGCGATCGATCAGCAGGAAGCTGTCCTTGCCGTAGCGCTCGCCGATGTCATAGGCATCGCGGTGGATGTACTCACCGGCAATCGGCAGGCGCTCGAAGCCGGTCAGCAGCTGGCGCCGGATCGCCGTGAGGCTGTCGGTGCGGTTGCTGCCGATGTAGAAGACTTCGGCGGCCTCCTTTTCGAAGGTATCCAGGCGCACCGCGAACACCGCCAGCTTGCCGGCCGAACCGGCAGCCTCGTAGTGGCGGCTGGGATCAGCATTGAAGCGCGCCGGGGTATCGGCGTCGACCTTGCGCACTTCGTCGGCGTAGCGCGGATCGGAGGCCGCGCGGCCGTCGCCGTCCCCCACATCCGACGCACTGTAGTCGCCGGCCTGCAGGCGCTGCAGGATCTGCTCGGGCGTATCGCCCAGCGCGATGCCGAGATGGTTGACCAGCTGTAGTTGGCCCTGCGCATCGACCCGCGCGTACAGCGCCAGCTCGGTGTAGGCCGGGCCACGGCGCACCAGCGCGCCGCCGGAGTTGTTGCAGATGCCGCCCAGCACCGAGGCGCCGATGCAGGACGAGCCGATCACCGAATGCGGTTCACGGCCCAGCGGTGCCAGCGTCTGCTCCAGGCGGTCGAGCGTGGCACCGGGCAGGCACAGCACCTGGCGGCCTTCGTTCAACAGCTGGATGCCGGTCAGGCGCAGCGTGCTGACCAGCACGATCGGCCGGCCGTAGTCATCGCCGTCCGGGGTCGAGCCACCGGTCAGCCCGGTATTGGCCGCCTGCAGGATGACCGCCGCCCCACCCTGCACCGCTGCCTGCAGCACGCGCCACAGTTCCAGCAAGGTACCCGGGCGCACCACTGCCAGTACCGGGCCATCGCCGAAGCGGTAGCCGCGACGGAAGCGGCGCGTGGCCTTGTCGCCGGTCAGTACATGGCGGCTGCCGACCGCGTCGCGCAACTGTGCCAGCACGGCATCGTGGCCATTCATGGCAGGCTGACCAGCGAATCGCGGCCGATGTCAGCGATGCGACGCGCACCGGTCAGTGTCATCGCCACGCGCATCTCCTTGGCGATCAGGTCCAGCAGGTTGGCCACGCCGGCCTCGCCCTGCGCGGCCAGCGCATAGACGAAGGCGCGCCCCAGCAGCACGGTATCGGCACCGAGCGCCAACATGCGCACCACGTCCAGGCCGGTACGGATGCCCGAATCGGCGAGAATCTTCAGATCGCCCTGTACTGCGTCGGCAATCGCCGGCAGTGCGCGTGCGGTGGACAGCACGCCGTCCAGCTGGCGGCCACCGTGGTTGGAGACCACGATGCCATCGGCACCGAACCTGACCGCATCACGCGCGTCATCCGGGTCAAGGATGCCCTTGATCACCATCGGGCCCTTCCAGAATTCGCGGATCCACTCCAGGTCCTTCCAGGAAATGGAGGGATCGAAGTTGCTGCCCAGCCAGCCGATGTAATCCTCCAGCCCGGTCGGGTTGCCACGGTAGGTGGAGATGTTGCCCAGGTCATGCGGGCGGCCGAACAGTCCCACGTCCCACGCCCAGTGCGGATGGGTGATGGCCTGGCCGATACGGCGCAGCGAGGCGTTCGGGCCGCTCATGCCGGAGTGGGCATCGCGGTAGCGCGCACCCGGCACCGGCATGTCCACGGTGAACACCAGCGTGGTCACGCCAGCGGCCTGCGCCCGCTCCAGTGCGTTGCGCATGAAGCCACGGTCGCGCAGCACGTACAGCTGGAACCACATCGGCCGCTGGATGGCCGGTGCCACTTCCTCGATCGGGCACACCGATACGGTCGACAGCGTGAACGGGATGCCGCGGCTGTCGGCCGCGCGCGCCGCCTGCACTTCACCGCGCCGGGCATACATGCCGGTCAGGCCGACCGGCGCCAGCGCCACCGGCATTGCCAGCGTTTCGCCGAATAGCTCGGTTTCCAGGCTCAGGTCGGACATGTTGCGCAGGATGCGCTGGCGCAGCGCGATGTCGGACAGGTCGGAAACGTTGCGCTTCAGCGTGTGCTCGGCATACGCGCCGCCATCGATGTAGTGGAACAGGAACGGCGGCAGCCGCCGTTCGGCAGCAGCACGGTAATCGGTGGAGGCGGAGATGATCATGGGGTCAACCGTGTGGGGAAGGTAGACGCGAGGCCCGCGCACGCCGGGCTTCGTTGTCATCGAGCGTGCGCAGCGTGGTGTGCACGAACTCGAGGTGGGCATGCGCGGCGGCGCGCGCGCGTTCGGGGTCGCCGGCCAGCACCGCGTCCATCATCTCGCGATGCTGGTCGGACAGCGGCGAGAAGGTCCTCGCCGAGGTGTAGAGCTTCTCGCGGCTCTGCGAGATGTTGGTCTGCAGCAGTTCGAACAGGCCGCGCATCACCTGCAGCAGCACCAGGTTGTGCGAGGCCTCGGCGATGGACAGGTGGAAGGCCGCGTCAGCCTCCGCTTCACCGGTGGGGTCGTCCTTGCCGTGCGCGTCCATCATGGTCTGGAAGGCCTGCGCGATGCGCGTGCGGTCCTCGTCGGTGGCACGCAGCGCCGCATGCCAGGCGGTGGCGCCTTCCAGCGCATGGCGGATCTCCAGTACGTCGAAGCGGTATTCCGGGTCGCCCTGGAACAGCGGCAGGTACGGCGCCAGCGGTTCATCCAGCGCCTGCCGCGCGCGCGCCGCCGGTTCGGCCACGTAGGTGCCGCCACCGACCCGTGCGGTCAGCAGGCCCTGGCTGGCCAGCTGCGCGATGGCCTCGCGCAACGCCGTGCGCGAGACCCCCAGCTGCACCGCCAGCGTGCGTTCGGCCGGCAGCCGATCGCCCGGCTGCAGCCGCTGTTCCTGCACCAGGCCGCGCAGCTGCGCGGCCACCTTGTCCGAGATACGTTGCGTGCTCATGGCGCCATTGTGGCCCGAAGCGCGCAGCGGGTGGTCGGCCAGCCGTGCATGGCTCAGGGGATCATCCAGGTCAGCCAGTAGGCCTGGGCCAGGGTGATCAGGCCGACCATGGTGGTGAAGACCAGGCTGTGCTTGACCGTGAAACGGAACAGGTCCGATTCCTTGCCGGCCAGGCCAACCGCCGCGCAGGCAATGGCGATCGACTGCGGCGAGATCATCTTGCCGGTGACGCCGCCGGTGGTGTTGGCCGCCACCAGCAGCACGTCGGACACGCCGATCTGCTGCGCGGTGGTCGCCTGCAGCGCCGAGAACAGCGCGTTGGACGAGGTGTCCGAGCCGGTCAGGAACACGCCCAGCCAGCCCAGGAACGGCGAGAAGAACGGAAAGGCGTCGCCGGTGTGCGCCAGTGCCAGCGCCAGCGTTGCCGACAGGCCCGAATAGTTGGCGATGAAGGCGAAGGCCAGCACCATGCCGATCGAATAGATCGGCATGCGCAGCTCACGCACGGTTTCACCGAAGGTCTGCAGCGCCGACCGGGCCGGCATGCGCAGCGCGATGATCGCGATCACCGCCGCGAGGATGATCGAGGTGCCGGTGGCCGAGAACCAGTCGAACTTGTAGACCGCCTCATAGCTGAGCGGCGCGTCCACGATCGGTGGCATCTTCTGCACCCTCTGGTCGAGGCCCGGCACCGGGAGCTTCAGCACCCAGCCTTCCAGCGGGCCGCCTGCCGCGAACAGCGACTTGAACGGCTTGATGCTCCACAGCGTGACCATCGCGGTGAGGATCAGGAACGGCGACCACGCCTTGGCGATCTGGCCGATGCTGTAGCGCGGCGCCTCCAGTGCCTGTGCGGCCGCCTCGGCGCTGGTTTCGGTATCGAAGCGGAAGATCCGTACCGGCTTCCAGCGGCGCAGGAACAGGGTCAGGCAGACCAGCGACGCCAGCGAGGCGGTGATGTCCGGCAGTTCCGGACCGATGAAGTTGGAGGTCAGGTACTGCGCGATGGCGAAGGAGCCACCGGCCACCAGCACCGCCGGCCAGGTTTCCTTGATGCCACGCCAGCCATCCATGATCGCCATGATCCAGAACAGCACGATGACGGTCAGGAACGGCAGCTGGCGGCCGGCCATCTGGCCGATCTCGAAGGCATCCAGGCCGGTGACCTGCCCGGCCACGATGATCGGAATGCCCATTGCACCGAACGCCACCGGCGCAGTGTTGACGATCAGGCACAGGCCGGCGGCATACAGCGGCTTGAAGCCCAGCCCGACCAGCAGCGCCGCGGTGATCGCCACTGGTGCGCCGAAACCGGCCGCGCCTTCCAGGAAGGCACCGAAGGCGAAGCCGACCATCAGCATCTGCAGGCGCTGGTCTTCGGTCACCGACAGGATCGAAGCGCGGATGATGTCGAACTGACCGGTCTTGACCGAGACCTTGTAGAGGAACACCGCGCCGATGATGATCCAGGCAATAGGCCAAAGGCCGTAGACGAAGCCGAAGCCGGCCGCACCCAGCGCCTGGCTCAGCGGCATGCGGTAGAACAGCAGGGCCACGCCAAGCGCGATGGCCACGGTGATCGTGCCGGCCAGCCAGCCCTTCATGCGCAGCACGGCCAGGGCAACGAAGAAGAACGCGATCGGCAGCAGCGCGATCAGGCTCGACAACCACAGGTTGCCGGCGGGGTCGTACAGGTGTTGCCAGGGCTGCATGAAGACTCTCGACTGGATGCGGAAGGTGCCCCACCGCAGGCGGTGGATCGCCGTGGCTGTCGATTATTGGTCGTACCAATAATGATTTCGATCAGACCACTTGCAGCGGATTTAACCGCCACTCCGGCGAGGAACCTATTAGACCATAGGGCTAGATGCCATATTGGTCCGACCATTTAGTCCGCATGGTAGTGCCGGCCGCTGGCCGGCAATTCGAGATTCCCTACGAGATCCGTTTCTCCAGCCGCCGCATCACTGCCAGCACCAGCACGCACAGCACGCTCACGCCGATGGCAATCACGTACTTGCTGATCCCCACCGCAATCCCGATGGCCGCCGCCATGATCAACGAGCTGGCCGTGGTCAGGCCGCTGACCTGGTCCTCGCGTGACCCACGCAGGATGGTGCCAGCGGCAACGAAGCCGACACAGGCCACCACCGCTTCGATCAGGCGTACCGGATCAACCTGCAGCAGGTCGCGGTAGCGCTCCTGCTGGAAATGCTCGGCCACCGAGTCGCCAAGGCCGACGATCAACGCGGCGGCCCCTGCGATCAGCATGTGCGTACGCAGGCCAGCGGCGTGCTTGCCCATCTCGCGCTCGACGCCGAGCACGCCGCCGAACAGCATCGCTGCGGCAACGCGCAGCAGGATCGAGACATCCTGGGTAAGTTCCATGGGAAAGCTCCGGAATTTTCCCGGAGCGTCGCGCGGCGATCGTGGGACGGCGGTGAAGGCGATGGCACGCCTTCTTCACCGCACGCATTCCTCCACGCATGGCGTGGATCTACTGACCGCATTCGCTCACTGCGCCAGGTAGCCACCATCGATGGCGTAGTACGCGCCGGTCGCGAACGAGGCATCGTCGCTGGCCAGCCAGGCCACCAGCGCCGCCACTTCCTCGGCCGTACCCAGCCGCTTCAAGGCGTGACGGCCTTCCAGCGTGGCGCGCACCTTCGGGTCCATCTTCTCCAGCAGCGGTGTGCTGATGAAGCCCGGGCCGACCGCGTTGACACGAATGCCGTCGGCGGCATGTTCCCACGCGGCGGTCTGGGTCAGCCCGACCACGCCGTGCTTTGCCGCCGCATAAGCGGTGGAACCGGCATACCCCACCTGGCCCAGGATCGAGGCCATGTTGATGATGCTGCCGCCGCTTCCAGCGGCTCGCATTGCCCGGATCTGCGCACGCTGGCACAGGAACACGCTGGTCAGGTTGACGTCGATGACCCGCTGCCAGCCATCAATCGGATAGTCACCGCTGCTGGCGGCCGGCCCGCCGATACCGGCGTTGTTGACCGCCACATGCAGGCCGTCGAGTTCCTTGATCGTGCGCTGCACCGCCGCCTCCACCGCTGCGTCGTCGGTGACGTCCAGCGCGATGCCAATCGCCTGTGCACCGGCATTGCGCAACTGCGCCACGGTGGCATCCACCGCATCCTGCTTCAGGTCCCAGACCGAGATCCGCGCGCCGGACGCCGCCAGGGTCTGCGCCACGGCCAGACCAATGCCGGACACGCCGCCGGTCACGATCGCGGTCTTGCCGGTGAGTTGGTAGTCAATCATCTGTGTTCTCCATCAGTGGGGGTATCGAAGTGGCCTGCAGCAGCCAACCGCCCCACCCTACGCGCGTGCATGTGATGGCCTGGCTGACACCGCGTCTACGGGCGATCGTTCCAGCCATGAAACCTCAACTCAAGTTGATGTATGGAATTGCGTACGGATATGCATGCAAAACGCCGGCGTATGCTCGGCGGCATTTTCACTTTGGCCGTAATCGTCAATCGTTTTGACCCTATTGGAATCAAAAGCGCGCGAATCGAGGCGACAATGGGAAACGTTTCCAGTTTCTTCGACACACTCCATTCAACCTGGCGTTTCCCCAGCCATCCAGAGTGCCCACGCCACTGCGTCCCAGCATGCCTGCGCGGGTAACGACCGGATCCGCATCTGCGTTGCAGAGCGCGTGGGCGAGGTCATGCCAGCGTCCACCTCCAAAGTACGTGCCGAGCGATGTCCCGATACTTCACTTTTGCCGATTACCGCCGCTTCGGCCACCGTCATGGCTTCGATTACCGCGCTGACCCGGAACACCTGCGCGACGACCAGTGGGCCGGCCATGGCGAGGTCAACGAGCAGTTCCTGCGCGGCGGCATGAGCCTGATCGCCTCCGACGTCCATAATCGCTTTCCTTATGTAGCGACCGCCCAGCAGAGTCCCGGCCTGGCCATCCGCGTGATGCTGCAGGGCCAGGTCGATGTGCGCATTCCGCGACGCGGTGGTTTCACCCTGCGCGCCGGCACGGCGATGACCGCGCACCACCGCGAGCAGGTCGAGATGACCGGTGCGCATCCCGGCGAAACGCGCATGCGCGGCGTCAGCGTCATGGTGCCCGGCCAGATCGATCCGGATCTGTTCCATCTGCCGCAGCTGGAGACCGCGCTCAACAGCCACCTGGAATGCCGCCACTGGGCCATTCCGCATACCCTGCTGCCGGTACTCGGCCAGTTGTTCGACAGCCCATGGGAAGATGGCATCGACGCCTTGTGGCGCGAGGGCGTTGCTCTGCAGCTGCTGGCCGTTGGCCTGAAGGCCGAGGATCTGCAGACCGACCCTGTACGAACGCTGCGGGCCGGCCAGCGCGAGCGCCTGGAGCGCGTGCGTACCTACCTGCATGACGACCCCAGTCACGCCCACAGCCTGGTCGAGCTGGCCCAGCTGGCCTGCATGAGCCCCAGCTCGCTGCGCCGTCATTTCGCCCAGCAGTACGGCTGCTCGGTGTTCGACTACCTGCACGAGCAGCGCATGCGCCACGCCGAACAGGGCCTGCGCGAGGACGGCTGGACGGTCGAGCAGGCCGCCGCCGCCAGCGGCTACCGTCATCCCAGCAACTTCGCCGCGGCATTCCGCAAGCGTTTCGGCCTGGTCCCCAGCCGCTGGCGCACGGGGCCCTCGAAGGTGGGGTGAAGGCTGATGCTCTGGTAGGTGTCGACCTTGGTCGACACGCTCCCGCGCCATCACGGATGCCGGCCAGCGGCCGGCACTACCGCAGCCGCCTGAATCGACGTGCCATGGCCCAGCCTTGGTAGGTGTCGACCTTGGTCGACACGCTCCTGCGCCATCGCGGATGCCGGCCAGCGGCCGGCACTACACGTGCTGCCGGGCTATGCCCGGCGTCATCCTCTCCGCCTCAATACACCGGCAGATCGATGTAGCTCGCCTGCGCCGCGCTGTGCCAGACCCGCTGCGTGGCCTTCTGGTAATCGCCTGGCTTGGCCAGGTAGATGTTCGGCACGTAGGTCTGCGGGTTGCGGTCGTACAGCGGGAACAGGCTGGACTGCACCTGCACCATCACCCGGTGGCCCTTCTGGAACGTGTGGTTGGCATTGGGCAGGCCGAAGCGGTACGGCAGCACCTGGTTCGCCGCCAGCGGCTTCGGATCGCTGAAGCTTTCGCGGTAGCGGCCACGGAAGATCGCCAGCGACACAGGCAGCTCGTAGCCACCCATCTCCGGCGTCGACGCTTCCTGGTCCGGATACACGTCGATCAGCTTCACCACCCAGTCACTGTCGGTGCCACTGGTCGAGGCCTGCAGGTGCACTACCGGCGCGCCGCCGATGCGCAGCGGCGCGGTCAGCGGTTCGGTGATGAAGGTCAGCACGTCCGGGCGACCATCGACAAAGCGCTGGTCCTTGACCAGCCAGGTGGTCCACATGTCGCGGTCACCGAAGCGGACCGGACGCGGCACGAACGGCACCGGCTTGGCCGGGTCGGACACGTACTCCTCGAAGTCGCCCTCGCCCGCCGCCGGCGCCTGGAATGCCAGCTTGCCGCCGGCCCGCAGGTACAACGGCTTGCTGCTGGCAGCACAGCCCTTGTCGCAGCTGCGCGGCCAACCCTTCAGGCGATCCCAGTGGTTTTCGCCAGTGTTGTAGACCAGCACCGGCGGCGTGTCCGCCTTCGGCGCACCGTCCACCAAATACTGGTCGAAGAACGGCTTGAGTACATCACGGCGGAACTGCAGCGCGGTATCGCCATCGAACTTCAGCGCGCCCAATTCGCTGCCGCTGTAGTTCACCTGGCTGTGCCGCCACGGCCCCATCACCAGGTAATTGCGGTTGTTGCCGCTGTCGCGCCCTTCCATTGCCTGGTAGGCGTGGTTGGCGCCCCACATGTCCTCCTGGTCCCACAGGCCCTGCAGCCACATGGTCGGCACCTTCAACGGTGTTTTCGCCATCACCGCGTCCAGCGCCTGACCCTGCCAGAAGCCGTCATAGGCCGGGTGCTCGACCAGCTTCTTCCACCAGGTCAGCTGGTCCACGCCGGTGAAGCGCGCGTAATCGCCAGCCGAACCGATCCGCAGGAAAGTGCTGTAGTCGTCATAGCCGAGGCTGGGCAGCGGCGTACCCTTGCCGCGCTTCTCGGTCTGCATCGCGAAATAGTTGAAGTTGACCTGGCGGAACGCACCGTAGTTGAGCCAGTCGTCGCCCATCCAGCCATCGACCATCGGGCTCTGCGGTGCGGCCACCTTCAGCGCCGGATGCGGGTCGGTCAGCGCCATCACCACGGTGAAGCCCTCGTACGACGAGCCGAGCATGCCGACCTTGCCATTGCTCTCCGGCACGTTCTTCACCAGCCAGTCGATGGTGTCCCAGGCGTCGGTGGAGTGGTCGACTTTGGTGTTGTTCAACGGCCCGCGCAACGGCCGGGTCATCACGTAATCGCCTTCAGAGCCGTACTTGCCACGGATGTCCTGGAACACGCGGATGTAACCGCCGTCGACGAACACCTCGTCGCCCTGCGGCAGCAGGTCGCGCATGCGCGGCGAATCACTGCGGCTGGCGCGGCCAGCGGCATCGTAGGGCGTGCGGGTCAGCAGGATCGGGGCATTGCGGGCGCCCTTGGGCACCACGATCACCGTATACAGCCTGGTGCCATCACGCATCGGCACCATCACCACGCGCTTGTCGTAGTCACGACCGACATCGGGGGCAACGAAGGGCTTGCCGCTGATGTCCGGGGTCATCGGCGGGGTATCGGCGGCCAGCACGGTGCTGGACAGGCAAAGGGCAATGGCTACAGCGACGGCACGCACACGCATGGACAACCCCTCCCGGCAGGAAAGCCTCAAGCCTACTCCTGCCTTGAGCCGTGAGGTGTGGGCGGGCTTTGCATTCTGCGGCGGATGCAGGCAGGACTGATGGCACATGTGCCCGCGGTGCCGCCGCGCTCGCCAACGACCGGTAGTGCCGGCCGCTGGTCGGCAACTTCATGATCCTGGGGCGCGTTACGCGGTTGCCGGCCAGCGGCCGGCACTGCCGGTCAGGCCATCGGCACTTCGTGCAACGCAAGCCAACGCCAACGCCCCTGCTCCTGGCGCAGCACCGCCAGCGACTCTCGCCATGTGGGCCGGCCGCCATCGAGCGAATGCCCTTCGCGATAGCGCAGCACCGCCAGCGGTGACAGCGCATCCACCGCCTGCACGGCTTCGATGGAAATCTGCAGCCCTGGACGCGCGCCATGACCACCCGCGAACAGTGCCTGCACGGCATTCCGGTCCAGTCTGCGACCCGCGATGCCGACCATGCTGAAGTCCGCGCAGAAATGCGCCATCAGATCGTCCAGCGCATCGGCGCCGACATCGGCACGGAACCAGGCCTGCAGCTTGTCGTGCAGGTGGTGGACTTCATGTTCTGCGGTGATATCCATCAGGCATTCTCAGGTTGCGAAAGGGAAACAGAGTGCGAGTGGCGCAACAGCGCCATCGGCAACAGCGTCATTGCGGCGGCCAGACCCAGAGCCACGCTGGTGGCGCGTGCTGGCAGCCACTGCATGGCCAGCGCCAGCAACAGCGCAATGGCGGCAGTACCAAGGCAGAAACTGAGCTGACGGTTGAGGTTCCAAAGGGCACTGGCATCGCCCAGCGCTTCACCCTCCACGCCGTGGAAAGCCAGCGTCTGCGCGGTACTGCTGCACAGGCTGCCACCGGCGCCCATCAGCGCGAACAGCAGCCCGGCCAACGCGAAGGCCGGCTGCGGCAGCATCGCCATCAACAGCAGGCCGCTGGCCTGCAGGATCATTCCCATACGCAGTACCGTGGCCGGGCCGAAGCGCGCCAGCAGGCGCTTGCTGGCCGTGATCGCAATGGCCGAGGCCAGCGCCCAGGGCAGCATCAACGCGCCGATGCGTGCCGCGCTGTAACCGACCTGGTGCAGCTGCAGGGTACTGACCAGCTGACTGCCGATGAACACACCGGGCACTGCCAGATAGACCAGCATCGCCAGGCGCAGGCCCCGATGGGACAGCAGCGACCAGCGCAGCAGGGGCTGCGTCTGCTGCCGTGCATGCCGCAGGTGTGCCGCCGCCAACAGCATTGCGATCAACAGCATTACGGCACCGGCGGCCCGATGGCCGGGTTCACCCAGCCAGGTCAGCGCCAGCAGCAACGCGCCCAGCGCCAGCATCGCGGTAGACAGCGCATAGGCCTGCAGGCGCGGCGCACTGCGCGCGCCATCGGCCGGCATCCAGGCCAGCACCAGCCCGATCGCCACCACGGCCGGCGGCAGGCTGGCCCAGAGCACACCGCGCCAGGACAACCACTGCACCAGCAGCCCACCGAGCGCGGGCGCCAGTGCCGGCACCAGCAGCGCCACCAGCAGGATGCGGCGGGTCAGCGCGCCACGCTGGTCGGACGTGCATTGTCGGTACGCTGCCGCCTGTGCCACCGGAATCAGCAGGCCACCGGCCAGCCCCTGCAGCAGGCGCCAGCCCAGCAGCCAGCCGATACCCGGTGCGGCGCCGGCCAGCACAGCGGCAACCGCGAACAACAGCAACGCCACCAGCAGCAGGCGACGCTCACCACAGCGCGCGGCCAACCAGGGCGCCAGCGGAATCACCACGCTCAGGCCCAGCATGTAGGCGGTGCCCACCCAGGCCAGGGTACCGACATCAGCGTGCAGTTCCGCTGCCAGTGCCGGATAGGCCACCGTGGCGATGAACATGTTGACCAGATCCAGGGCGAACGCCAGCAGGAAGATCGCCTCATGGCGCAGGCGGGGGGACGGCATCGGCGGCGCTCCAGCAGGGAAGCGGCCAGCATGCCGTGCGGGCCTTGTTGGAAAAACACGACAGCAACTGCAACACTGTCAAATCCACTTTGACAATGAATTGCCATGGTCAGCCTCGATCGCTTCGATATCTTCCGCGCCGTGGTCGAGGCCGGCAGCCTCACCGCAGCAGCTGATCGGCTCGGCCTCAGCCGCGCGGTGGTCAGCTTCAACCTGAAGCGGCTGGAGCAGGAGCTGGGCGTGACCCTGCTGTTGCGCAGTACCCGCCACCTGGCCCTGACCGAGGCCGGCGAACAGTTCCTGCAGCACTGCGTGCAGGCGTTGGACGCCGCACAGGCAGCGATCGATGCCGCGCGCCGCGACCAGCACCAGCTTCAGGGCGTGCTGCGCCTGACCACCACGCCGGAGTACGCCCAGCTACGCTTGATTCCTGCGCTGGAGGCGTTCCGTGCGCGGCACCCGGCGCTGCAGCTGCACCTGTCCACGTCTCCCGCGCCGGCGGACCTGATTCCCGAGCGCTTCGACCTGGCGATCCGTCTTGGCCGTCTGCCGGATTCGGGCCTGCACGCCAGCGAACTGGAACGCCATCCACTGTGCCCCGTGGCGGCTCCGTCCCTGCTGGCACGCCTGCCCTCTGCCGATGCTGCCGACGACCCCGTGCAGCTGGGCACCCTGCCCCGCCTCGGCTACCCGCGCCTGGCCGACGTGCCGGTGGTGGCGCCGGATGGCAGCGACGCCCTGTTTGCCACCAACCCGGGCAATGCGGTGGTGCGCGTAGATGGTGCCAGCAGCCTGCGTGCCTTCGCCGTGGCCGGCGCCGGGGTCACCGTGCTGCCACGCTGGCTGATCGAGGACGACCTGGCCCAGGACCGGCTGCGCCCGGTGCTGCGCCAGCACCGCTTCCCGCAGCAGAGCGTATACGCGGTCTACCCGCACAGCACGCAGCCCTCACCGAAGGTGCGGCAGCTGATCGATTTCCTGCGCGGGTGGTTTGGCAAATGAAAAAAGGGGACGGAGGGGATTAAGTCGTTTGTGCATAAACGACTTAATCCCCTCCGTCCCCTTTTTCAGACACGGCCCTGTGCGGGCCGTGTCTTCAGGCATCAGCGCAGCACCTGCTCCACCAGCTGCACGTCCACGCTCTGCAGCGGTTCGGCCGCATTGCGCGACAGCTGGACCTGGTAGGTGCCACCGTCGATCTTCCACTGGCGCGCCTGTGCATCGTAGTGGGCCAGGGTCTTCGGCTCGGCTTCGATGCGGATGCGGCGCTGTTCGCCCGGCTGCAGGTTCACCTTGTCATAGCCGATCAGGCGGATCGGCGTGGTGCTGCCAGCCGGAAGCTTCAGGTACAGCTGGGCCACGTCGGCACCGGCACGCTTGCCGGTGTTGCGGATGTCGACGCTGGCGACCAGGCGCGAGCCCTCCACGCTCACCTTCAGATTTTCATAGGTGAACGAGGTGTAGGACAGCCCGTGGCCGAAGGCGAAGGTCGGGGTCAGGCCCTTGGCCGCCATCCACTTGTAGCCGACGTTGGCGCCTTCGATATCGAAATCGAACACATCACCAAACGGCTTGGCCGGCTTGAAGCCGAGGCCGTCGATGTGCGGGCGTGGCAGCTGCGATTCGTCCGTCACCCAGGTCACCGGCAGGCGGCCCGACGGATTGACCTGGCCGGTCAGCAGCGCGGCGATGCCTTCGCCACCGCGGATGCCCGGGTACCAGGCCTGCAGCATCGCCGGCACCTGCGCCAGCCACGGCGTGCGCACCGGGCCATTGGTTTCCAGCACCAGCACGGTCTTCGGGTTGGCCTTGGCCACTGCCGAGATCAGGGCATCCTGGTTGTCCGGCAGCTGCATGTCCGGCAGGTCCACCGATTCGGCGGCCCACTGGGTGGCGAACACGATGGCCACGTCAGCCTGCGCGGCGGCCTTGGCCGCAGCGGCGGCATTGGTCCCGTCCACATACTCGATGGTCGCGTCCGGGCGCGCGGCGCGCAGCGATTCCAGCGGCGAGGACGGGTGGAAGATCACCGGGCCCGGCCAGGTGGTCGGCATCACGCCCGGCACCGCATTGGTGCCCTTTGCGGTCACGCCCACCATCGACGAACCACCGCCACCGATCACGCCCTTGTCGGCATGGCCGCCGATGATGACGATGCGCTTCACGCTGTCGGCCAGCGGTAGCAGGTTGCCCTCATTGCGCAGCAGCACGCTGCCTTCTTCCACCGTACGCTGGGCGACGGCGAAACCGGCCTCGGCATCCACCTTCTGGTGCTGCGGCGGGTTGTCGAAGTTGCCATGCAGGAACATCGTGCGCAGGATGCGCGCCACCATGTCGTTCAGGCGCGCCTGCGGCACTACGCCGCCGTGCACGGCCAGGCGCAGCGGTTCGTCGAAGAACACTGCCGCGTCGAACACTTCACCGGCCGACTGCTGATCGAGGCCAGCCAGCGCCGCCTTCGAGCCACTGTGCACGCCACCCCAGTCGGACATCACGAAACCGGGGAACTTCCATTCCTGCTTCAGCACCTGGTTCATCAGGTAGCCGTTCTCGCAGCCGTAGGTGCCGTTGATCTTGTTGTACGAGCACATCGCCACGCCCGGGCGACCGGCTTCCAGCGCGATCTCGAAGGCCAGCAGGTCCGACTCGTGCATGGCCTGTTCGCCGATGCGCACGTCGTGGAAGTTGCGGCGGGTCTCCATGTCGTTCAGCGCGAAGTGCTTCATCGAGGAGATCACGTGCTGGCTCTGCACGCCCTGGATCAGCGCGCCAACCATCGAGCCGGCCAGCAGCGGATCTTCACCGGCATATTCGAAGTTGCGGCCGTTGCGCGGGTCGCGCTGCAGGTTGACGCTGCCCGACAGCAGGATGTTGAAGCGCTGCTGCCATGCCTCGCGGCCCATCGTGGCGCCACCGGCGAAGGCGACTTCACGGTTCCAGCTCGATGCGGTGGACGGGCCCGACGGCATCGCCGTGGCGAAATCGCCCGGGCGGATGCCACCCGGATTGGTCACGCCAACGCCGGCATCGGCCGACTGCTGCGACGGAATGCCCAGCCGCGCCACGCCCGGCACGAAACCGGCCGAACCGACTGCGCCTTCCGGCAGCGGGCCACCGTCCTTGCCCAGCCCGAAGTAGCTGTGCAGCATCTGGAACTTCTCATCCTCGGTCATCGCCTTCAGCAGCAGCGCAGCGCGCGCGTCGGCGTTGAGGGTGGTGTCCATCCACGGCCTGTCGCCATGCGTGTCGTCGGCGTAGGCCAGGGTCAGCAGGGTGGCGCGCAGGGTACTGCCTTCCACCTTGAACGGCGCACTGCTGGCGGCCTGGAAGCCATCGCTGAAATAGCTGGCATCGGCTTCCAGCGCGACACGCGCCGGATCGAAGCCTGCGGCCTTGGCCGATTCACCGGCCACCGCGCCGAGCAGCACCGCCGGTGCACCCAGCCGCGAACGGGTGACCAGCGCCGGCAGCTGCGCCGCACCTGCACCGGCATCGGTATAGACCGCCACGGTGTGGCGGCCGTCGTCCAGGCGCAGGTAGTTCAGGCCCGGCTGGTCGGGGCCGGATTCAGCAGCGATCGGCAGCCGGGTCAGCACGGCCTGGCCGCGCTGGGTCTGGCCATCATCCTTGCCGGCAGCAATGAAGCGGTACGCGTAGCCCAGGCCATCGGCCAGCACCTGCAGCGGATCGACCTGGCCGATGCCGCGCTGCACCTGGCGCACGCTCACCGCGTCCACCTGCAGGGTCTTCAGCTGGGCGGCCAGGGCCGGCATCGCCTCGGCGGTCGGGGCCTGTTCCAGGGTCAGCACAGTGAACGCGGCAGGGTCGGCCCAGGCCGGGGCGGCCAGTGCGGCAGACAGGGCCAGGGACAGTGCAAGCGGCTTTGTAAACGTTTTCATCGGCAGGCGTAATTCCGTTGCCAAGGCAATCGGTCCAGGGAAAGTGCCGCCGAAGGGTGCAGCGTTCATGCCGCGCAGGGGTTGCCAGGCAACGTCCCGCAGGCCGATGGACGAGCCGGTCTGCGCGCGGGACCCTCCTCCCGGCGTGACAACCTGCCTGCCCGGGCCGCGCAGGGCGACCCAATCCTGTGAAGATTGTGCGAGGGCGTTCACACCTGTCAACAGGACCTAAGTCACAGGGGCAACCCGGCCAGCGGTTATCAGGCCATCACCGGCGGTCATCAGCGCGCCGCGCGAGGCTGCCGATAATGAGGGTCCCTGGCCACGAACCGAGCCCATGACCGTCCATCGCGACTTCGACCATCTCTGGCGCGACCGCTGTGACACCTCCAGCCAGCGCGCGCCGCGCGTGTTGATCCGGGTGTTCGTGGCCCCGGGGGAGTTGGAGCGCAGCGTGGCGTTCTACGAGCAGCTGCAGGGTGTGGTGGCCGATGCGGGGTTCCCGTTTCCGGAGGCCGGGCTGCGTCTGGCGATGGTCGGTGCGTTCCTGTTGATCGAGGGCAGCGAGACGGCGCTGGCGCCGTTCACTTCGACCACGGGGACACTGCTGGTCGATGACGTTCGGCCCTATCACGACAAACTGGTCGCGGCTGGCGCCGAGATCATCTTCCCGTTGCAGGTGGTACCCACCGGGGCGGCGTTCAACGCGGTGCATCCCGATGGCACGGTGGTCGAGTACGTGCATCACCGGCCGGATCCGCACGGCCGGTGAGGGGACGGCCGGGCTGCGCCCGGCACCCGCAGAGGCAACGGCCAAAGCAACAGCGGGGCTCCTGTGGGTAGGCGGGGTGGGTCCGTTGGCGGGGGACGCCGTGAATCCGTCCCTGGAGGCTCGGTCGCGCCATCCATGGCGCTCATGCCCCCGCCAACGGACCCACCCCGCCTTCGACAATTTCTCGCAACCTGCAGTAGATCCACGCCATGCGTGGATGCTCTTCGTTTCATTGTCGAAATATTTGATTTCGATGGAGATTCATCCACGCATGGCGTGGATCTACAATCCCTCCATGTCCTCCCCCGCCCTGCCCTGGAATGGCACGTTGCTGCTGGATGCTCACGTGGCCGTGCTGCAGGGCCATGCCGGTGGCAGCGCCTCCCACGCGCACTACGCCCATCAACTGTTGCTGAGCGACGGCGCGCCCTGGCAGGTCGAGATCGATGGCGTATGGCAGCAGGGCCAACGGCTGTGGCTGCCGTCCTTCCAGCCGCACGCAATCCTGTCGGCACCGGAAGCGGGCTGTACGGTGTTCCTTGAGCCGGCGCATGCCGACCTCGAACAGATCCAGCAGCACCTGCACTCGCTGCCCGGCACTGCGATGGAACTGCACGACTGGCTGCCACGGTTGAGCCGCCCACAGCCGCTGGACCGCCGCGTGCAGGCGGCGTTGGCCCGTATTGCCCAGCACCTGCCCGGCCCGGTGCCGGCTGCCGACATTGCCGAAGCCGCGCACCTCTCGACCAGCCAGCTGCACCGGCGTTTCCAGTCCGAGCTGGCGGTGACCCTGCGCGGCTGGGTGCTGTGGCAACGGTTGCGCCGCGCGCTGATGCATCATCTGAGCGGTCACAACCTGACCGACAGTGCGCATGCCGCTGGATTCGCCGATCTGGCCCATCTCTCGCGCAGCCTGCGCCGCATGTTCGGCATCGGTGCCGCGCAGCTGCAGGGCCTGCAGCTGCACGCGGCCTGACATGTTCAATCATTCGCGCCTGCGCAGGCCTTCCGGCAACTCCGGCACCTCGCCATGCGGCAGTTCGCGGAACGGCGCCAGCAGCTGCCCGGGATAATCGCGCGGATAGTCCGGCTGGCTGCCGATGCCAAGGTCGCGTTGCTGCAGCCGATAACCCGGCGCATTGAAAGCGGTCCCCAGCAGGTGATCCCAGACGGTCAGGAACAGGCCGAAGTTGACGTCGCCAGCGGTGCCGTAACGCATGTGGTGGAAGCGGTGCAGCGGCGCCCAGGCCATCACCCGGCCGAGCACGCCGGGACGCATGTCCACGTTGGAGTGCTGCAGCAGCAGCTGGATGGCAATGGCGAAAGCCAGCACCGCAGCCACCGGCATCGGCAGGCCCAACAGCAGCAGCGGCAGCACGCCGCCCACCGCTTCGGCCGCCTGATGCAGCGGGTGTTTCATCAGCCCGTTGAAGCCGTACATGCGGGTGACGCTGTGGTGCACCGCATGCAGCCGCCACAACCAGCCGATGCGATGGCTGGCGTAGTGCACCAGGGTGATGCCGAGATCAGCGCAGACGATGGCCAGCAGCACCTGCAGCGCGAATGGCCACTGCACCGGCCACAACTGCCACGGAATGATTGCCGCCAGCAGCGGCACCGCCGCGATTGACAGCAGGTTCAGGCTTTCATTGACCAGTGCATGCAGGGTGTCACGCAGGCTGTCGCCGTGGTCGTGGTTGAACGCGGGATCGTACGGCCAGGCCCGCTCGGCGACGAACGAGACCGCGATGGCGGCCGCCAGCAAGGCCAGCAGCCACAACGGATCACCGTGGCAATGGCCGACCCAGACGACGGCAGTGGCAACGAAGCCCAGCAGGAACAGCGGAGCATACAGGCGGAGCATCCAGTGCTTCATGGGCAACCCGGAAAGTGAGGGGCCTGCATGCTGGCGCCGCGTATGGGGTGCTGGCTTGAACAAACGGCGCAACCCGCGCGCACCGGGTAGACGCCGACCTTGGTCGGCGCCGCGTTTCCCACATCCACGCATGGCGCGGCTCTACAATGGCGCCCTCATCGCACCCGGGGCCGGCATGGATTCCTTCAACCTGATGCGTGCCTTCCGCCGCATCGTCGAACGCGGCGGGCTGGCCCGCGCTGCCGAAGACCTGGGCATGTCGCCGGCCGGGCTGAGCAAGCAGTTGCGCACGCTGGAAGCGCATCTGGGCGTGGTACTGCTGCAGCGGACCACGCGGCGCATGAGCCTGACCGAGACCGGCCACGCCTATTACCGTGAATGCTGCCGCCTGCTCGACGAGCTGGACGCATTGGAACGTGGCATCGCCGAACAGCGCGGCGACGTAGCCGGACGCCTGCGCGTCAATGCGCCGCAGTCGTTCGCGCTGAGCACGCTGTCGCCGCTGCTGCCGCGCTTCCTGCAGCAGCATCCACAGTTGTCGCTGGACCTGGTGATGGAAGACCGCCTGCTCGACGCGGTCGGCGAAGGTTTCGATGTGTCGCTGCGGCTGCGTGCCGAGCTGGATGATTCACGCCTGGTGGCACGCCGGCTGGCCTCGCTGCAGCAGGTGCTGTGCGCGGCCCCGTCCTATCTGCGGCAGCATCCGGCACCGCAGGCGGTGGACGATCTGCAGGCGCACAGCGTGCTGGCCTACAGCCTGTCCGACTCACCGGGCAGCTGGCCGCTGCTCGGCCCCGATGGCCAGGTGACGATCACCCTGCCAGCGCGCCTCACCGTCAACAACAGCCTGCTGCTGCGCGACCTGCTGGTGGCCGGCATGGGCATCGGCGCCCTGCCCTCGTTCCTGGCGGCACCCGCACTGGCCCGTGGCGAACTGCAGCAGGTGCTGCCCGACCACCGCTATCCGCCGCGCTTCGTGCATGCGGTCTACCCGACCTCGCGCCACCTGCAGCCCAAGGTGCGTGCCTTCATCGATTTCCTGCACGCCGAGCTGCCCGGCTGCGCCGGCCTGGATTCGTAACCGCCAGCGAAAACTGAGCTGCCCGCGGCGTGCTGTTTCGGCCACGCCGCGCTGCCTAATCTGCCGCCTCCCCTCTCACCGATGGCAGGCAGATGTCTTCCGTTCCTTCCCCCGCCACCGCCGCGCCGGTGGTCGATTTCTTCCACGACGTGGTCTGCGGCTGGTGCTTCGTGCTGGCCCCGCGCCTGCAGCAGGTCTCGGCCGAACTCGGCATCCAGGTGCGCCACCGCAGCTTCGTGCTGCAGGACTCGCGCGCGCAGATGGTCGAGGTGTTCGGCTCGATGGAGCGCGCCAAGGCGATCATCCTGCGCCACTGGACCGACTGCGCCGCGCATGAAGACACCGCGCGCATCGATATCGAAGGCATGCGCGCACAGGACTTCGAGTATCCGTCCGGCTGGCTCGGCGCACTGGCCTGCCAGGCCGCCGGCATGCTCGGTGGCAACGACGCCCATGGCGCGATGTTTGATGCCGTGCAATGGGCGCACCTGCACCAGCACCGCAACATCGGCGACGCCGAAGTACTGCTGGATATCGCCGAATCGCTGGGCCATCCACGTGGCGCCTTCGCTGACCACATGCGCAGCGACGCAGTACGCCAGCGCGTGCAGGCCGATCGTGCCGAAGCCGCTGCCCTCGGCATCCGTTCCATACCCACCGTGATCGGCGGCAACGGCCTGCGCCTGCAGACCCTGCCGCTGCCACACCTGCGCCAGGCCCTGGCGCCCCTGGTCGCGGCCTGAGCCGCACCCTCCCCCACCCTGCAAGGAGATTCCCCATGACCCCACATACCCTGGGCACCGCGCTGGCCCTGCTGCTGGCCGGCACCGCCGCGTCCACCACCGTGTCCGCACACGAACGCGTACCCTCCGGCCAGCAGGTCGGCACCAGCCCCTGGGGGCCGAAGGACGAGATCGGCCGCCTCAACCTGATCACCGAAGCCTCGCGTGCGGCGATCCTGTCACGGGTCAGCGGCGGCAAAGCCTATGACCTGGCCACCGAATACTACGTCGGCATGCCCAGCTGGCAGGATGCCGGCGACCCGCACTACCAGTTCTGGATGACCCACACCCCGCGCGGCACGGTGATGGACGACCCGATGGGCGTGGGCGAGACCATGAACCTCACCCGCAGCTACACCGGCACCGCATTCTCGATGTACAGCCACACCGGCACCCACATCGATGCGCTGAACCACTTCGGCATCCACGGGAAGATCTGGAACGGCTTCGAGGCCGACAAGCACCTCGGCGACCGTGGCTGGAATGTCACCGGCATCGAGAAGTTCCCGCCGCTGATCGCGCGTGGCGTGCTGATCGACGTGGCCGCTGCCAAGGGCGTGGACATGCTGCCTGACAGCTACCGCGTCACCCGCCAGGACCTGAAGGATGCGCTGGCACGCCAGAAGGTGAAACTGCAGCAGGGCGACGTGGTGCTGATCCGCACCGGCCGCATGCGCCTGTTCGAGCAGCCCAGGGCCTACATGGCCAACCCGCCGGGCATGGGCCTGGACGCGGCGCGCTTCCTGGTCGAGGACAGCGGCGCGATGATCGTCGGTGCCGACAACCTCAGCTTCGAGACCTTCCCCTCGGAGGTGTCCGACGACTACGTGCCGCTGCACACCTACCTGCTGGCCCAGCAGGGCGCGCCGATCATCGAGCTGGTGGCGCTGGACGAACTGGCCCGCGACAAGGTCTACGAGTTCGCCTTCATCGGCGGCCCGCTGAAGATCCGCGGCGGCGATGCCGCGCCGCTGCGCCCGGTGGCGCTGCCGGTGCGCCCGTAACCAGGGCCTGTGGGTGCCGACCTTGGTCGGCACTCCTTTACCCCTTCAGCAACCTGAAACCGGACCCTCCGATTTCATTAGTAATTCTACTCACAAGGCGAGTAGCATGTCTGGTCTCAGCCCCTGATACCGGCCCGTCGATACTCGCGCCATGCCCGCTGTTTCCGCCCGTTCCTGCCGTTTCCAGCCCGCCCGGCGCCTCCCCTGGAGGGCCGGCTGATGGGTGCCGTCGTCGCCCTCGACCGGCTGCTGGACGGGCGCCAGCTGTGGCGCGGCCCGGCCCGCCAGGGGCCGGCCAGCGACCACCTGGCCAGCGGCCACCCGGCACTGGACGCACGCCTGCCCGGCGGTGGCTGGCCCACCAGCGGGCTGTGCGAGGTACTGCAGGCGGCGCCCGGGGTGGGTGAGCTGGCGCTGGTCTGGCCGGCGCTGGCCAAGCTGAGCCTGCGCGACCGCCCGATCGTGCTGGTCGCCCCGCCCTATCGCCCGCATGCCCCGGCCTGGGCGGCAGCCGGGCTGGACCTGGCCCAGCTGCAGATCATCCACGCAGCGCCGAAACAGGCGCTCTGGGCCACCGAGCAGTGCCTGCGCTCTGCCGCCTGCGCGGCGGTGCTGTGCTGGCCGCACCAGGCCGACGATCGCGCCCTGCGCCGGCTGCAGGTGGCCGCCGACAGCGGCCAGTGCCTGGGCTTCGTGTTCCGCGAGGCGCAGGCGGCGCGCAATCCCTCTCCGGCCAGCCTGCGCCTGCAGCTCGACCACGGCCAGGTGCGGGTGCTGAAGTGCCGAGGCGGCCTGCCGCCGGCGCAGCCGTTGCCGCTGGCCATCGCCCACTGAGGCCGCGCCATGCACTGGGCCTGCCTGTTGTTGCCGCAGCTGGCGCTGGACAGCGTGCTGCGCCTGCAGCCGGATCCGCAGCGCCCACTGGTGCTGCTGCAGGGGCCGGCACAGCGTCGCGTACTGCGTGCGGTCAGCCCATCGGCACGCGCAGCGGGGCTGCGCCCGGGCATGCTGCTGTCGGCTGCACAGGTGCTGGTGCAGGACATGCACCTGCACGATTACGATCCCAACGCCGAACAGCACACCCGGCAGCTGCTGGCCAGCTGGGCCTACGCCTACAGCTCGCAGGTCAGCCTCGATTTCCCGCATGCACTGGTGCTGGAGATCGGCGCCAGCCGCGCCCTGTTCGGTGACTGGCTGACGATCCAGCAGCGGCTGCGCAACGAACTGCACGAACTCGGCTTCCGTCACCGTCTGGTGGCCGCACCTACCCCACAGGCCGCGCGCGTGCTGGCCAACGTCCACGACGGCCTCGGCATCGATGCACAGCAACTGCCAGCGGCACTGGCGCAGCTACCCCTGCCGCGCTGCGGCCTGCCCAACGAAGCGGTGACGGTGCTCGGCCGCTCCGGCCTGCGCACGCTGGGCGCAGTGCTCGAGCTGCCGCGCGACAGCCTGGCCCGGCGCTTTGCCCCCGAGGTCCTGCAGCAGCTGGATGCACTGCGTGGGCTACCCACCGCGCCACTGCGCTACTACCAGCCACCGGACCGTTTCGATGCACGCATCGAATTCGAGTACGAGATCGAATCCAGCCAGGCCCTGTTGTTCCCGCTGCGTCGCCTGCTGCTGGACCTGGCCGCGTTCCTGTGTTCGCGCGATGGCGGCGTGCAGCGCTTCGACCTGCATTTCGAGCACGACCTGCTGCCGGCCAGCGTGCTGACCATCGGCCTGCTGGCACCGGAACGCGATCCCGCGTTGCTGTTCGAGATCGCGCGCAACCGCATGGAAGCGTTCGCCCTGCCGGCCGGCAGCCGCGCACTGCGCCTGCAGGCCGAACAGCTGCCACCGTTCGTGCCCGCCGCGCGCGACCTGTTCGATACCCGCCCGGCACAGGCGATGCCCTGGAACCAGCTGCGCGAGCGCCTGCGCGCGCGGCTGGGCGATGACGCCGTGCAGCCGCTGGCGGTGCAGGCCGATCATCGCCCCGAACGCGCCAGCGGCAGCCAGCCCGCGGCCAAGCCTCCGTCGTACTGGCCGCTGCGCCCTGGCTGGTTGCTGGACACCCCGCAACCGCTGCGTGATCCGCGGCTGCGCATCGTCACCGGGCCGGAGCGGATCGAATCGGGCTGGTGGGACCAGGCCGACGCGCGCCGCGACTACTACGTGGTGGAAACCGCACACGGCCAGCGCGGCTGGGCTTTCCGTGAGCGCAACGATCCGCATGCGCCGTGGATGCTGCACGGCTGGTTCGGCTGAGCCGCCATGCACAGCGAACTGCCCGGCTACGCCGAACTGCACTGCCTGTCGGCCTTCAGTTTCCAGCGCGGCGCTTCGATCGCCGAAGAGCTGTTCGCGCGCGCCGCCGGCCAGGGCTACCGCGCGTTGGCGATCACCGACGAATGCTCGCTGGCCGGCATCGTGCGTGCCTGGCAGGCGGCGAAGGCGCATGGCGTGGCGCTGATCGTCGGCGCCGAATTCCAGGTCGAGGACGGACCCAAGCTGGCCCTGCTGTGCACCGACCAGGCCGCCTATGCCGGGCTCTGCCAGTTGATCACTACCTGCCGGCGGCGCGCGGCCAAGGGCGAGTACCGTTGCCTGCGCGAGGACCTGCTCGGCCTGCCCGACGGCCTGCTGTGCCTATGGCTGGACCGGCAACCGGCGGCCACCGATCTGGAACTGCTGCGCGCCGGCTTCGGCGATCGCCTGTGGCTGGCGGTGGAACTGCACCACGAACACGACGACGCACGCCGCCTGCAGCAGCTGCAGGCCTTCGGCGAACGTCACCGCCTGCCGCTGGTCGCCAGTGGCGATGTGCACATGCACGTGCGACGCCGCCGCGCCCTGCAGGACACGCTGACCGCGATCCGCCATCGTTGCAGCGTGGCCGAGGCCGGCTGGCGCCTGTTTCCCAACGGCGAGCGCCACCTGCGCCCGCGCACCGCGCTGGCCCAGCTGTATCCCGCCGAACTGCTGGCCGAGACCCTGCGCATCGCCGAACGCTGCCACTTCACGCTGGAGCAGCTGCAGTACACCTATCCGCGCGAGCTGGTGCCGGAGGGGCATGACCCGGACAGCTGGCTGCGCGAGCTGGTCGAAGAAAAGATTCCCTGGCGTTGGCCAGAAGGGATCAAGGACGCACAGCGCAAGCAGATCGAACATGAGCTGGCGTTGATCCGGGAGAAAAACTACGCCTCCTACTTCCTTACCGTGCATGACATCGTGCGCTTCGCCCGCAGCCAGGACATCCTCTGCCAAGGGCGTGGCTCGGCGGCCAATTCGACGGTGTGCTTTGTGCTGGGCGTGACCGAGATCGATCCTGCGCGCAGCAATCTGTTGTTTGAACGCTTCATCTCCGCCGAGCGCAATGAGCCGCCGGACATCGACATCGACTTCGAGCACGAGCGCCGCGAGGAAGTGTTGCAGTACGTGTTCAAGCGCTATGGCCGCGAGCGCGCCGCACTGACCGCAGTAGCAATCAGCTACCGTGGCCGCAGCGCGATCCGCGACGTGGCCCGTGCGCTCGGCCTGCCGATGGACCAGGTCAACGAACTCGGCGCGGCGATGGACCACTGGGGAGGCAGCATCCCGCTGCCGGAAACCCTGCGCGAGCGCGGCTTCGACCCGGACACGCCCTTGATGCGGCGGCTGCTGGCATTGACCGCCGAGCTGATCGACTTCCCACGCCACCTGTCTCAGCATCCGGGCGGTTTCGTCATCTCCGAGCATCCGCTGTCGACCCTGGTGCCGGTGGAAAACGCGGCGATGGCCGACCGCACCGTCATCCAGTGGGACAAGGACGATCTGGATGCCACCGGCCTGATGAAGGTCGACTGCCTGGCGCTGGGCATGCTCACCGCCATCCGCAAATGCCTGGCGATGTTGAAGCAGCACGGCCTGCATGAAGGACGCATGGATGCGATCCCGCCCAAGGATGCAAAGACCTTCGACATGATCTGCGCCGCCGACACCATCGGCGTGTTCCAGATCGAATCGCGCGCCCAGATGGCGATGCTGCCGCGCATGCAGCCACGCACGTTCTATGACCTGGTGATCGAGGTGGCGATCGTGCGCCCTGGCCCGATCCAGGGCGACATGGTGCACCCCTATCTGGAGCGGCGCCGGATCCTGCGCGAACAGGGACCGGACGCGTTGAACGACCCGGACAACCCGCTCTACCCACCGCAGCTGGAACGCGTATTCGCACGCACGCTGGGCGTGCCGCTGTTCCAGGAACAGGTGATGCAGCTGGCAGTGGAAGCGGCCGGCTACACGCCGGGCCAGGCCGATGCCCTGCGCCGCTCGATGGCGGCGTGGAAGCGCCGTGGCGGCCTGGAGCCGCATCGCGAGAAGCTGCTGGCCGGCATGCTCAATAACGGCTTCAGCCGCGAGTACGGCGAGCATCTGTTCGATCAGATCAAGGGCTTCGGTGATTACGGTTTCCCGGAAAGCCACGCCGCCAGCTTCGCCCTGCTGACCTATAACAGCTGCTGGCTGAAATGCCATCACCCCGCCGCGTTCACCGCCAGCCTGATCAACAGCCAGCCGCTGGGCTTCTACAGCCCCGACCAGCTGCTGCAGGACGCGCGCCGGCACGGCATCCGCGTGCTGCCGGTGGACGTGCGCCACAGCGACTGGGACTGCACCCTGGATTTCAGCAGGGGCGCGGCCGCGATCCGGCTCGGCCTGCGCCTGGTCGATGGCTGCAATGAACCCGCCGTGCAGGCCATCATGCGCGAACGTGCGCGGCGCCCGTTCGACGATGTGGGCGACCTGTGCCAGCGCACCGCCCTGGATCGCCGCCAGCAGGGCCTGCTGGCCGATGCCGGTGCGCTGCGTGGGCTCAGTGGCCATCGCCATCGTGCACGCTGGGATATCTCCGGCGTGGAAAACCGGCTGCCGCTGTTCGACCAGGCCCGCGCCACCGCCGAAGCCCGCGTGCCATTGCCGCTGCCCAGCGCATGGGAGGACATGCAGGCCGATTACCGCAGCACCGGCACCACCCTTGGCCGCCACCCGATCTCGTTCCTGCGTGCGCAGCTGCGCAGCCGTGGCTGTCTGGATGCCGCACAGCTGGTGGACCACGGTCATGGCCGTCGCGTGCGTATCGCCGGCCTGGTACGCATGCGCCAGCGCCCGCAGACCGCCAGCGGCGTCACCTTCCTCACGCTCGAAGATGAGACTGGCATGGTCAACGCCGTGGTCTGGCGGCACCTGGCCGATCGCCAGCACCGGGTGCTGGTCGATACCCAGCTGATGCAGATCGATGGCCGCCTGGAACGCGTCGATGGTGTGCAGCATGTCATCGTGCAGCGCATGCACTGCCTGGATGAGCTGCTGCAGGGACTGCGCAGCCACAGCCGCGATTTCCACTGACGCCGGGAATCACCGCGTAACGGCCACTGGGTGATGTCGAGCAGGTAGAGGTAGAGTCGACTGTCAGCCGACTTGCGCGCGCCAGCGCGGGAATCTCCGTGATCTGATCGAACAGCAGTCGACTGACAGTCGACTCTACCCATCCCCTTTTGCATCCGCTATCGTCGGCACATCCAAGGAAGGACCACCCGATGCCCCGTGCGCTGCTGCTGACCACACTGGTGGTCTCCACCCTCGCCCTGCTTGTTTCCGGCTGGACCGCCTGGAACCTGCATCGCAGCCAATCGCCACAGCGCATCATCGAAGCACGCGGCCTGGTCATCCACGATGCAAGCGGCCAGCCGCGGGTGATCCTCGGCGCACCGGTCCCCGACCCGCTCAGCCAGGGCCGCACCCAGGGGCCGCGCGCCACCGCCCTGTCTGGCCTGATCCTGCTTGGCCCCGACGGTTCCGAGCGTGGTGGTTATGGCACCAGCGACCGCGGCGGCGAAGCCCTGCTCACCCTCGACGATGCCACCGGCACTACCGAAGTATTCAAGGTCGTCGCCAACCCGGATCGCGGCGCCAGCCTGATGGTCAAGCACCAGAACAACACCGGCGCCATGCTCACCTCCTGGCAGGGCAAGCCGGAGCTGATGTTCGTCGATGACAGCGGCCAGTCCTACTACGTGCGCCCTGGCGCCAACGCCGCGCCCTGATCGGCTTCTGTAGCGTCGAGCCATGCTCGACGCTACACCCCGCACACGGCCGCCAGGTCATCGGCCAGCTGCCGCAGCTGCGTCGTCCCCAGCGCCGCACAGGTGATGCGCAGGCCATGTCCCGGCGCCGCCACCGCGAACACTTCGCCCGCCCGCACATGCCATCCGCGCGAAGCCAGTGCCAGCACCTGAGGATGGCTGTCAGCCGACAACGGCAGCCACAGGTTCAATCCCTCCATTGGCAGCGGCGTCGGCATGCCACGCGCGCGCAGCAACTCCTGCAGCGACTGCAGGCGCTGCTGGTAACGCTCACCTGCCGAGGCGATCTTCGCCCGCTGCGTTGCCGACGCCAGCACCGACGTCGCCGCATCCTGCAGCAGATGACTGACCCAGCCGGTGCCGGACGCCAATCGCAGCCGCAACCGCATCGCGGTTTCTTCATCGCAGGCCAACCAGGCCAGGCGCAGGTCGGGGCCGAGCGGTTTGGACAACGAACGCAACAGCGCCCAGCGCCGGCCATCCAGCGGCAGTACCGAGTGGTAGGCCTGCTGCGAAAGCAGCGCGTAATGATCGTCGACCAGCACCGCCACCTGCGGGTAGGCCGCCAGCAGCTGGCGCAACGCCCGTGCCCGCTTCGCATCCAGGCTGGCCCCGGTCGGGTTGTGCGCACGCGGGGTCAGCAGCACCGCGCGTGCACCGGCCTCCAGCGCCTGCCGAAGTGATTCGACCTGCATGCCATGCGCGTCCACCGCCACCGGCAACGGCGCGTGGCCCACGGCATTGAGCACATTGAGGCTGCCGAGGAAGCACGGATCCTCCACCGCGATGCGATCCCCCGGCAGCAGCCAGGCCGCCAGCAGGCGTTCAATGCCATCGACCGCGCCATGGGTCAGCTCCAGCGCATAACCCGCCGGGCAGTCCGCATCCAGCGAGGCGCGCGCCAGCGCCTGCAACCTCGGGTCGACCGTGCCCACGCCATACAGCCGCGGTGCGGCGGGGGCCAGGCGCAGGTTCGGCAGCAGGCGCGGATCCGGATTGCCACCGGCCAGGTCCTGCAGCGCCAGCCCGGGCGTACTGCCCTCGCGCGCCAGCGGCGGCGGCAGGCCACGCACCACCGTGCCGCGGCGGCCCGCCGTGCTGGCCAGGCCCGCCGCATCCAGGCGCTTGTAGGCAGCGGCCACGGTGTTGCGGTTCACGCCCAGCTGCTCGGCCAGTTCACGCACCGGCGGCAGCACGCTGCCGGCCGGCAAGCGGCCCTCGCCGATGCCCTCACGGATGCTGTCGAAGATCGACTCGGCACTGTGCCCGGTGATTTTCATTTTGTCCTATGCCAAAATATCTCTTGTCCTGTGCCAGTGTATCCCACCCTGGCCGCCCTGCATTGGAGGTGCCCGCATGCCCCTTGCCGCCGCCGACTGGCCCGTCGCCCAGTCCGTTGAACAGATCGCCGCCAACCTGGTCACGGTGCGCCAACGCATCGCCGATGCCTGCGCCCGCGTCGGCCGGGACCCGGCCAGCGTGCGCCTGCTGCCGGTCAGCAAGACCGTCGATGAAGCCCGCATCCGCATGGCGGTGGCCGCAGGCTGCCACGAACTTGGCGAGAACAAGGTGCAGGAGGCACAACGCAAGGCCGAAGCGATGGCCGACCTGGGCGTGCACTGGTCGGTGATCGGCCATCTGCAGACCAACAAGGCGCGCTACGTGGCACGCTTTGCCAGCGAGTTCCAGGCGCTGGACAGCCTGCGCGTAGCCGAGGCCCTGCAGCAGCGCCTGCAACTGGAAGAGCGCACCCTGGATGTGTTCGTGCAGGTCAACACCTCGGCCGAACCCAGCAAGTACGGACTGGAACCCGACGCGGTCGAGGCCTTCGTGCAACAGCTGCCAGCCTTCGATCGCCTGCGCGTGCGCGGCCTGATGACCCTGGCCATCTTCACCCCCGACGTCGAGCGCGTGCGCGCCTGCTTCGTGCGCCTGCGCGAACTGCGCGACCAGCTGCAACGCACCGCCCCGCCCGACCTGGACCTGTCGCAGCTGTCGATGGGCATGTCCGGTGATTTCGAAGTGGCCATCGAGGAAGGTGCCACCGTGGTCCGCGTCGGCCAGGCCATTTTCGGCGCCCGCGCCACCCCGGACAGCTTCTACTGGCCGAACAGCGGAGCCCCGGCATGAAGCACGCGGTTGTCCTGCAGCACGTTGGCTTTGAAGACCTCGGCACCCTGCAGCCACTGCTGTTGGCGCAAGGCTGGCAGCTGCAGCTGCTGCAGGCCGGCGTCGATGCGCTCGATGACGCCGAAACCGCCGACCTGCTGGTCGTGCTGGGCGGTCCCATCAGTGCCAATGACACAGGGACCTACCCCTTCGTCAACGACAGCATTGCCCTGCTGCAGCGCCGGCTGCAGCGGCAGCGGCCTACCCTCGGCATCTGCCTGGGTGCACAGCTGATGGCGCGCGCACTCGGTGCAAGTGTCGCTCCCAGTGGTGGCAAGGAAATCGGCTTTGCGCCACTGCTGCTGACCGATGAAGGCCAGCGTTCTCCGCTGCAGTCCCTGCAGGGCATTCCGGTACTGCATTGGCATGGTGAGGCGTTCGAACTTCCGGCCGGTGCACGCCGCCTGGCCAGCACGCCGGCCTGCCGTCACCAGGCCTTCGCCATCGGCAGCCACGCACTGGCCCTGCAATGCCACCCGGAACTGGACGCCCGCCAGTTCGAGCGCTGGCTGATCGGCCACACGCTGGAGCTGGCCCAGGCCGGCATCGATCCCAACGACCTGCGCGCACAGGCGCGTCGCTATGGCGCACCGCTGGCAGCGGCCGCAACCGCGATGTTCGACCATTGGCTGCAGGACCTGCCGGAGACACCGCAATGAACTACCGATTGCAGATCCACCGCGATGGCGCCCACTGGGGCCACTTCGACTGCAGCGGCCCCGATGCCCTGCAACGCATGGACGCCATTGCCGCACAGCTGCCTGCCGATCAGGGCTTCCAGCTGAAACGGCAGAAAGGTGTCGGCGAAGAGCGCATCCTGTCCAGCAATGCCGATGGCCTGCGGGTACTGGCTTCGCAGATCCAGTACCGCGACATCTGACCCGATGGTAGTGCCGGCCGCTGGCCGGCATCCGGATCTGCCGGCCAGCGGCCGGCACTACCGCGGCTGTTCGCCCGCGTGCGAAGCTTCACGCATGTTGACCCTGCAACGCGGCAACCACCACGGACTGCTCATCGCTCCGCGCTGGCCCTCCACCCGCATCCAACTGGAAGAAGAGGTACTGCAACGCCTGCTCGACGCGCAGGCGATGCTGCCTGCCGGGTTGCGCCTGCTGCTCACCCGTGGCTTCGAACCCGGCCACAGCCGTCTCGGCGGCTTCCGCCGCGCGGTACGACGGCTCGGCATCGCAGCATTCCGCACCTGCTACCCGCAACGCCGCGATGAGATCGATGCCATTTTCGGTGCCAACGGCCACGACATCGATGGCCGTCATGTCGATGTCTCACTGGTACTGCACGGCAAGCGGCTGCGGCTGCTGCCCCTGGGCGTGTTCACCCCACCGCGCTGGCAGGATCGTCGCGTTGCCCGTCATTCCGAAGCCGTCGTGCAGGTGAAGCGCAGCCTGCAGCAGTGCGGCTTCGAGCTGCATCACAACGCCACCGAAGCCCTGCAGATCCACTGCGACTATCGCCCGCGCTGACGCCGCGGTGGCCCATGCGTGCCGTGCCTCGCGCCATGGATGCAAATGATTCTCTTTTGCTGTAAGGTGCAGCCGCTGCCCTTGCCGCCGCGGGCTGTTCCCTTTCCCAGTTGTCGCCCGCCCCGTGTCCACGCCTGTCGAACCGACGGATGTCGCGCAGCTGTGCGCGGCCCATTACCGGCCGCTGCACGCCCATGTCCGCCGCAAACTCCCGCAACGCAGCGACGCCGATGACGTCGTCCAGGAAACCTGGCTGCGTGTCGTCAAAGTCGCCGCCAGCGGCCTGCTGAGCAACGGCCGCGCCTATCTGTACCGCGTCGCCCACAACCTGATCGCGGATCACTACCGGCAGCGCCAGCGCCGTCGCGAAGAGGTACTGGATGACACGCAGTTGCAGGCCATCGCCGATCCTGCACCACTGCCCGAGCAGCGACTGCTCGACGCCGAACAGCTGCGTCATCTCGATGCGATCATCGCCGCGCTGCCACCGCGCTCGCGCCAGGTGTTCCTGCTGGCGCGTGTGGAACAGATGGCCCTGGCCGAGATCGGCCGTCAGCTGGGCATCAGCCGGCAGACCGCGCACGGCCATCTGCTGCGCGCCCTCGTCGCCCTGCAGCAGGTGCCCGGCGCATGAGCCAGGACGCGATCGCGCGCGAAGCCGCACGCTGGTGGCTGGATGGACACGATGGCACCCGCGACGAGAACGCGTTCGACCAGTGGTGCCAGGCCGACCCCCGACATGCCGCGCAGTACCAGTATCTGCAGCACCTGTGGCAGGCAGGCGCGACGCTGCCCAGCCTGCAGCGGCAACAGCAGCGCAGGCAACGCCGTCGCCTGCGCGAAGCCGGCATTGCGGTTCTGTTGCTGTGTGCGCTGGGTCTCTACAGCCGCCATGCCTCGCCGCCGGTGGCGCAGGTACTGCGTACGGCCGCTGGCGAGATCCGCGATGAGACCCTTCCGGATGGTTCGCATGTCCTGCTGTCACCCGGCAGCGAAGTGAAGGTGCGCATCGATGGGCAGCGCCGCCAGCTCCAGTTGCAGCGTGGCCAGGCCTGGTTCCAGGTCGCCGCCGATGCCGACCGGCCCTTCCAGGTACACACTCCGCAGGGCACCGTCACTGCACTGGGGACCGCATTCGATCTTGCCGTGCAGGGCAACAGCAGCGTGGTCACCGTTACCGAGCATCGCGTGCGCGTGGACAGCGGCAACGCCAGCATGCTGGCCAACGACGGCGAGCAGCTGCGCTTCGATGGGCAGTCAACAGCCGATGCAACAACCACCGCCCCGGGAACACTGGCCTGGCGCGAACGGCGCCTGCACTGGGTCTCGGCCCCGCTGGCCGACGTCACGCAGGGCCTGGACCGCTGGCACGGCGGGCACACATGGGTCATCGGCGAGCAGCTGCGCCAGCAGCCGGTCACCCTGCTTGGCAGTGCCGACGGCGCAGCCAGCAACCGCGACCAGTTGGCCACTCAGTTGCAGGTGCGCGTGCTGCGCCTCGGCGACGGCGTACAGGTGTGGCTGCCGCCACGCAGGGAACGGCGTGATGGACCCTGACATCCGGCCTGCGGCTGCGTCTACCCAGGATGACGACGCTCTGCGTCAGCCCCTGGAGCCCCCGATGCTGTGCCCCCGCCCCCTTGTCCTCGCCCTGTCGCTGGCCTGCGCCAGCACCGTTCCCCTGCTGCCAAACAGCGCCCACGCGCAGGCCGCCACTCGAAGCTACGATCTGCCCGCCCAGCCACTGGCGGCCGCGCTGGACGCCTACAGCCGGCTGACCGGTGTCGATCTGGTGATCGGCGCGGCGCTGCCCCCAGGTCATTCGGCGCCTGCGCTGCGCGGTGACTTCGACGATGCGCAGGCCCTGACGCGCCTGCTGGCAGGCAGCGGCCTGCGCCCGCGCTTCGTGGATGCGCGTCGTGCCGCCCTGGAACCGGCGCCGGCCGAACGCGCCGATGGCAGCCGCCGCACCGGCCCGCTGCGGGTGCAGGGTACTACCGCACACGGCCAGGCACCGGGTGCCGGCGCCAGCCAATATGTACCGGCCACCCGCGATGGCTTTGCGCCCTCGGTCGGCAGCGAGCGCGTGGCGATGGCCGAACGCCAGGAAGGCAACAGCCTGCTGCGCTCGATGCCTGGCACCCACAGCTTCCATTCGCGCAGCCAGCCGGGCCTGCAGGTCAACATCCGCGGCATGACCGGTGCTGGCCGGGTCAACACCATGATCGACGGTGTCACCCAGACATTTCGCAACAATGCCGGGCATGGCTCGGGTGGTCCGTTCGCCTATGTCGATCCTTTCCTGCTGGCCGGCGTGGACGTGCAACGCGGTGCGGTCGCCGGTGGTGATGGTGCGGGTACGCTGGCCGGCAGTGCCAACTTCCGCACGCTGGATATCGACGATCTGCTCGGTGAGGGCCGTGACTGGGGCCTGCGTGCAGGCTATCGCCACGGCAACAACGGCTACGGCAGCGGCCGTACCTTCGCCGGTGCCTGGCGCCACAGTGAAGAGGGTGGCGACCGCCAGTTCGGCCTGCTGGCCGCTGCCAGCAGCAGCCGCAGCAGCGAATACGCGACCGCGCGTAGGCAGAAGAACAACGCCGACCCGGGCAGCCAGCAGCCCAGCAGCTGGCTGTTGAAAGCACGCCTGCAGCCCAGCGACCAGCACCGGCTGGACCTGAGCCACATGCGTTACGAAAACAACTTCTACCACAACTATCCGTGGCAGATTTCCGCGCGCAACCAGCGCGCCAGCTACCACTACACACCCTATTCGCCGTGGATCGACCTGCGTGCAACCTTCGCCGGCAACAAGACCCGGCTGTTCTATCCGCCAGTGGAGGATTCCAGCTACATCGGTCGCCGCACCCACAGCAGCCTGAGCAGCTGGACCGTGGACAACACCAGCCGCTTCGACATCGGGGCACTGCAGGCGCGCTGGAACACCGGCATCAAGCACCAGTCGGACATCTATGTGGCCGACACCCCCGTCCTGCGCGGTGCCAACCCGCAAGGTCGCAGCCAGCTGGACAGCGTGTTCAGCACGCTGGAGCTGCAGTACGACATCTACGCGCTGACCGCCGGCCTGCGCCAGGACCGCTTCGGCATCCGTGGCCACATCCCGGTGTGCTCGGATGTGCCCGGCCAGTGCGCGGAGATCAATGGCGGCGGCATCGACGTGCGTCGCACCGAGCGCGCACTCAGCCCCAGCCTGGCGGTATCGTGGCAGGCCACCGACTGGCTGCAGCTGTTCGCAGAAGCCTCGCGTACTTCCCGCCCGCCGCGGGTGCAGGAGATGTTCTTCGAGAAGATCCCGCTGGAAGGCATGAGCGATGCCGATGGCGTGGGCGCCAACCCGTTCCTGCGCCGCGAGCGCTCGCGCAACCTGCAGTTTGGTGCCAACCTCAGCACCGACTCGCTGCTGGTCGACGGTGACCTGGCACAGCTGCGGATCACCCGCTTCGACAACCGCATCCGCGACTACATCAAGCCGCAGTACCTGCTGATCGTGCATCCGCCGGAAGTGGAACCGTTCGTGGTGCCGATCGACAGCGATCCGCAACTCACTGCCTGGACCGATGCGCTGGACGTGGACGACTTCAGCACCACCACGCGCTGGATGAACCACCCCGGCGTGGTGCGCATGCGCGGTATCGAACTGGAAGCGCATTACGCCAGCGAGCACTACCACGCCACGCTGAGCTGGACCCGCTCGCACACCAGTGCGCCGGCCATCGAGTTCGTCAACCTGGAAGACATCACCGCCCTGCCCGACCGCTACTGGACGCTGGACGTGGGCGGCCGCTGGTGGCAGCAGCGCGTGCAGGCCGGCCTGCGCGCCGAGTACTCCGGGCCGACCGAGGAAGGCTACGACTTCTTCCAGACCCGCAAGACCGGCGGCACCGGCGTGCTGCTCGACTTCTACGCCAGCTTCAAGCCCCAGGCCAACACCACGCTGTGGCTGAACATCGAAAACCTGCAGAACAAGGCCTATGACAACAATGCCTCGATCGACAGCATCTTCAGCCCGATCCTGGACCGCGGCAACGGCCGTGGCCGTACCGTCTCGATGGGCGTCAATGTGGCGTTCTAGCCGTCGCTGGCTGCCCGTATGCCTGCTCGCGCTGGCGACCGTGGCCAGCGCGCAGCCGATGCCTGGCTCAGTGATCGACCTGGCCAACGGCCAGCACCTGGACGAAGCCGCGTTCGTGGCGCGTGCGGCGGACGCCCGGAGGCTGCTGCTGGGTGAGCGCCATGACCTCGCCGGAGACCACGCCGCCCAGCGCTGGCTGCTGCAGGCGCTGCAGCGGCGGCGCCCGCAGGGTTCGCTGGTGCTGGAAATGATCGCCAGCGAGCGCCAGCCACGCCTGCAGCGGGTGCAGCGCTGGCTGGCCAAGGGCAACCAGGCCGAAGGTGCACGCCTGCAGGAACTGCTGGAATGGGATACACGTTGGCCGTGGGCCGCGTATGGCGGGCTGGTACAGGATGCTGCCGATGCAGGCACGCCGCTGTTCGGCGGCAACCTGTCGCGTGCCGAGGTCAACGCGCTGCTCGCGTCCACCGAGGGCGTGCGGTTCCCGGTGGCCGCTGCCCGCCAGCGCCTGTCGGCGGTGGTGCTGGCCCAGCACGCAGACGCAGCACCGATGCTGGAAGGGATGCTGGCCGTGCAACAGGCCCGCGACACACGCATGGCACAGGTGCTGCTCGATGCGCCCGCGCCGGCGCTGCTGGTAGCGGGGCGCTGGCATGTACTGCGCGGTACCGGGGTACCGGGCTACCTGTCACCAGCTACGCCTGCGCTGGTGATCGCATTGGCTTCGCCGGGTGAAACCGTCGATGCGACGGATGCTGATCTGCTGTGGGTGCTGGACGATGAGTGAGCGTGGCCAACACTGGCGGGCGATCGCGATCACTGTCGTCCTGCACCTGCTGCCCCTGCTGCTGTTGGTGCACTGGGTCGCTGTGCCGCCGATGCTGCCGCCGCCGGAGCAGGACGTGCGCATCAGCCTGCGCCTGCTGGCACCGGCCACGCCGCCACAGCCCGTAGAGGAGCGCCAGGCCGACACCCCCAGCCAGGCGCAGCAGGCGCGCGCATCGCAACCGACAAAGTCGCCCCCGCCACCGAAACCCACCGCCGCGCGCGAGGGCGAGTTGGCCGCCAGCGAAACGGGCGGTACGGGTCGAAAGCCGCTGCCGGTCGCCCCGCCGGCGGCCGCGACCGATGCCAGTCCCGCACCGGCATCGATCACGGCCGCTCCGCCCGCTCCAGACGCGCCACCGGCGGACTTCCAGGCCGGCGCCGCCAGCGACCAGTGGGAAGCCCGCCTGATGGCGCGGCTGGAGCGTTACCGCTATTACCCTGCCGCCGCGCGCTCGCGCCGGCAGCAGGGCACTGCCTGGGTCAGGGCCAGCATCGACCGCGAAGGCCGCCTGCTGGCACTGCGGCTGGAACAGTCCAGTGGCCAGCCGATGCTCGATGACGCTGCGCTGCAGACCTTCCGTCGCGCGCAGCCGCTGCCGCCCATTCCCGGTGAACTGAAGGCACCACAGGAACTGGTGGTGCCGGTGGAGTACTACCTGCGCTAGGCGGCGTAGGCCTCCGCCTCGATCTCGAACAGCATGCCGTCCAGCGCCAGTCGCGGCACCGGGATCAGCGTGCAGGTGGGCGCCGCGCGGTTCGGCCAGCGCCGCCGCACCTGATGGGCGATGATGCCCAGCCGGTCCTCGTCGTGATCGACCACCAAGATACGCAGCCGTACCACGTCGGCCAGGCCTGCCTGCGCCGAGCGCAGCGCGGTCTGCAGGTTGTCCAGCGCCTGCCCGACCTGTTCTTCGAAGCTGGGTGAGAGACGACCCTGGGCATCTTCACCGCCCTGCCCGGCCACGTGGATCACCCGTGCCGGCAGGCGCACCACCGCCACGTGTGAGTAGCCGTTGGCCGAAGGATCGTAGAGGCCCGGTGGATTGAACAGCTCCAGCAGGCCATGGCTGAGGTCCGGTGTGGTCAGCAGATTCATGCCGCGCGCCTCGTGGGGGTTGCCGGCAGTCTGTGACCTCAACCCCGGTTGAGGTCAAATGGATCCGGTGCAACAGACCGGTCTGCCACGCGCAACGATCACGCGATCCCGTGGAATCGAGCCTGCTCGACTTCCGCTGACGAAAAGCAGTCGAGCAATCTCGACTCTACAGAAGCGTGGTCAGGTCCACGCCGGGTCTGCGGTGAAATCGATGGTCAGCCAGAACGTGCTGCCGCGCGCATCCAGCCTGACCGCGATCTCGTCACGCATCGCATCGACCTCGCCCACCGAGCCCAAGGGCGTAGCCGGATCGGCCAGCACATGGATTTCGATGAAGCGCATCCGCCCCATCTTCGCCACGTGGCTGGTGAAACCGGCATAGCCACGCTCGGCCACGAATGCCTGCATGACCTGCTGCACGCGCCGGTCCAGATCATCCGGCGCCACCTGCAGTACTTCGCGCATGGCCTTCCACGCACTGCGCGCCGGTACCGGCAGTACCGCCAGGCTGATCAATGCCAGCACGATCGAATCCAGATACGGCACCCAGTGGTGCCACTCACCGCCATGCAGGACCAGGGCCAGTACGAAGGCCAGCACTACCGCCAGGCTCATCAACCCACCCAGCAGCCAGCCCCGTACATCCAGCCACAACAGCGCCGAGCGCAGGCGCCGCGCCCGCTGGGCGACGAACGCCGCCATCGCCAGGTTGCTGGCACTCAGCAGCGCCGCCCACCACAGCGCGGGCCCGAATCTCACCTCGTGTCCGCCCGTGGTCAAACCAATCACCGCGTTGGCCAGCGCATACACGCAGGCCAGCGACAGGATCACACCGCCCAGCGCCTCGACCATCGGCTCCAGGTGCCAGTAGCCGTACTGGAAGCGCGGGCTCTGTTCCCGCGCCACCAGCCGCAGCACCGACAACGACACCAGGGTCAGGGCAACGTCGACCAGGCTGTACACACCGTCGAACAGGATGGCCTGCGATCCCACCAGCAGGCCACCGCTGAAGCCGACCACGCTGACCGCGATGGTGACCCCGATCGAGAACTTCAGGATGCGTTGCTCGCGCGCGGTATCCATCGTTCGCCGAAGGGCCGACCGTCGCCGGTCAGGCCTTCAGTACCTCCACCTTGTACGAGGTCACATCGCCGGCGTTCTCGATGATGAGCCCGTGCACGTCCGACTCGAAGCCCGGGAAGCGGGCATTCTGCTCACGGGCGATGCGCAGCGACTGGATGATCGGCTCATCGCTGTCGCCAAAGCGCTCGCCCGGCATGATGGTCGGAATGCCCGGCGGGTACGGCACCAGCATGGTCGCGGCGATGCGACCACTGACCTGCTCGATGTCGACCCGCTCGATCTCGCCCTTCACCAGGTGGTTGTAGGCATCGGCCGGGGTCATCACCGGCGTCGGCAGATCCACGTACATCTCGCGCATCACCTTGGCCACCGCGAATTCCTGGTTGAACGCATGCAGCGCGTCGCACAGGTCACGCAGGCCCCAACCGGCGTAGGCATTCGGGTAGTCGGCGGCCAGCGTCGGCAGTGCCTGGCTGAGCGGCGCGTTGCGGTCGTACAGTTCCTTGAACGCCATCAGTTCGGTGACCAGGGTGCTCCACTTGCCCTTGGTGATGCCCATCGAGAACAGGAACAGCACCGAGTACAGGTTGGTCTTCTCCACGGTGATGCCGCGGCCCCACAGGAACTTGCTCAGCACCGCCGCCGGAATGCCCAGCTTGCCCATGCTGCCGTCCATCGCCAGGCCCGGGGTCAGCAGGGTCACCTTGATCGGGTCGATCAGAACATAGTCATCCACCAGGTTCTCGAAGCCGTGCCAGTGCGCATCCGGCTGCAGGTACCACTCCTCGCGCTTGGCCACCATCGGTGCCGGCGTATCGCCCTTGTCCAGACTGCGCTCGACCTGGGTCGGTTGCCACACGCTGAACCACCAGTCGTCGCGGCCGAGATCATCGCGGACATGCAGCATCGCGCGGCGGAACGCGATCGCCTCGTCATGCATTTCCTGCACCAGCGAACGGCCGGCGTCGCCTTCCATCATCTTCGAGGCCACATCACAGGCCGCGATCACTCCGTAATGCGGGCTGGTCGAGGTGTGCATCATGAACGACTCGTTGAAGCGCTCGGCATCCAGGTTGCGCTGCGCCGAGTTGCGCACGTGGATCATCGAGGCCTGCGAGAACGCGGCCAGCAGCTTGTGCGTGGAATGCGTGGTGAAGATGATCGCATCCTGCTCGCGCGGCTTGCCCTTGGCCATGCCGTAGTGGTTCTCGTAGAACGGATGGAACGCAGCGTAGGCGTACCAGGCTTCGTCGAAATGCAGGAAGTCCACCGCGCTGCCGATCTCGTCGGCGATCTTCTCGGCGTTGTAGCACAGGCCATCGTAGGTGGAGTTGGTCACCACTGCGATGCGCGGCTTGGAGCCGGCCTTGTAGGCCTTGCTGGCCAGCGGGTTGGCGGCGATACGCTGCTGCAGCGACTCGGGCGTGAACTGGTCCAGGCTGATCGGGCCGATGATGCCATGCGCGTTGCGGCTGGGGGTGAAGTACACCGGCACCGCGCCGGTCATGATCAGCGCGTGCAGCAGCGACTTGTGGCAGTTGCGGTCGACGAACACCACGTCGCCGCGGGCCACTGTGCCGTGCCAGACGATCTTGTTGGCGGTGGAAGTGCCGTTGGTGACGAAGAAGGTATGGTCGGCACCGAAGTTGCGTGCGGCCTCGTTCTCGGCGTCCTTGATCGGACCAGTATGGTCAAGCAGCGAACCCAGTTCCGGCACCGAGATCGACAGATCGCTGCGCAGCGTGTTCTCGCCATAGAACTGATGGAACGCGCGGCCGACCGGCGATTTGGTGAACGCCACGCCGCCCGCATGGCCAGGCGTATGCCAGGAATAGTTCGACTCGGCCGCGTGATGGATCAGCGCCTTGAAGAACGGCGGCAGCAGGTTCTTCATGTAGTCTTCGGCCGCGCGCATCACCTGCCGCGAGATGAAGCTCTTGGTGTCTTCGAACAGGAAGATGAAGCCGTGAATGTACTTGAGCAGCTTGCTCGGCACCTTCTCGATGGTGCGGCGCTCGCCGTACAGGAACACCGGCAGGTTGGCGCGGCGCGCGCTCTGCTCGCGCAGGAAGGCGGTCAGGCGCTGGAACTCGCCATCCACCTCTTCGCTGCCATCGATCGAGATCAGCACCGCCGACGCCGCCACGTAGGTGCGGGCACCGGCACGGGCATCATCCAGGTTCAGGCCGCACAGCACGCGCTGGTCGTTGCTGCGCAGCTCTTCCACCAGGGCGCGGATCAGGATGCCGCCGATGCGCGGCGACTCGTAGTCGTTGTCGATGACAATGACCGGGTAGTCCAGGGACTTGAAGTACACGTTGATTCTCCTTGTCTAACTCAGGAACGCTGGGCGCCGGCGCTGATCGCCGAGGCCTCGCGGGCGCGCTGCCGCTGCTGGCGGCGCTCCTCGCTGAAGAAGGGATAGAACACGGTGATGAACAGCACGAACAGGAACGCGTACTGCACGATGGTTCCCGACGAGCCGTAGATCGCCCACAGGCAATAAACGACGGTCAGGCTGGTCAGGGTCCAGAACGCACCGGTGTGGACCAGGGTGTGCGAGCGCTCGACCACGAAGTAGCAGGCCACGCACGAGTAGATGTAGGGCAGCAGGGTCAGCACTACCGCCGCCGATGTGATCACGTCGAACTGTGCCGACGCGGTTTCCGAGGTGGAGGTGACCAGCACCGCCAAGGTCATCAGCACGGCCACGATCAGCACGCCCTTGACCGGTACGTCGTCCTTGTTGGTCTTGCTGAAGATGCTCGGGAACAGGCCGTCATCGGAGGCCGCCTTGGCGCTCTGTGCGGTCAGCAGGATCCAGCCGCCCAGCGAACCTGCAGCGCCGATGAAGGCACACAGGCTGACCAGCGCACCGCCCCAGCCACCGACGGCCTTGGCCGCGGCCAGCGCGAACGGCGCATCGGAGGTCTGCAGTTCGCCATTGGGCACCATGCCCATGATCACCGAGGAACTGGCGATGTAGGCGATGGCGGCCAGGAACACACCCGCCAGGGTGGCGCGGGCCACGTTCTTTTCCGGGTTCTCGACCACACCAGCGGTGACCGAGGCCGACTCGACACCAATGAAGGCCCACAGCGTCAGCGCCGCGGCGCTGGAGATCGCGCCGAAGTTCGATTCGCCGGACACGTTGTAGGCGCCCTTGAAAATGTCGGCATCGAAGAAGAACCAGCCGAAGATGGCGATGCCCAGGATCGGCACCAGCGCAAAACTGGTGGTGACGGTCTGCACCCGGCTGACGAACGCCGGACCGATCACGTTGGCGAAACTCAGCGCCCACACCAGGATCAGCACCGCGATGCAGCGCACCAGCGGCTCGGACAGGATCGGGAAGAAGTAGCTGAAATAGCCCACTGCGGCGATCGGAATGGCGACGTTGCCGATCCAGTTGGCGAACCAGTAGATGGTATTGGTCTGGAAGCCCATGTACGGCCCGAACCAGTCGCGCGCATAGGCGTACGGGCCGCCCGCCTTGGGTGCCAGCTTGCCCAGCTTGGCGAACACGAAGGCCAGCAACAGCGCACCGGCGGTGGTGATCAACCAGCCCCAGATCGAGGCGGTACCGATCTTGGCCAGGCTCGACGGCAGCAGGAACACGCCTGAGCCCATCATGTTGCCGGCGACGAGGAAGGTGGCTCCGACCACCCCGATTTTCTTTGCTTCTGCCATGACGATCTCCGGTACTGGCATGAGCCCGGCAGCACCGGGCGTGGGGACGGTTGCGCTGGCGTACGACCGCTGGCGCCTATTTGATGAAGTTGTATTGCAGGCTGCCCTGCACCCGGACCGTGTCGCCGCGTGCGCCGCCCTGCTGTTCCAGGCGGCCGTACAACAGCTCCATGCCCATCGTCCACGACGGCGCGGGGCTCCAGATCAGGTTGAATACGCCGTACCGGCTCTGCCGGAAGGCATCGGCCGCCAGTGCGGCGTTCCGCTCCAGGGTCAGCTGGCCGAAGATCAGGTTCGATCGCCACAACTCGGACCAGTAGTGGGTATAGCCGACGAAGCCGCCGTGCAGGTCCAACGCGTCGAGGCGGCCATCGGCACCGACCACCGCGTCCAGCCCGGAGCCGGTCAGGTCGGCGGTATAGCGGCTGAGGCCGCGTCCTCCCAGCGCACCGAACAGCAGCAGGTCGCGCTCGCCCACCGAGGCCGAGCCACTCAGCTGCAGGCCGCCGGCCATTCGCCGGTCGCGCTCGCCATCGCCGTCATAGGCCAGGCTGCGCGCCACCGCGCCCACCTGCAGGTGGCCCCAGTCGCGCTCCATGCGCGCGGTCACGGTTACGTCCGGCAGACGGTTCACCGCAGCCCGCTCATCACTGGCACCGGCAAGTTCAGTCTTAGGGTCTTCGGCCGCCACGGTCAGCGTGTTGCCCTTGCCCATCGTGAAGCTGTGGTGGATGCCGGCCACCAGCAGATAGCCGGCGCCGCCCGGCCCGGCGAAGTCCAGCGTGTCGGGCAGGCTGTCCGGGTCCATGAAGCTGGAGTAGCCATAGCCGGCATAGGTATTGCCGAGCTGTCCATAAGCATGCCGCAGGCGGAACTCGTAGCCATCGCTGCTGCCGAAGAAGTCGTTCTCCAGATAGAAGCGCAGGTTGCCGTGCGTGGTTGGACGCCGCGCCTCGAAGCTGAAGCGGGTCTGCTTGGCGTGGATGTTGAAGTTGGAGACATCGCGGTGGCTGCCGCCCACCGGCATCGACGAGGGAATGAACTGATCCTCGTCGCCGGCCGCGCGCGAATCGGCGATGGCATCCAGCTTGGCGTAACCGCCGATGCGGATCACCGTATCAGTGCCGGGTATGGCAAAGAACCCCTTCAGATCCGGGTCGGTCGGGCCCGCCGCACTGTCCGGTCGCGATGCCGCAGTGGACGGATCAGCGACCGAATCGCGCTGCGGCAGTACCGGCTGCGCCACACCCGGCACCTGGGTGCGATGGATCACGTCGGAAGGGGCGGCAGAGGCCATCGGCGCCATTGCAGGCGCGGCTGTTGCCTGCACAGGCGCAGCATCGCGCTGCTCAAGCCGGTCCAGCCGTTGCTGCATGCGTTCCAGCGCCTGGCGCATGGCGGCCATCTCGCGCCGCAATGCCTGCGCATCCTCTGCATCACCCTGTTGAGCGTACGCCGGCGTGATCGCCAGTGCCCCCAGGCATGCCAGACTCAGTACGGCCAAACGCATTGCATCCTCCCCTGACGAACACTCGCATCACGGTTCCGGAGCGCATGCATGCGCCGCCCTGGCTTCGCGTTGCCGTTGCTGGAAATGCGGGTACTGCGTCGACGACATCGGCCAGCCTGCGCACGGCAGGCAACAGGACGATGACACTGCCCCGCCTGCACCCATGTCGACTCCATCAAGGCCGCGCTGCCAGAGAGGTGGCGACCGCAGCGGTCTGGGTAACAAGCACAGAGTGAGAGTGTCGTGAATGGCTGTGCCGGCCGACGCTGATCAGGGCGTGGCGAGCGCGGCATCCATCGCGCATTGACGCTGTATTCCATGCGTCAAAGGCTAGTCCGTTTGTCGCTTTTGGCCTTGATTGGAATCAAGGCACGATGCTTGATCTCAGTCACGATTCAGACGTGACGACGAACAGACAATGCGCAAGCGGTTGTGTTCGCCTGGGGCAGGAACGCAACAGGCCCGCATGTCACCATGCGGGCCTGTGGTCTACATCATCATGCAGGCGTGGATCAGCGCGGACCAAGCACCGTCTGCAGGTCGCCGCCCTGCGGCAATCCGGCCCGGCGCTGCACCTGGCCCTGTGCATCCTGGAACAGGATGCCCGGGGTGCCCTGGAACCCCATTTCCAGCATCAACACCTGGTTGGCGTCGAGCTTGCCGGCGATCTCGCGGCTGATGTTCGGCAGCGCTTTGATGCCGCCACGGTCGAACTGGTGTTCGTTCTCCAGCAGCGCCGCGCTCGGATCACGTGCGGAGAGGATGGCTGCGGCCTTGGCCGGACTGTCCTCGCGGATCACACCCACCATGATGTGGCGCAACTGTACCTTGCCGGCGTCGACCCACGGACGGGCCGCCTCCCAGAACTTGTGGCAATACGGGCAGTTGGCATCGCTGAAGGTATAGACCACGCGGGGCGCGTCGGCCTTGCCATCACGTACCCAGGCGCTGGCTTCAAGCTTGGTCCACATTTTGGCCGACATCGGTGCGGCAACCAGCTTCTCGACCGCTTCGGCAGCCACATCATTACCTTCGGCATCGAACAGGCTGCCCACCAGTACGTGCTTGCCATCGGCCGTGACATAGGCCGCTGCAGGCTGCTGCCCTCCCACCACGCCAGCAAAACCGCGCAGGCCGTCCGGCGCATCGAACTCGGCAACGACCTCGAAGCCGTGCTTCTCGATGCCCTTCAGCACCGCTGGACGGTCGCCCTTGGCGGCAGATGCCGGAGCAGTCGTCGCCGACGCCGTAGCGGCCTTGCCCGGCGGCGTCTGTGCCTGGCTGCAGGCGGCCAATGCCAGCATGACCGGCAGCAGGAGCACCGCCGGGGCGGTGCGCAGGGAAATCGACAACATGGGAACTCCGTAGTGAGATGCCCGCGCAGGCTACCGCAGCCGGCGCAGTTTGTGTTCAAGGCCGGCCGCAGTCAGTTCGCCCAGGTGCAGTTCACGCAGGCGCCCATCGGCGTCGAAAAAGAGCGTGGAGGGATATGCCTGAACGCCGAGCACGGTGGAAGCAGCAGCGTCATCATCCAGCAGCACGTTGCCCAGCATCAGTCGTTGGCCGGCCAGGAAACCCTGGACCTCATCCAGGGTTTCACCCTGGTTGAGGAATACGAACTGCACGTCATCATGTGCCTGTTGTGCCGTCGCCAGCACCGGCATCTCACGCCGGCAGGGCCCGCACCATGTGGCCCACAGATTCAGCACCAGCGGCTTGCCGCGGAACTGCTGCAGATCGATACGATCGCCTTGAAGGTCCTCCACCTGCAGCGCCGGCAACGGCATCTGCCGCTCCTGCCATGCCGACAGCAACTGGCCACCAGCGACCCAGAACAACGCACCTACCAGTGCGCTCGTCAGCACCGGTGCACGCAACTGACGCCACGACCGCAGACGCCATAATCCCCACGACAGCCCGGCCACCAGCACCACCATCAGGTGATAGCCACCATCGGTGACCTGCAGAATGCTCCAGGGCTCCGAACGATAGAGCGCGAAATTCAGCACAACAAAACTGACACGACCACACAGCAGGCCGATCAGCAGCATGTCCAGCACCATGCCTGCTGCCGACGGCAGCGGCATTCCCACTGCCCTGCGCGGCCAAAGACGGGCAACGATCATGGCCAGCAACGTGCACATCAGGATCAACACCACCGGCATCGGTACCGGTCCAACACTCGACATCAGCCCACCTGTTCAAGTTCCACTGCCTGCATGGTCAAAGCGTCACGCCCAGGTTGCAAGCGCTCGCCCGCCACCCATTGTCAGGCCGCACTCCGCCCCAACTGCATTCCGGGGGACGCCTGCAGGCCGCGCAGACTTCCGGCCACCGACGGCATCAACGGTCGCTCCCGCCGCTTGCAGTTGACGTGGCGGCGATAGTTGGCCGGTGTCATGCCCACGATGCGGAGGAACAGACGCCGGAACGCGCTCTGATCAGCGTAGCCCACCCCCCAGGCCACCTCCTCGATGCCTGCGCCCTGCTGCAGCAGGGTCTGCGCCTTGGCAATGCGCAGCCGTTGGCAGTATTCGATCGGCCGCAGACCGGTCGCCCGGAGGAAGCGCCGCTGCAGGGTGCGCGGTTCCAATCCGGAAACCTCGCAGATTGCGGCCAGAGTGGCTCCTCGTGCCGCAGTGGTATGCAGCCAGCGCTGGGCCTTCAGTACATCGCGGTCACCGTGGGCGAAGTTGGCACTGAAACGCTCAAGATCCTGCTGGATTCCTGCGGGCACGACGATCCCGAGTTGTTGCGCGACCGCGCTCGCCACGCCCTGCCCGTGCAGCCGGTACAGCAAACGCAGCCCGAGGAAACGCCAGGCCTGCGATCCGCCAACCGTCAGCAGATCGCCATCGTCGACCAGCGCCCGCTCACTGGGCACCCAGCTCACCGCCTGCGCCTGCAACCCTGGATGTCGCCCCAGATCGGGGCCGCTGACCGTTCTTCCGGCCAGCAGTCCCGCACGGGCCAGTACACCGACCCCGTCGCTGGCAGCAGCCAGCAGGCTGCCCCCATCATAATGGGCCCGCAACCAGTCCAGCAGGACCTCTTCGGCGCGCAGACAGGCTCCGGGGCTGATCTGGCCGGGAACCGCGATCACCGCGGGAATGGCGGCGTCGAGCATTTCAGCACCCGCTATGCGGTGTACACCGGTCTGGCTGGCGGGAACGATCCAGCGGGTGACAAGCACACGCTTGAAGGGTCGGCGCTGCTGTTGCGCCAGGCGGTTGGCGACGTGGGCCATTTCGGCCAGCACAGAGGCGGCGGAGGGATCCCCTCCCGGATATTCGACCACCGCAACCTCTACGAATGCTTCGTTCCTGACTCCCTCCACAGACCACCTCCTCGGTTCGTTGCAGGCCATCGAACGGCCGGTTCAGGCGAAGGGTAGGAACAGGCCCATCTGCGGGGCTATGAAGAAAGTTGCAAAGTGGGCTGAATGCGCGCACCGAGCTGAAGCCTTGACTCTCGACCAGACTCCAGGCTTCACAATGGCCGGCAGGATCCGCAGGAAAGCTGCCATGAACATTGGTCAACTGGCCCGTCAGGCGGGCGTGCCGATCGATACGGTCCGCTATTACGAACGGCAGCAGCTGCTGCCGACGGCGGCGCGCTCGGCCGGGGGTTACCGCATCTTCGGCGAGCCGGATCTGCGCCGGCTGCGCTTCATCCGCCGCGCCAAGGCACTGGGCTTCAGCCTGGAGGAAATCGGAGAACTGCTCGCGCTCAGTGATCACCACCAGCAGGACATGGGCAGCGTGCGTGACACCGCGCAGGCCCGCCTGCAGGACATCGCACAACGGATGGCGGAACTGCAGCGCATGCACATCGCGCTGTCGCAGCTGGTCGACGCCTGCCCCGGCCATGGCGCGCTGGACCAGTGCCCGATCCTGGCCGCTCTGACCGACGACACCACCGCCGCAAGCGACTGACATCGGCTTCGCAACACGCGTGAAGAAAAGTGCAACAAATGCTTGCCAACCCCCTGGGGCAAGGCTATTATTTCGCTCCTCAGCGACGTGGGGCCATAGCTCAGCTGGGAGAGCGCCTGCATGGCATGCAGGAGGTCAGCGGTTCGATCCCGCTTGGCTCCACCAATCTTTCGGCATTAGGCCGTCGAAAGGTCGCTAAAGAACATTGATGAGAATTGCGTCCCCATCGTCTAGAGGCCTAGGACATCACCCTTTCACGGTGGCGACCGGGGTTCGAATCCCCGTGGGGACGCCACTCATCACGAACAACGAGGACCCGGCCGATAACCGGGTGTTTTTTGTTCACCGCCTACCGGCATTCAGGGTGTGGCGTTGCGGTTCCCCTGCCCTCGTGGCTGCGGTTGAACCGGAACGAAAAAAGTTCAAAAAAGACTTCCACAAACGTGAACACGCAGGTATGATAGGCGGCTCGGTAACACGGGGCCATAGCTCAGCTGGGAGAGCGCCTGCATGGCATGCAGGAGGTCAGCGGTTCGATCCCGCTTGGCTCCACCACTTTCGACATTAGGCCGTCGAAGGTTCTACAACTTGAAGTTTTTCGTGCGTCCCCATCGTCTAGAGGCCTAGGACATCACCCTTTCACGGTGGCGACCGGGGTTCGAATCCCCGTGGGGACGCCAGTTTCAAAACGGACTCTGCTCCCGGCAGATCATCCGGAGTTTCATGGGGCCATAGCTCAGCTGGGAGAGCGCCTGCATGGCATGCAGGAGGTCAGCGGTTCGATCCCGCTTGGCTCCACCACTTCGACATTAGGCCGTCGAAGGATCTACAACTTGAAGTTTTCGTGCGTCCCCATCGTCTAGAGGCCTAGGACATCACCCTTTCACGGTGGCGACCGGGGTTCGAATCCCCGTGGGGACGCCAATTCTTGAAAACCCTGGCTTCGGCCGGGGTTTTTCTTTGCCTGAGATTCCCGGGAAAGCCCTGTCCACGCATGGCGTGGATCTACTGCAGAGCCGGGATGGATCCGGCGGCCGGTTGGCCCAGTAGATCCATGCCACGCATGGATGGCCTCAGCCTGAACACACCTCAGAACCGGCGATACATCCCGATCGATGCAGGTGCGGTGGGTGCGAAACCAAACTGCGCATACAACCGGTGCGCTTCACCATCGGCCAGAAGGCTGACGTATGCAGACGGCGGCAGGTTCGCCTGCATCCAGCCATCCAGGCGACGCATCACTTCCTTGCCCAGGCCCTGCCCCTGCAGGCGCGGCAGCACGGCGATATCACAGACCTGCAGGTGGCACCCACCATCGCCGACGATGCGGCCCATCGCTACCAGCTCATTGCCCTGGTAGGCGCACACGCCATACAGGGTATTGGGCAGCGCGCGTGCCGCCGCCTCCTGGCTCTTGGCACTGAGGCCCGCCAGCACACGCAGCTGGCAATAGTCTTCGACCGTGGGGACAGCCTCGCGGAACTGGCAGCTGACGGAATCATTCATGCGGTATCTCCCTGTAGGTCGGGCTATCCTGCCGCATCCACGTCGCAACGACTGCGACCCAGGCCTGCAGAGTTCCCATGTGCTATTCCGCCCTGATCCGCGCTGACTACGCCAAGCTGGTCCGCGAGTTCGGTGCCATCCTGTCGCTGGAGGAGTTCGCCGAACTGTACGCGCACGATCCCGGCAAGAAGCGGCCGAAAACCCCCAAGACCATGGACGACGGCTTTGCCGGCGCGCGCACCGAACAGGGTCGCGACATCGTCGCGAAGATCCAGCAGTGGCATGCGCAGGAACGCCAGGCTCTGGAGGCGGAGCTGGCCCGCCAACGCGAGCGCCGCGATATCGCCCACGCGACGCTCGCCACCCGCCCCACCCAGAAGGCACGCAACGACCTGCGCGTGGCCGGCAACCGCATCGAGCGCGCCCAGGCCCGGCTTGAGGACCTGCACCGGGTACAACTACTGCCGCGCGACAACCGCATTTTTCCCGGCACCTACGCGCCGGTGATGGTCAGCGAGAGCGGCCGACGGGTGATCAAGCCGATGCGCTACCAATGCCGGCTGCCGGACAAGCCGGCACGCAACGACGTGCTCTACCCCGGCACCTACAACGCACGACGCGACAGCCTGGAAGGCTATTGGCGCGGCGCGTTCGGCCTTCGCCACGGCGTTGTCGTGGTGCAGGCGTTCTATGAGCACGTACCACGCCACGCGATCGCAGGGCGCGCGCTTGGCGCCAGTGAAAAGGAACAGGATGTGGTGCTGGAGTTTCGCCCCGACCCGCCCCGCGACCTGCTTCTGGCCTGCCTTTGGGCGGAATGGGAGGGGCCGGAAGGACGCCTGCTCTCATTCGCCACGATCACCGACACCCCGCCACGCGATGTCGCCGCGGCAGGTCACGATCGCGGCGTGATACCGATCCGCAGGGAGCATCTCGATGCGTGGCTCAACCCCGATCCGGACAACCTGGCCGGGCAGTACAGCATCCTCGACGACCGCGAGGACATCCGTTACCTGTACGAGGAGGCCGGCTGAAGCGCCGTTCTCACGCCGTTGCGCTGGAACGGCCCACCGCACGGCTCAGCGCCCGGGTCAGGTCCGCCGACAGATACGGCTTGACCAGCAGTACTCCGGACAGCATAGACTCGGGCAGCTGCTCAGCCAGCATTCCGGTGGCAAGCACGAACGGTACGCCTCGCGCCGACAATGCTGCCGCCACCGGCTCGCTGGTCTCGTTGCGGGCCAGGCGATAGTCCAGCAGGGCCACATCGGGGACCGAGTCTTCCAGCACGCACAATGCTTCAGCCACGCTCGCCGCCAACCCGACCACGGTCGCGCCGGCATGCACCAGCTGCATCTGCAGCAAGGCCGCGCTCATCTCGTCGTTCTCGACCACCAGCACCCTCAGGTCCTGCAACACTGTCATCGGCTATGGCTCCTGGAGGCATTCAAGCCGGCGCAGTATAGCCATCGCAGAGCCGATGCCGACAGGAAACGCCTCGATCTGCCTTGCCCCTATGAAAGCCCTGCCCTCCTCGGTTACACTCACACGCTGCCTGCCGGTGTGGCGGAATGGTATACGCAGCTGACTCAAAATCAGCCGGGGGTGACCCCATGAAGGTTCGAGTCCTTTCACCGGCACCACAGCATCAAAGGCCAGGTCCATGACCTGGCCTTTTGCTTTTCAGGCGATGCAGGCCCATGTAGCCGCTCCGGTGTCACTGTGCTGACGCAAAATTGCGACCGCTGACAGGGTTGCCGCTAGACGTAGTGCACACTTTTCTTGCCAGCCTCACGTACATCTGCCTATCGTGATCCCGCCGGATCCGGGGGTGGGGGACTGCATGACGTTGCGTGCTGCACTGTTTTTTCTCGTCACGCACGCGCTCGTCATTGCCTTTGTCGGCCCGCAGGACCCGGTCGGCTCCTACCTGATGCTGATCACCGCCCCGCTGCTGGCTGCACTGGCCTGCGTACGGCGTGCACGTGTCAGCCAGGCGGCCTGCCAGTGGCGACTGCTCGGCGCGGCCGTCGGCCTGTTCTCTCTCGCGCTGCTGGCCCTGCTGTACCGCAATGTGGCCGGCCTCGCCCCTGCGCAGATGACCGCCTCAACACTGATCCTGTACGTGTTCTACCGGATCCCCCTGACCTACGTCGCTGCAAGCCCCGGCGGCGGGAACCGCTACATCCGTGCGGTGGACCTCGGGATCATTGCCCTGCTTTGGCTGCTGTACTACCTGCATGCGCGGGCGATGGCGCCGCTGAACACCGCCTTGTGGACGCAGTGCCTGAACACCATGAGCGGCGTGCAGAACAGCCTGGTGTTCTGCTTCGCACTGATCCGTTTCCTGGCCGAGGACGATCCGGACCGCCGCGATTTTTTCCGGACGCTGACGATCTACGCGCTGGGCTACTTCCTGCTGGCCTTCTACATCAATACCTATCAGCCGCAGGTGCCCGACGGCAATTGGGGCGACCTGCTGATCAGTGGACTGTTCGTGCTGCTGGCCACCCTGGCGGGCAGCCATCGTCGCTGCCCGGCAGTGGAGGTATCCCGCAGCCTGCGGCGCATCGTCGATGCCGGCGTACCACTGATGCTGCCCTTGCTGCTGATGCTGGTGGCGCTTCTGGTCGCGCGCCTGCAGCCGACCCTGGCCACGGTCGGCTTCATCGGCTCCCTGCTCGGCTATGCGCTGCGCAGCGTGCTGAGCCAGATCGAGATCCAGCGCCAGCGCGATGAACTGGAAACGCTGGCGCGGCGCGATCCGCTGACCGGACTGGGCAACCGGCGCAGCTTCGATGAGTCGCTGGATCGGGCCCACCGCCGCGCGCGCCGCCAGGGCCAGGGCCTGGCGGTACTGATGATCGACATCGACCACTTCAAACGGCTGAACGACACCTACGGCCATCCGGAAGGTGATCGGCGCCTGCGTGCCGTCGCCGGCATCCTCGATGGCTGCCTGCAACGGGGCGACGATCTGCTGGCCCGCTATGGCGGCGAAGAGTTCATCGCCGCCCTGCCCTCGCCCGATGCCACCCACGCCCTGGGCCTGGGCGAACGGCTGCGCGCTTCGGTCGAAGCCGCAGCCCTGCCCGCCCCCGTTTCCAGCGTCACCATCAGCATCGGCGCGGCCTGGCAGGCACCCGGCGAAGACGGCGATCCGCGCGGCCTGGTCGAACGCGCCGACCAGGCCCTGTATCGCGCCAAGCATGCCGGTCGCAACTGCGTACGCGGCGACACCGAAACCAAGGAAGAACAGTCCGGTCGCCGCGCCTAGACCGCATGCAGCGCCGCCGCTCCGTGCCGATGCCCGGCGCCGCCCTGCAAGCGGAAGCTGGCCACCGTCTGCAGCAGCTGCGCCGACTGCTCTTCCATGCTGCGCGCCGCCGCCGACGCCTCCTCGACCAGGGCCGCGTTCTGCTGGGTGCCCTGGTCGATCAGATCGACGGCATGGTTCATCTGCTGGATGTCGTCGCTCTGCTGCTGCGAGGCAGTGCTGATTTCGGTCATCAGGTCGCTCACCCGGCGCACGTTGGTCACGATCTCGTCCATGGTGCGGCCCGCGCTCTCAACCTGCGCCGTACCGGCACCCACATTGGCAACCGACTCATCGATCAGGTGCTTGATCTCCTTCGCTGCGCTGGCCGAACGCTGCGACAGCTCGCGGATCTCGGTGGCAACCACGGCAAATCCACGGCCGTGTTCACCGGCACGCGCCGCCTCCACCGCTGCGTTCAGCGCGAGAATGTTGGTCTGGAAGGCGATGCCGTCGATCACCCCGATGATGTCGACGATGCGCCGCGACGAGGCATTGATCACCGCCATCGTTTCGACCACCTCATGCACCACACGGCCGCCGCGCGCAGCGACATCGGCGGCTCCACCGGCCAGCTGGCTCGCCTGGCGCGCGCTGGTGGCGGTGCGCTGCACGGTCTCGGCCAGGCCCTTCATCGACACCGCAGTTTCCTCGAGCGAAGCCGCCTGCTGCTCGGTGCGCTGCGAGAGGTCGCTGTTGCCCTGTGCGATTTCAGTCGCGCCGACTGCGATGGTGTCCGCGGCGAACTTGATCTGGCCGATGATCGCGGCCATCGCCTCCACCAGCGAATTCACGCCTTCGCACAGTTCGGCGATCAAGCCATTCTTGTCGGCGGTGGCCACGCGCTGGGTCAGATCGCCCTGCTTGGCCGCGGCCACCACCTCGCGGGTCTGCGCCACCGCGCGCTGCATGGCCTGGTTTTCATGCACCTGCGCGGTGATGTCGGTGGCGTACTTGACGACCTTGAACGGCTTGCCATTGAGGTCCAGGATCGGGTTGTAGGACGCCTGGATCCAGACCTCACGCCCGCCTTTGCCAAGACGCCGATACTGGCCGGCGTCATATTCGCCGCGCCCCAGTTTCTCCCAGAACTGGCGATATTCGATGCTGCTGCGATGCTCGGGCTCGACAAACAACGAATGGTGCTGCCCGCGCACTTCGTCCAGGCTGTAGCCGGTGGCGGCCAGGAAATTGTCATTGGCCGACAGGATGCGGCCATCCATGCTGAACTCGATCACCGCCTGCGACTTGGTGATCGCGGCCAGTTGCCCCGCCGAGTCGGCCGCCTGCAGCTTCTGCGCGGTGATGTCGGTCGCGAACTTGACCACCTTGTACGGCCGCCCCAGGCGGTCCAGTACCGGGTTGTACGAGGCCTGGATCCAGATCTCGCGCTGGCCCTTGCCGAAGCGGCGGTACTGTCCGGCGTCGTATTCGCCGCGCCCCAAGCGCGCCCAGAAGTCGCGGTATTCGGCGCTGCGCGCCAGCTCGGGGTCGACGAACAGGGAATGATGCTTGCCCTGGATCTCCTCCAGCCGGTAGCCCATCGCCTGCAGGAAATTGTCATTGGCCTGCAGGATGGTGCCGTCGAGCGCGAACTCGATGACGGCCTGCACGCGATGCAGCGCGGCCACCTGCGCTTCCAGCTCGGTGCGGTCGGTCATCGCCTTCTCTGTGCCGGTGCGTTGCTGCGGCGCCAGTGCGCCAAGCAGCGCACGCCACGGCGACCAACGGGTGTGCAGCTCGGCCGGCGCCTGCGCGCCTGCCGTGAAGCCTGGAATGAGCATTGTCTGATCCTCGGTGTCCGGTAAGCGGTTGTGACCCGACGGGCGGGATGCCCGGCGGCAACATCAGTTGCCAGGGACTACAGGTGCCAACGGCACCTCTCGAGCGACTGCCAAGAACGTCTGCTGCGGGTGCGATCGGCATCTGGGAGCGGCGGAACACACTGCGCGGACCGCCCATCGGGGGCAGCCTGGGGTCCTGCGGCGGGTGACTGGAGCGGGATCCAGAGGGAGTATCGGCGATGCCGTCAGCCGCTTTAGCGGGATTCCGCGACGTCCGTCGCAACTCCGTGCATTGCAGCCGGAATGCGGTAGACGATTGCCGTGTACTTCACGCCCTGCTCACGTGCTACAGGCAGTCCCCCGAGGGACTCAGCGAGGGAACGGCTGGACCGGTTCTGCTCGGCCACCGGATAGCGGAACGCAGCACAGCGCAGGCGCCCTGAGGCGGCCGACCACACCGCCGCCACGGCTTCGCGACCATAGCCGTGCCCATGCATCATTTCTGCGATCCAGATGCCCAGTTCGGGTTCTGCGTCACGGGCTCGATGCAGGCCTGCCAGGCCAAGGAATACACCATCCTCGCGCCTGCGGATCACGAACGTGATGTCGGTCCCGTCGGCGATGGTGGGCAGCCACGTTCGCCAGACAGCAGCAAACGCCTCCTTCGACGGCGGCGGCTCGAAGGACATGTAGCGGGTCAGCCCGGGGGTGATTCCCGCAAATGCCTCGTCGGCGTCACCGGGCATGAATGGCCGGAGGTGCAGCCGCGGACTGTCGATGGTCCAGTCGTCGGACGTCATGTTCTGCATTGCCTGAGCGCTGGGTACAGCATCGCTCAGCAGAAGGATGCAGCTCAAGGCAAAAAGGTTTACATGACCAATGCGGGATTCCGCGGCAGGAGAATATGACCAGCATGAAGGTCCCGCAGGATGCTCATCGACATGGAGATCGCATGTTCCCTCGCTTTGCCAGCCTTCTCTTCCTGGCCGTGTGCAGCAGCAGCGCGCTGGCCAACGACACCGCCTATCGACCGGCCTTCCACCCGGACCAGCTGAAGGGACCGCCCGCAGGGCGCCCGAACGAAGTGCTGGTGCTGGGCAGCCCGCACCTGTCCAGCCTGCCGGAGACCTTCACGCCGGCGATGCTGGAACCTCTGCTGCAGCGTCTGGAAGCCTGGCGGCCCACCGCGATCGCAGTGGAGAACCTGTCCGGCCTGCAGTGTGACTTCATGCGCCGCAATCCGGCCCGATACGCCGACAGCGTAGCGGACTACTGCGTCGATCCGGCACCGGCGCAGGCCGCCACCGGCCTGGACGTGCCCAGCGCCAACGTGGAGATGGAACGCCTGCTTGCGGATTGGCCGAAGGCGCCAACCGCTGCCCAGCGACGCCGATTGGCCGCAGTGTTCCTGGCTGCGGGCGAGAGCAGCTCGGCAGTCGTCCAATGGCTGCGGCTGCCCAGCGAAGAGCGACGTGCCTCGGACAGCCTGACACCGGAGCTGGTGCAGTTCCTCGACACGCGCATGGCACGCCGCAACGAGGCCGGCCTGGTGGCCGGCGTCCTCGCCGCGCGCCTGGGGCTGGAGCGGCTGTGGGCGGTCGACGACCACACTGCGGATTCGCCTACACCGGAATCGCAGCAGAAGGCCTACGCTGCCGCCATACGCGGTGCCTGGGACAATTCCTTCGCCAAAGCGCGCAGGGCGGCCGATGAACGACTGGAAGCCAATCTTGCTCAACCGGATGGATTGCTCGCGATGTATCGCGCCTACAACGCACCCGAGGCCGCGATGCTAGCCTTCAACAGCGATTTCGGCGCGACGCTCGTCGAACCCTCGCCGGAAGGCTTCGGCCGCAACTACGTGGGCTACTGGGAAACCCGCAACCTGCGCATGGTCGCCAACATGCGCGACGTGCTCGGCCAGCACCCGGGCACCCGCATGCTGACCATCGTCGGTGCCTCGCACAAAGGCTACTACGAGGCCTACCTCAACCAGATGCACGATGTGCAGCTGGTCAGTGCGGACGCAGTATTGCGTTGACGGGATGGGTGCCGGCCACCCGCCGGCACTATCCTGCAGGGCCCCATCCAGAGGTGCCTGCATGCTCAAGGTCATGGCCGAAGACTTCATCCATCCCGATGCCGTGGACACCGTGCTTCCGCTGTACCGGGAACTGGTCGCGTGCACGCAGCGCGAGCCGCTCTGCCTCGGCTATGAACTGTTCGTGGACCAGAAGGATCCCGGGCACTTCATCTTCATCGAGCAATGGCCTGACCGCGCCGCCCTGGACATCCACTGCGCCAGCGAACATTTCCAGCGGCTGGTGCCGCAGATCAGTGCCTTCCAGCGCGCGCCATGCCGGTTCCTGCTGATGGATGCTGCGCCTCTGTAGTGCCGGCATCAACGCGACGGTGATCCCGGCGCCTGTGCCGCCACAGCACCAGGCTGGCCGCCACCGTGCACGCCAGGGTGAGGGCCAGCAGCGCCACCACGCTCGCCTGCAGCACCGGCAACATTGCCTGGGCGAGACGGTCCTCACGCACCTCCTCCAGCCGGAGCCCGGCCGCCAGGGCCAGGCACCAGCCGACCAGGGCCGGGGCGAAGGCACGCACCGCCATCGGGTTGCAGACATTCATGGGATCACCTGTAAGAGAGGAGGTGCGCGGAGTATTTGCGCCCGCCCTCTCACAGGCTGAGATCAGCCCTCGACGACCTCGGAATCATCGCCCGGCAGCTCACTGGCCTCGCCCTGCACCTGCACGTTGTTGCGGCCCATCGCCTTGGCCCGGTAACACTGGGCATCGGCCGCGGCCACCGCCTGGTCCACGCTCATCCCCCCGGCCAGCGGCGCGATGCCGATGCTGGCCCCTACCCGCAACCGGTCCTGGTCCCACGGAATCGACAGCGACGCCAGGGTGTGCAGCAGCTCGCCGCCAATGCGCGCTGCACGACGCGGCGTGCAACCGGACAGGATCACCGCGAACTCATCGCCGCCCAGCCGCGCCACCACATCCGAATCGCGCACCCCGTGACGCAGAACGCTGGCCACCGCCCAGAGCACCGCATCGCCAGCCAGATGGCCCCAGGTATCGTTGATCGGCTTGAACCGATCCAGATCGATGTACATCAGCGACGCGGCCTGGCCGGTACGTTCGACACGGGTGATCGCCTGCTGCAGATGCACCTCGAAGCCACGGCGGTTGCTCAGTTCGGTCAGCGGATCGATCTCGGCCAGATGACGCGCCTCGCGCTGGCGGGCACGCTGCTGGGTATCGTCGCGCAGCACCCAGACCGCGCCTCGCACGTGGCCCTCGTCATCGCGCAACCAGGCGCGGGTCAGGTCCACCGGCACCGTGGCGGCACCCAGACGCAGCAGCAGGTCGGCATGCAGGTCGACCGCATTGCTGTCCGGATCCAGCAGTACCGACACGTCCAGCACCGAACCCGGCGCGTATTCGGTGGTCAGCGCCAGCACATCCTGCACCTTGTGTCCGGCCAGCGACAACGCGCCATCGCCGGCCAACATGCGTACTGCAGCGGCATTGGCGTAATCGATACGGCCATCGAGGCTGACGCTCAGCACCAGGTCGGCCACGGCATCCAGGGTGATGCGGCTGCGCTGTTCGCTCTCGAACAGCCGCTGCTCGCTGCTGCGCTGGGCGGTGATGTCCTGGATCTGCGACACGAAATGCAACGGCTCGCCATGCTCGTTGCGCACCAGCGAGACCGACAATCGGGCCCAGATGACCTTGCCATCGCGATCGAGATAGCGCTTTTCCAGGTGGTAGTGGCTGCGACGACCGGCCAGCAGGTCCTGCACCAGGGCCAGGTCGGTCTGCAGGTCATCAGGATGGGTGAGACGCTGGAAATCCACCTGCAGCAGCTCTTCCCGCGGATAGCCGAGGATCCGGCACAGCGCATCGTTGACGTCCAGCCATCGCCCTTCCAGTGACACCAGCGCCATGCCCAGCGCAGCCGAGGTGAACGCACCGGCGAACTTCTCCGCGGACAAGCGCGCTTCGGCCCTCGCCTGCAGGATCTCGGTGATGTCGATGGCCATCCCGACATAGCCGATGCGTACACCGTCGGCACCGTCCATGCGGCTGATCGAGAGGCGTACCTGGCGTGGCTGGCCGTCCTTGCGCAGCAGCGTCCATTGCCGCGAATAGGTCTGGCCATCGGCACGCGCACTGATTGCCTCGAACACATCTGGCAGTTGGCCATCGGCATCGGCCAGCGGTCGCAGCCAGGCATTCAGTTCCTGCGGATCGTGGAAGGCATCCAGCCGGCGCTGGCCGACCACATCCGCCGCGCTGTAGCCCAGCAGGCGTTGCGCGCCCGTGTTGAACAGGGTGATGGTGCCATCGATATCGGTGGCGATCACCGCCACCTCGTCGGAGGCATCGACCACGGCCTGCAGGCGTTGCCGTGTTTCGGCCGCATCCTGTCGGGCCTGCTGCAGCTCGGTCACGTCGGCATGCGCGCCGGCCATCCACAATGGTTTGCCCTGCCCGTCCCATTCGAAGACGCGGCCACGGTCCTGGATCCATATCCACTGGCCATTCTTGTGGCGCATCCGCAGCAGGCACGCGTAGTTGTCGGTGCGCCCCTCGAAATGCTCGTCCAGTGCGGCGTCCGACAGCGCTATGTCATCGGGATGGACCAGCTTCAGGAAGGTCTTCTGGCAGACCGGCTCCAGCTCTTCCAGGCGGTAACCGACAATCTCGGCCCAGCGCGCGTTGACCCGCATCTCGCCGTTCTGCACGTTCCATTCCCAGGTGCCCGCGGCGGTGCCATCGATGATCATCGCCAGCCGCCGACGCTCTTCGGCCAGCGCCTGCAGGCGGCGCTCCAGCAACCCGTTGCCGTTGGTGCCCTGGCCCGCCATCACCGCTGCCCCCGGCCCGCGCAGGCAGGCAGCGGCCGCAGCGCGACGCTGCAGACCTCAACGAAGACGACGGGTCCTGCTGGCGTCATGGCCCTCCCCAGCGACAGCGGGGTGGCCGGACGCCTCCCCTCAAGCGCAAGTGTGCGCAATCACGGGGAAAATCGACAAGTCCCCCGCCACGAATCAAGCGTGACGGGGAACACGGTCCTCAACTACGCTTGGCGCGGGCGAAGGCCTCGGCCAGGGCGTTGTTGGCCGGCGGCGCGGACGCGGCGGGACGGCCGCCATTGCCCTGGCCCCGGTTCGGCCCGCGGTTCTGGCCGCCTGCATCCCGGCGCGGACCCTGCCCATGGCCGCGCTCATCACGCTGGCCCGGGCGGCTGGTGGCCTGCCCGGGGGTATCGTCCAGGCGCCGGGTCAGGGCAATGCGCTTGCGCGCCACGTCCACCTCCAGCACCTTCACCTTGACGATATCGCCAGCCTTGACCACGTCACGCGGGTCCTTCACGAAGGTGTCGGACAGCGCCGAAATGTGGATCAGGCCGTCCTGGTGCACGCCGATATCGACGAAGGCACCGAAGGCCGCCACGTTGCTCACCACGCCTTCCAGCACCATGCCCTCGCGCAGGTCCTTGATGTCCTCCACGCCTTCGGCGAAGCGCGCAGCCTTGAACTCCGGACGCGGGTCGCGGCCCGGCTTCTCCAGTTCCTTCAGGATGTCGCGCACGGTCGGCAAGCCGAAGGTGTCATCGGTGAACTGCTCGGCCTTCAGGCCACGCAGGAAGCTGCCATCACCGATCAGCGCCTTGATCGGGCGTGCGGTGCTGGCCACGATGCGCTCGACCACCGGATAGGCTTCGGGGTGCACCGCCGAAGCGTCCAGCGGCTGGTCGCCGTCGGCGATGCGCAGGAAGCCGGCGCACTGTTCGAAGGTCTTCTCGCCCAGGCGCGCGACCTTCAGCAGATCCTTGCGGCGCTTGAACGGGCCGTTCTCGTCACGATGGCGCACGATGTTCTCGGCCACCGTGGCCGACAGGCCAGACACCCGCGACAGCAGCGCGGCCGATGCGGTGTTCACGTACACGCCCACGGCATTCACGCAGTCCTCCACGCGCGCGTCCAGCGCCCGCGCCAGCCGGTACTGGTCCACATCGTGCTGGTACTGGCCGACACCGATCGCCTTGGGTTCGATCTTGACCAGTTCGGCCAGCGGGTCCTGCAGGCGACGCGCGATCGACACCGCGCCACGCAGCGACACGTCCAGCCCCGGGAACTCCTTGGCCGCGAACTCGGAGGCCGAGTACACCGAGGCGCCCGCCTCGCTGACCACGACCTTCTGCAGCTTCGGGTTGGCGGCAGCCTTGATCGCTTCGCCGGCCAGCTTGTCGGTTTCGCGGCTGGCGGTGCCGTTGCCGATCGCGATCAGTTCAACGTTGTGCTTGGCGCACAGTTGCTTGATCGTCTGCACCGACTGGTCCCACTGGCGACGTGGCTCATGCGGGTAGATGGTGTCGGTGGCCACCAGCTTGCCTGTGGCATCGACCACGGCGATCTTGCAGCCGGTGCGGATGCCCGGGTCCAGCCCAAGCACGGTCTTCGGGCCCGCCGGTGCGGCCAGCAGCAGATCCTTCAGGTTGTCGCCGAACACCGCGATGGCCTCAGCCTCGGCCTTCTCGCGGGCCTGGTTGAACAGGTCCAGCAGCAGATGGGTGTGCAGCTTGGCGCGCCAGGTCAGGCGGCAGGCGTCCAGCAGCCAGCGATCGGCGGCGCGGCCCCGGTCGGCGATCCCGGCCCTGCGCGCCACGCGGCCTTCGGCGTACTGGTGGCCGGCCTCGGCATCGCTGCCCGGGTCCAGTTCCAGGAACAGGATCTCTTCGCGGCGCGCGCGGAACAGCGCCAGCAACCGGTGCGAAGGAATCTTCGCCAGAGATTCGGCATGTTCGAAATAGTCGCGGTACTTGGCGCCTTCGGTTTCCTTGCCCTCGGCCACGCGGGCACGGATCACGCCGTTCTCTCCCAGCCAGGTGCGCAGCTCGCCGACCAGCGCGGCGTCCTCGCCCCAGCGCTCCATCAGGATCGCGCGCGCACCTTCCAGCGCGGCCTTGGTGTCGGCCACGCCCTTGTCGGTGTTGACGAAGGCGGCCGCGAAGGCCTGCGGGTCCTGCGTGGGATCGGCTAGGAGGCCATCGGCCAGCGGCTCGAGACCGGCCTCGCGGGCGATCTGGGCGCGGGTACGGCGCTTGGGCTTGTACGGCAGGTACAGGTCTTCCAGCCGGCTCTTGGTGTCGGCGGCCAGGATGTCGTTGCGCAGCTCGTCGCTGAGCTTGCCCTGCTCGCCGATGCTGGCCAGCACCGCCGCACGGCGCTCCTCCAGCTCGCGCAGGTAGGTCAGCCGGGTTTCCAGGTTGCGCAGCTGGGTGTCGTCCAGGCCCCCGGTCACTTCCTTGCGGTAGCGCGCGATGAACGGAACGCTGGCGCCCTCGTCGAGCAGGCCGACGGCGGCGCGCACCTGGGCGGACTGGGCACCGATCTCGTCGGCGATGGTCTGGGCGATCTGCTGGGCGAGCGCGCTCTGGGCGTTCTTGGCGTCGTGCATTGCTTCAGGTCTGTGCCGCGGTACGGGAAGATCCCATTCTGGCAATCCACGACGGAGCCGGACAAGGCATTGACAGGGGGCGAGGTTCAGCGGCGGGGCCGGAGTTGACGCCGGCATCCTGGCGGAGAGAGGGCTCGGACTGGCCCTGGGCTGGGATGCCGGCGCGGGCGCGCGATGGTGGGCGCGCCCTGCCGCGTGTTGCGAAGGTCAGCGGTAGTGGCGGGCGGCGCGCTGCATGACGATCTCGTCACGCATGCCTTCCAGGGCCATCAGGCGGACCTTGCCGACACCCTGCAGTTCCATGAACCGCTCCGTGTAGAACTCCGGCCCCAGCGCGGTGTCGGCGCGGGATTTGCTGAAGCCGTAGGGCACCACGCCCTTCTCGCCATCCTTGCTACCACCGACATAAAGAACGATTGCCATGTGATGTATTCCTCCAAATTGCTACTGCGTACTGCACTCGATGAACGATGCTGCGAGCTCATCGAGGGAGAGCTTACCGCGTCGAACCTGACTGGAACGTCACGAAGGCTAATGACGATCGGTTGCATGCAGATGACTGCGGGATCGCAGCAGAATGCTTACGGATCTTTAACTTCCGGCTAACGAATCCGTGGCGGATTCCCGCCAACGGCGCAGCCCCTCGTGGGTGGTCGTGTAACGCGTTTCATGTGATTGGGCCGGGCGGGGTGGGTGCGCAGGACACGCCGTGAATCCGTCCCTGGGGGCTCGATGGCGCCATCCATGGCGCCAACGGTCCCGCGCACCCACCCCGCCCGGCCCCTGACAGTTTTTCGGGCACGTTCACCCACGGAAAAGAAAAAAGAAGATCAAAAGCAAAAACGGCTTGGCCGGCTGACTTGTTGCTTCCTGTAGAGACCAGCCATGCTCGGATCGCGAGCAAGCGCAGCGCGCGACCCGCTTTTGCTGTTCTTTGTTCTCTTCCGTGGCTTGGCGCGCACGGGAACTGTCAGCGGCCGGGTGGGTGGGGGTGGCGGGGTATCCGCGGCATGGATGCCGCAGCTAAGCCCCCATGGATGGGTTCACGGCGTCCCCGCCGGCCCCACCCACCCGGCCAGCCCCCAGGAAGCAGGCATTCCGCGACCAAGCCACGAGGGGCTGCGCCGTTGGCTGGAAACTACGGCCACCAACCGTGCCCGAACCGGGCGAAATGATCGGCCGCCCGTTCGAACGGATTGCGCGCACTCACCCCGCCGCACAGCAGGTACACCGGCAGGTACAGCGGGCCCAGCACCATGTACTGGTACACGTGCGCCCGTTCGTGATCATCCAGCCGGATCAGCGGCTCCACGCCCCACCCTGCCTGATGCGCATAGGTGCGGCAGGAAATGCCCAGGTCATGGCCGGTGTGCAGGATCACGTTCCCCAGGGTGATCGCCCCGCCTGGCCCCCACGGCCAGTGGTCGAACACCAGCGCGCAGTCACGGCCGCTCCAGCGCAATGTCGCGCCGCCGAGCATGCCGGCCAGGCCGCCGATCACGCCGAGCAGGGAATTGGGTGACGTCCACACCGCGCCCAGCACCTGCAGCGCGCGCAGCCAGATCGGCCAGGGCGTTGCTCCAGTCTTCAATCGGCCTCGTTGGGGATCAGGAGCCACAGGATCAGGTAGACCAGGATGCCAGGGAAGGCGGCGGAGGCCAGCGAAACCAGCACGTAGATCACCCGCAGCAGGGTCGCATTCCAGCCGAAGCGATGGGCAATGCCGCCCATCACGCCGGCAATCATGCGGTCGTTCAATGAACGCGACAGCGTTTTGGGCGTGGTGTTCATGGCGGCAGCTCCGGGAAACGGACAAGGCAGTCGAACATGGCTCGACTCTACACTGCCCCCATGTCTACGGCGTGCGGTGGCGCAGGGCCTGCAGGCGTGCGCCGAACCAGGCGGCTGCGGTCTGTTCAGGCTGCCCCGGACACTGGATGCGGTAGGGTTTGCCACTCATGCTGCTCTGACTGGCAGCGCGCTCGATGAACTGCTCGGCGCTGTCCACCATGCCCTTTTTCAGCAGGTAATCGTACTTGCGCTGCAGGTGCGCGCGCGCGTCGCTGCCGTCGTACCAGCTGCCATTGCGCTGGAAACGGCATTGGGAGCCATCCAGGCTGGCGATCAGCTGGGCGATCTCCCGGCGTGCATCCGTACTGGGTGCGGCGTGGGCAAGTGGTGCTGTCAGCAGTGCCGCAAGAATCAACAAAATCCGGTACATCATCACCCCCAAGTCAGTCGAGCATGGCTTGACTCTACAGATCGCGCGCCTTCAACCAGCCATCGATCGTGGCCGGTACTTCGCGCTGCGCGCGGCCGGAAACGTAGATACCAATATGCCCACCACGGAAACTGGACTCGGTGTAGTCGTCCGTGCCCAAACGCCCGCGCATCGCGCGCGAGGCATCCGGTGGCACCAGATGGTCCTGCTCGGCATAGATGTTCAGCACCGGCAGCGTCACCTGCGACAGATCCACCGCTTCCTCGCCGATCCGCACCGTGCCGTTCACCAGCCCATTGCCCTGATAGAACTGCTTGATGAAATCGCGGAACGCCTCGCCCGCCAGGTCCGGTGAATCGAAGATCCACTTCTCCATGCGCAGGAAATCCTCCAGCGCGGCCTTGTCATCGAGGATGTCGAGCAGGCCGACGTACTTCTGCACGTTCAGGCGGAATGGCTTGAGCATCAGGTAACTGGCATTCATCAGGTCGGCCGGGATGTTGCCCAGCGTGTCGACCAGCAGGTCCACGTCCACCTGCCGCGCCCAATGCGAGAGCATGTTGTCAGCCGTCTGGAAGTCGACCGGGGTGACCATGGTGATCAGCTTGCCCAGCTTCTGCCGGCGCAGCGCGGCGTAGCAGAGTGCGAACACGCCGCCCTGGCAGATACCCAGCAGGTCCACCGGGCCACCACTGCGCGCACGCAGCGCATCGACCGCGCCGTCGATGTAGCGCAGCAGGTAGTCCTCCAAGGTCTGGAAGCGTTCGGACCTATCCGGGTAGCCCCAGTCCAGCACGTACACGTCCTGGCCCAGCGCCAGCAGCTTCTGCACCAGCGAACGGTCGGCCTGCAGGTCGACCATGTACGGCCGGTTGACCAGCGCGTAGACGATCAGCAGCGGTGTGCGCCGGGTCGGTGCCTGTTCGCCGACGAAGCGGTACAGCACCACCTTGCCGTCACGCCAGACTTCCTCGCGTGCGGTCACGCCATAGTCCACGTCTTCCACCTGCGGCAGCAGCTTCAGCCCTTCCATCAGCTTGCGCTGCATGGCCAGGGTTTCCTGCATCAGGTCATCGGCGTTGAAGCCCAGCGGTCCTTTCATCGGTCACGCGCCCGAGTGGAAGCGCGAGACGCAGCCTTCTTCGCAGACACCTTCTTTGCAGGCGCCTTCTTTGCCGGCGCCGCCTTCTTCACGGCTTTGCGCGCGGCCGGCTTCACCTTCGCCGGTGCCGGCTGCGACACCGGATCGACCGCGGCAGTCCCCGCCAGCACCGCCACCTGTGCCTGCAGGCGACGAAGGCTGCGCTCCAGTTCGGCAATACGGCGATGCGCGGCGTCCATCTCGCTGCGGGTCGGCAGGCCGATTCGCTCACTCATCTGTTCCACCTCGCGCTGCAGGCCGGCGCGCAGGCGCATCTGCGCGTTGCCCAGCGAGGCGTACACCTGCTGGAACGGTTCGGACATGGCGACCTTGGCGTAGGCCTCCTCGGCCACTTCGATCCACAGGTCGAACATCGCGCGGGCGCTGGTCAACTGGCTGCCGGGCTGTTCGTGCTCGACCAGACGCTGCTCGAACAACGCGAAGGCCTCGTCCAACGCCTGCCTGATCTGATCAACGTAGGCGCGCGAATGCTGCTGGTACTCCTCCTGCGCCCGCAGCAGCGCCTGCCAGCGCGCCTGGTGCTCGCGGCCGGGGCCGAACGCCGGGCTCTGCAGCCACGGGCCCGCCTGCAGCTGGAACTGCTGCAGCCATGCGGCGAATTCGGGCACGGTGGCGCCGGCGTGGGTGCTGCCACGGGCGCCCTGCAGCATCCACTGCAGCATGCCATCGCCCTGCCCCTGCACCGCCTCGCGCCAGGCCTGGGCCACCTCGGCACTGCTGGCGTCGCGGCCGGCAAATCGTGCGGCGACCTCCTGCATGGTGCCGTACCAGCTGCCGGCCTGTTCGCGGAAACGGCGCATGGCATCTTCCGGCGCGCCCTGCCCCTGTTCGGGCAACAGCTGGCTCCACCAGTCGAACAGCCGTTGCCAGCTGCCGGGGTCGCCGCCGGCCGGTGCACCGGGCGTGCTCGCGTGGCGCAGCGCATCGCCCCAGGCACCGAAGTACTGCCGCGCCAGCGTTTCGAAATCGCTGCTGCCGGCGTCGTGGGCCGAGCTGGTCATCGCAGGCCTCCGCAGGGCTGGCTCATGGCTTGGGGATACGCAGGGTCTTGCTGATCATCAGCGACCCGGACAGGGCGAACAACAGCACCATCGGGTGCAGCTGCCACGGGCCGATCTGCCACTGGCCGAACCAGAGGTCCTGGCCGATGGCATCGGTACCGGCGGCAATCGCCAGTACGATCACCAGCACCAGGCTGGTCGGGATCGGGGTGCCCTCGAAATACGTGACCTTGCCCTCGTCGCCGGCCAGCGCCTCGGCAGTGACGTTGTAGCGTGCCAGGCGGCTGACACCGCAGCAGACGAAGTAGCTCAGCACCAGCCAGTCCCAGCCGCCCTGCATGCCGCAGGCATAGGCCAGCGCCGCCGGCGCCACGCCGAAGGAGATCACGTCCGACAGCGAGTCCAGCTCGCGGCCCAGGGTGGAACTGGACTTGCGCCAGCGCGCGATGCGCCCGTCGAGCGCGTCGAAGATGAAGGCCAGCGGGATCAACGCCATGCCGAACAGCAGGTAGCCACGCTCGCCGTCCTGCAGGAAGCGCATCGCGGCAAAGACCGCACCGGTGCCGCAGAAAGCATTGGCCAGGGTGAACCAGTCGGCCAGCTGGAATTCGCGCAGCATCGAGAAGTGACGTTTCATGGGGTCTCACGGAGCATCAAGGCCCACAGGTTACCGCGAGCGCCGCCGCTGGCGACAGCACTGGCAGGACCCGCCTTCACCGCTCCCTCACCTGCCCTCACCGGCGGTGAATTTTTCGCCACCCATCTTGACAGCCTAGGGGGGTGGCGCCTGTCGCGGCTTATCCACAAAGTTGCCCACGCGTAATCCACACCCCCTGTGGACAACCAGATCTCACCGACTGCGACGCTGGACATTTTCTCATCACCCGGAAGCGGGGTTTCCCTACTTCCCAAGCCACAAGGTCGGCGCTATGGTCACCGGCGGACCCGCCGCCGCCACGTCCGAAACTCTGCAACGGACGATGATGATGCTGGATGCTCCCACCCTGGCCGCACAGCTGCGGCAGCCCCACGGCGAGGCCGCGCTGGCGGTGGCCGACTCGATGAACCGCAGCAACGGCGCACTCAACCTGGCCGCAATCGGGCTGCTGGCCGTCGGCGCCGGCGAACGGGTCCTGGAGGTCGGCCCGGGCAATGCGGCCTTCGCGCCACTGATGCTGCAGGCCACCGACAGCCACTATCTGGGCATCGAGCTGTCCACGGCCATGGTCGAGGCCGGCAACCAGCGGCTGGCCGACGCCGGGGTGGCCGAACGTGCGGCGATGCGACACGGCGACGCCCATGCACTGCCGGTCGCCGATGCCGCGATGGATGCCGCGCTGGCGGTCAACACCCTGTACTTCTGGCCGAACCTGGCCCCGGTGCTGGACGAACTGGCGCGGGTGCTGCGCCGGGGCGGCCGCCTGTGCCTGGCCTTCGGCGATGCCAGCTTCATGCGCAGCCTGCCATTCGCCGCCGACTTCCAGCTGCATGAGCTGGACGCGGTGGAGCTGGCGCTGCGGGTATCGGGCTTCCGCGTCTCGGCCTGGCGCAGCCACCGCGAATCCGCGGCCGGCAATGACGGCCAGACCCGAGAAAAGCACTTCCACCTGCTGCTGGCACAGCGGCACTGAAGTGGTAGCGCCGGCCTGCACCCAGCCGCCAGCGAGCAAAACAGAACACCCGTATCCGCGGCGGATGCGATCCGACCGAGTGGTAGCGCCGGGCGCTGGCCGGCTGCTCCGTCCATTGCGGATTGCCGGCCAGCGGCCGGCACTACCCAGCCTGCACCCGGCCGCCAGCGAGCAAAACAGAACACCTGCATCCGCGCCGGATGCGATCCGTCCGAGTGGTAGAGCCGGCCGCTGGCCGGCTGCTCCGTCCATTACGGATTGCCGGCCAGCGGCCGGCACTACCCTGCCTGCGCCCGGCCGCCAGCGAGCAAAACAGAACACCTGCATCCGCGCCGGATGCGATCCGTCCGAGTGGTAGAGCCGGCCGCTGGCCGGCTGCTCCGTCCATTGCGGATTGCCGGCCAGCGGCCGGCACTACCCTGCCTGCACCCGGCCGCCAGCGAACAAAGCAGAACACCTGCATCCGCGCCGGATGCGATCCGTCCGAGTGGTAGAGCCGGCCGCTGGCCAGCTGCTCCGGCCATTGCGGATTGCCGGCCAGCGGCCGGCACTACCCAACCTGCACCTGCCGCCAGCGAACAAAGCAGAACACCTGCATCCGCGCCGGATGCGATCCGTCCGAGTGGTAGAGCCGGCCGCTGGCCGGCTGCTCCG
>NZ_JCAFRI010000017.1:0-97435 GCF_059367915.1 Stenotrophomonas sp. YJH_SMC_19
ACATCCACGGCTTCTACAATCCAGCCCGGCTACACTCGGCGCTGGGCTACCACTCGCCTAACAACTACGCCCGGCAGCTCCGGGCTGCCGCCTGAAACGGCTTCATGGCGTCCGTTTTCAGGGGGCCAGATCAGACACCCCGCAATCCGACACCGCCCCACCTTCGACAGGTTCACTCGGCTGTTGGTAGGTGTCGACCTTGGTCGACACGTCTGTCAGATATCGAAATGTATCCGGGTTCAGATCCGTTTTCCTGCGGAAAACGGATCTGAACCCAGGAGCCGTTCCAACAGATCGCAGAAAACTGTCGAAGGCGGGGTGGGTCCGGTTGCGGGGGTGTCCGCGGCATGGATGCCGCGGCCAAGCCCCCACGGACGGGTTTACGGCGTCCCCCGCAACCGGACCCACCCCGCCATCCCACAGGAAGCCCGCTGTTGCTGTTGCTTTGGCTGTTGCCGTTGCTCCGGCTTCTGCGGGTGCAGGGCGCAGCCCTGCCGAGCAACACCCCCTCGTGCACAATGGAGCCGACCCCGCCCGGACCCCGTCCTGATGTCGAGCAAGCCGAATTCAGAAGCCTGCGAGCGCAACCGCGAACCCATCGCCACCGCACTCGACCCGTGGATGGGCGACCGCCATCGGGTGCTGGAGATCGGCAGTGGCACCGGCCAGCATGCGGCCTTCTTCGCCGAGCGCTGGCCGTGGCTGCGCTGGCAGCCCAGCGATCACCCGGACCATCTGCCCGGCATCGAGGCCTGGCGCGCCGAGGCGGCGCTGCTGAACCTGCTGCCGCCGGCGGCGCTGCAGGTGGAACTGCCACCGGCGCCCGGGCTCAGCCTGCCACAGGGCAGCACGTTCGATGCGGCGTTCACTGCCAATACCCTGCACATCATGGGCTGGGAGCACGTGCAGGCGTTGTTTGCCGCGCTGCCGCCGCTGCTGCGCCACGGTGCGCTGCTGGCGGTCTACGGCCCGTTCAACTACGGCGGCCGCTACACCAGCGACAGCAACGCGCAGTTCGATGCGTGGCTGAAGGCACGTGACCCGCGCAGCGGCATCCGCGATGTGGAAGCCGTGCAGGCGCTGGCCGAGGACAACGGCTTCACCCGCCTGCGCGACGTGGCGATGCCGGCCAACAACCGCCTCCTGCTGTGGCGGTTTGGGTGATCAAGCCTCGGGGGCCATGCTGGAAAGGCGTGCTGCCGCAGCACGAAGTCCGTTGAAAATCGGTTCGGACACGTTTGAGGGGAAGTCATCCGGGAGCTGACGGGTGACCTGCTGGATGGCGGGCTCGACGGCCGCGATCAATGTCTTGATCCATGGTTCTGCACCATCGGCAACGCCGCAGGCGCGCGCGGTTTCATTCCAGTGCCGCCGTCGCACAAGGTGCAGTTTCCGGTGGCGGTTCTTGCCATGTACGGCCATGGCGAGCTGTGCGTTTCGTGGATCGAGTTGATTGGGTCCCCTGCCGAGGATGGGATATACCGACAGCACGTCGTAGACGGGCGTCAGGCGGAAGCGTCCACCGGCTTCCAGGTGAACACTGAAATTCTTGGCATGGCCGTCGGTTGCGGCCAGCATCCAGAAAAGAATCTGCGTCTTGAAGAAGATCGCGCGATCCTCGGGGTGTTCGGACTGTCGAAGCAGATCCATGATCGGAACGATACCGGGGCCGCCATCGGATTCATACTTTCTGGCAGCCGGCAGACCAAAGACCTGACACATGTCTTCCTGTGGCAGTCGCAGCCACCACCGGCGGTCGGCAGACAGGCGACGGTCAAACCGCTCGACAATGAGAGCACGTTGGTCGTTGAAGCGGCCCATCTGCGTCTCGGCCACGGGGATATCAAAGGCGGAAAGCAGATGCATGCACAGCCATTCATTCTCCACGGACTGATGCATGTCTGCCCGCATGTTGCCAACAATGCCAAGCGGCAGCTTGAAGATGTGAGTGGATGGTGTGTTGCCGGTAGGAATGCACCATTTGCCAGCATGCAGCAGAAGACCGGTCTTTTCCTGCGCACCGGCGATGGAAATGCGGAATGCATCATCACGGCTGGGTGCGCCAGGCAGGTTCCCTGTCGTCACCTGACGCAGGATCGTAGCGACACCTGCTTCGTCCAACACCTCGCACGTGATCTGCTGGATGTCTTCGGGTGGATGCGCAGGCGGCAACAGCTGCACTGCGCCGACACAATCCCGTCCAATGGCTTCAAGAAGATCGAACGTATCGCTGCCGCGCGTGGCGAACCGGTCGCGGATCCGGTTGCGTATGGCGACGTTATCGGGAAGAAGGTTATCGAAGTAGTCGTTGACGACGTTGCCCCGATGGCTCTCGCCATCTGGGAGCAGGGGTAGAGAGAGCGACAACGGTCGGGACTGGGGCGAGCTGATCCACTGGCTGACATACGACAACCGGGATGACCCGTTCCGGACATCATCCCAAAGTGCGACTTCCACACCATTCATCCAGACCTGCAGCGTACCCATGGCTCACCACTCCAATGACGACGTGTTCTCCTGGGGACTTCGTTGCTGGAGGCTGACCTCCAGACCCAGCACCGCCCAGATCCGCATCAGGCGTTCAAAACTTGCCGATGCAGGGTCGCGTTCCAGCGCGCCCACTGCCTGGCGGCTGATCCCGAGTCGCTCCGCCAGCTGAGCCTGGCTCAGGCCCGCCTGGCGCCGGAAAGCACGCATCAGGGGCGCAAGTTGTTGGGCTGTCCTCACTGTGTGCAGCGGCCTGTCCATACCGGCAGTCCTCAAGGAAAGATGACCGTACGCCAACGCGTACGCAAAGGATAGGTTGCTTTACGACAAGCAACCTATCGCTTTCTCGCTGAGGAGGCAACCTATCGATTGCTATATCGCTATGCAACCTATAGGTTGCCTTTCCATGACGCAGCGCCGCGTCAAGCCACCTGCACGATGTGCAGCGCCTTCGGGTTGCGCCACTGCGCCAGCAGGGCAGCCTCGCGCGCCTTGGCCTGTTCGTAGTGCGCTTCCTTGACGTGGCCGAAGCCGCGGATGTGCTCGGGGATGCTGGCAATCTCCACCGCCAGCGCCAGGCGGTCGTCATCCATGCCATCCAGCAGCACCTGCACGGTCGCCTCGTAGTCACCGATCAGCTTGCGCTCCATGCGGCGTTCCTCGGTGCGGCCGAACACGTCGAGTCGGCCGCCACGCAGGAACTTCAGCTTGGCCAGCAGGCTGAAGGCCTTGAACATCCACGGGCCGTATTCCTTCTTCAGCAACCGGCCCTGCTCGTCCTTCTTCGCGAACAGCGGCGGCGCCAGGTGGAAGCGCAACTGGTAATCGCCCTCGAACTGCTGCTGCAGGCGGCGCTGGAAGTCACCGCTGGTGTACAGGCGGGCCACTTCGTACTCGTCCTTGTAGGCCATCAGCTTGAACAGGTAGCGGGCGACGGTCTCGGTCAGCGCAGTGGAACCGCCGATGCGCTCGGCCTCGGTGGCGCGCACGCGTGCCACCAGATCACGGTAGCGCTTGGCATAGGCAGCGTCCTGGTAATCGACCAGGAAGGCGGCGCGACGCTCGATCATTTCGTCCAGCGAACGCGACAGGCGTGCGTCGTCCAGCGGCAGGAATGCCACGTCGCCACCGTGCGAGGGCAGGCCACGCAGCTCGCGTTCGTCGCCGGTGTTGCGCGGTGCCGCGGTCGCACCCCATTCATTGCCTTCCCACTCGCCCGGCGGCAGCGGGTGCAGCGGGCCGGGGGTGGACTCGGTATCGGTGTGGCGGTTGCGCACCAGGCCGGCGGCCTGCTGCACGGCCTGCGGGTCGACCACGGCCAGGCGGCCCCAGGCGAAGGCCTGCTGGTTCATCGCCACGGCGGCGCCATTGAGTTCGATGGCGCGCATCAGTGACTCGAACGACAGCGGCACCAGGCCCTGCTGCCAGGCGTAGCCGAGGATGAACAGGTTGGCGGCGATGGCATCGCCCAGCAGCGCGGTGGCCAGCTGGGTGGCATCGAGCAGCAGCGGCTCCTGGCCGCCCAGGGCTACGCGCACACCGGCGATGATGTCGGCGGCGGGGAACTGCATGTCCGGACGGGTGGTGAACGTGCCCGGCATCGCTTCGTAGGTGTTCAGCACCACCTGCGAACGGCCGGCGCGCACCTTCGAAAGCGCCCAGTAGTCGTTGACCACCACCATGTCGCAGCCCAGCACCAGGTCGGCTTCACCGGCGGCGATGCGCACGGCGTGGATGTCATCCGGGCGGCGTGCGATGCGGATGTGCGTGGTCACCGCGCCACCCTTCTGCGCCAGGCCGGTCTGGTCGAGCACGGTCGCGCCCTTGCCTTCCAGGTGGCCGGCCATGCCCAGCAGTGCACCGATGGTCACCACGCCGGTACCGCCGACGCCGGTGATCAGGATGTTCCAGGGTTGTTCCAGCGTGCCGCGGATGGTTGGTGCCGGCAGATTGTCCAGCAGCGTGGAGGCATCGCGCTTGCTGCCCTTGCGCGGCTGGCCACCGTGTACGGTGACGAAGCTCGGGCAGAAGCCGTTCACGCACGAATAGTCCTTGTTGCAGTTGGACTGGTCGATCTCGCGCTTGCGCCCGAACTCGGTTTCCTTCGGCAGCACCGACACGCAGAAGCTCTTCTTGCCGCAGTCGCCGCAACCCTCGCAGACCAGCGAATTGATCAGCACCCGCTTCTGCGGATCTTCCAGCTTGCCGCGCTTGCGGCGGCGACGCTTCTCGGTGGCGCAGGTCTGTTCGTAGATCAGGATCGAAACACCCTTCACTTCGCGCAGGCGCTTCTGCACCTCCTCCAGTTCGCTGCGGTCGTGGAACTCCACGTCGCTGGGGAAGTGCTCGCGCTGGCCGGTCCACTTGCCGATGTTGTCCGACAGCACCACGATGGTGTGGATGCCTTCGGCGCGCATCTGCCGTGCGATGTCGGGCACGCTCAGCGGGCCGTCCACCGGCTGGCCGCCGGTCATCGCCACCGCATCGTTGTAGAGGATCTTGTAGGTGATGTTGACGCCGGCCGCGACCGCCTGGCGGATCGCCAGCGAGCCGCTGTGGAAATAGGTGCCGTCGCCCAGGTTCTGGAACACGTGCGGGGTATCGGTGAACGGCGCCTGCCCGGCCCAGGTCACGCCTTCGCCGCCCATGTGGGTGAAGGTGTCGGTGCTGCGGTCCATCCAGGTCACCATGTAATGGCAACCGATGCCGGCCAGTGCCCGCGAGCCTTCCGGCACCTGGGTGGAGGTGTTGTGCGGGCAGCCCGAGCAGTAGTGCGGCACGCGCGGGAAGCTGGCGCGCGGCAACGCAAGCTCGGCTTCCTTCTGCTGCATCCACTGCAGGCGTTGTTCAATGGATTCGTTGTTGAAGAACTTCTGGATGCGGCGGCCGATCACGCCGGCGATGGTGGCCGGGGTCAGTTCGCCGGTGGACGGCAGGATCCATTCGCCACTCTCGTCGTACTTGCCGACGATGGACGGGCGCTGGCCCCAGCTGGCCGGCCAGTTGAAGAACTGTTCCTTCATCTGGCGCTCGATGAAGGCACGCTTCTCCTCCACCACGATGATGTCTTCCAGGCCCTGCGCGAAGCGCGCGATGCCCTGCGGTTCCAGCGGCCAGGTCATGCCGACCTTGTACACGCGGATGCCGATGTCGGCGCACGCGGCTTCGTCCAGGCCCAGGTACTCCAGCGCCTGCAGCACGTCCAGGTAGCTCTTGCCGGTGGTGACGATGCCCAGCCGCGCGCGCGGCGCATCCATCACCACCTTGTCGATGCCGTTGGCGCGGGCAAAGGCCTGCGCGGCCTTCACCGCATAGCGGTGCAGGCGCATTTCCTGGTCCAGCGGCGGGTCCGGCCAGCGGATGTTGAGGCCACCCGACGGCATCTCGAAGTCTTCCGGCAGCACGATGCGGCGCGCCATCGGATCGACCTGCACCGACGCCGACGATTCCACCGTCTCGGCGATCGTCTTGAAGCCGACCCAGCGGCCGGTATAGCGGCTCATCGCCCAGCCCAGCAGGCCCATGTCGAGGATGTCCTGCACGCCGGCCGGGTTCAGCACCGGCATCATCGCGCTGACGAACTCGTCCTCGCTGCCATGCGGCAGGGTCGAACTGCGGCAGGCATGGTCATCGGCGGCCAGTGCCAGCACGCCACCATGGCGCGAGGTGCCGGCCGCATTGGCATGCTTGAACACGTCGCCGCAGCGGTCCACGCCCGGTCCCTTGCCGTACCACATGCCGAACACGCCCTGCACGTTGGCGCCGGGGAACAGGTTGGTCTGCTGGGTGCCCCATACCATGGTGGCGCCCAGGTCCTCGTTCAGGCCGGGGGTGAACTTCACCTTGGCCGCTTCCAGATGCTTGCGCGCGCGCCACAGTTCCAGGTCGAAGCCACCCAGCGGGCTGCCACGGTAGCCACTGACGAAGCCAGCGCTGTCGATGCCTTCGGCGGCATCGCGCAGGCGCTGCATCAGCGGCAGCCGCACCAGTGCCTGCACGCCACTCAGGTAGATCCGCCCCTCGTTGCGGGTGTACTTGTGGTCGAGCGTGTAATCACGGTCGAGCAGGTCGGCGGAAGAGGGCGAAGTGAGTTGCGCGGTACTGGTCATGGCTGGCCCGGTAGGATCGGCTGGCACCGGCCGCGTGCAGGCACGCGGCGGGAAAGGCGCGAATTGTAGCAGCGGGGCCGTGGTGGGCCCGGCACTCGCGCCCGCGCCGCTGCTGGGGTTAGGATCGGGGCGAGAGAGGGAGGCTGCGGTTGTGCAGCCTGGGGAGAAGGGATGTCAGTTCCAGGAAAGATCCTGGCCAGCGTGCTGCTGGCCTCGGGAGCGGCCACGGCGTGGGCCGCGCCGGCCATGCCGGCACCACAGGAGTTCTACTTCGACAGCGACCTGGCGGCGGCACCGATGGTGGCGATGCAGGGCGAAGGCGATGAGCTGGTCACCCAGCTGGTGAGGCTGCGCGAGCGCGGCCGGCGCGCGGTGGAAGCCACCGTGCAGCTGGCTTCGGTGGCCAGCACCCAGGGCCGTGCCGAGCTGGCCGACCAGCTGTATGGCGAGGCCCTGAAGGAGGCGCCGGCACAGAGCAGCGCGGGCCGCAGCGTGCGTTGGAACTATGGCTGGGACCTGCTGCGCCAGGGCAAGCCGGAGGCGGCGCTGGAGCAATGGTTGTCGTCGGCCGGCAATGCGCGCAGCAAGCCCAGCTGGGTGCCACCCACGTACGCGCTGGCCCTATGGCGGATGGGGCAGAAGCAGGAGGCCGTGCAGTGGTATGCCGCAGCAGTGCGTACCGAGCCGTCGCAATGGAGCACCAGTGCCAATTACGCGCAGCTGCTGCCGCAGTGGCGCGAGGATGAGCGCGCGTCGTTGGCCGAAGTGCAGCAGGCCTGGGCGGCGGCCCCGCCTGCGTGGCCCTGAGGGAGGGGTTCGGCCGGGTTCACGGCGTCCCCCGCGAATCCACCCCGCCCGGCCAAGCGTGGCTTTTTGATGTTCACAGCCAACCAGCCGCCACGAGGGGCTGCGCCGTTCGCGGGAAACCTCAATCGTCCGCGGAAACCGTCCGCCCCGATGCCCACGCCCGCAGCGCCTCGACCTGCTCGGCCATCAGCACCGACAGCGGCCGCGTCGCACGGATCTCGTTCATCAGCAGCTCGGTATCCAGCGGCCGCCCTTCGGCGTGCGCCGCATACAGCCCGGCCACGATCGCCTGCTCGATCTCCGCACCTGAGAAACCATTCGCCGCGGCCGCCAGCGCCGGCAGCGCGAAGTCGTCGGCATTGAGCTGGCGCCGACCCAGGTGCAGCCGCAGCAGTTCCACGCGCACCTCCGGCGAAGGCAGGTCAACGAAGAAGATCTCGTCGAAGCGGCCCTTGCGCAGCAGCTCGGCAGGCAGCTCGTGCACCTGGTTGGCAGTGGCCACGATGAACACCGGTGCCTTGCGCTCGGCCATCCAGGTCAGCAGATGGCCCAGCACGCGGCGTGACACGCCACCGTCCTCGCCACCGCTGGCCAGGCCCTTCTCGATTTCATCCATCCACAGCACGCAGGGCGCCAGCTGCTCGGCCGAGGCCAAGGCCTGGCGCAGGTTGGCCTCGGTCTCGCCGTGGTACTTGTTGTACAGCGCGCCCACGTCCAGGCGCAGCAGCGGTACGCCGAAACCGGCGGCGGTGGCCTTGGCCAGCATCGACTTGCCGCAACCCTGCACGCCCAGCAGCAGCATGCCGCGCGGTGGGTCCAGCCCGGCCGGTGCGGAGCCAGCGATGAACGCCACACGCCGCTGGTTGATCCAGCGCTTGAGCCGGTTGGCGCCGGCCACGTCGCCGAACCGCGCGCTGTCATGCTCGAAGAACAGGTGGCCGCTGCGGTTGAGCAGCTCGAACTTCAGCCGTGCCAGCTGCGGCAGGTCGTCGTCGCGCAGCGCGCCGTCGGCGTAGATCAGCTGCCGGGCGATGCGCCGGGCGTCGACCAGGCTCAGGCCCTGCAGGTTCTTCAGGATCTTCTTCACCGCCTCGCTGTCGACTTCGACGCGGCGGCCGCCATGTTCGCGGGCGTAGGCATCGGCCTCCTCGCGCAGCATCTTCAGCAGGGCGTTGGCATCGGGCAGGCGCGGGTTGAAGCGGACCGCCAGCGCTTCCAGCTCGGCCGGCAGTTCGACCTTGGCGCCGATCAGCACCAGCACGTGCGGTTCGCTGTGACGGCGCTGGATCAGGTCGCGCAGGGCGCGCTGGTGGCTGGCATAGCCCAGGTAGGGGTGGAAATCGAGCAGCAGGTAGACCCCGCGCTGCCCGGCCTGGCGGATCATCTGCAGGGCCGCGCTGGCGTCGGGTGGCCCGGCCGGCGGATCTTCGCTGTCCAGGTCGATGCGGCGCAGGCCTTCGGTGATCGACCACCGGTGCAGCGCCCGCCAGACGTGCATCAGCGTCTGCCGGAACAGGTCGACGATGCGACCCTCGTCCTGGGTCTCGATCACGATCAGGGGGGTGTTGGCGCGGATCAGTGCGCTCAGGTCCTGCAGCTCGCTCATGCCGGTTCGATCCTTCGGGGGCGCCACGATAGCAAAGGCGATGGCCGCAGGTTCAGCGCGGTGCTACCTCCCGTCACCACCGCCGGTGTACGCTCGGGGCACGTACCCGGAAGCGAGGCTGGCATGAAGACGATCCTGGTGGCCGGTTCCAAGGGCGGGGTGGGCAAGACCACCGTCGCCACCCACCTGGCCGCGTACGCGGCATTGCAGGGCAGGGCCACGGTGATCGCCGACGCCGACCCTCAGGGCTCCAGCACCCGCTGGGCGCAACGGCGGGCCGGGCTGGAAAGCGCGGTGCTCCCCATTGATGTGTATCGGAAGAAGCAGTGGGCGCAGAAGCTGCCCGATGGCACCGAAACCGTCATCATCGACGCACCGGCGGGCGCGTTGGCCGACGATATCCCCCATTTCCTTGACGCTGCCGACGCGGTGGTGGTGCCGGTGCTGCCCTCGGCGCTCGACATCGAAGCCATCGTCGGCTTCCTCAACAGCCTGGCCCAGAACCCGCGGGTGCACAGCCGCAAGCTGCCGGTGGGGCTGGTCCTCAACCGCACCAAGCCCTGGACCCAGACCTCGCAGCAGGCGTTGCAGATGCTGGCCGAATGGCCGTACCCGGTGGTCGCGCAGCTGCGTGACAGCCAGAGCTACGTGGTCATGACCGGCCTCGGCCGCAGCCTGTTCGACTACCGCTCGGCCCAGGTGCGGGAGCATCAGGCCGACTGGGAGCCGCTGCTGTCCTGGCTCAAGCTTTGATGCCTGCGTCACTCTTTCTGCTGCATCCTCTTCTTCATGGAAACCCGCGATGCGTGAACTGATCCTGCTGCGCCATGCTCATGCCGAACCGGCTACCCCCGGCCAGGCCGACCTCGACCGGCCGTTGTCGCCGGTGGGGCTCGCCGAAGCCGAAGCCGCCGGCAAGTGGCTGAAGGAGAACAACCTGCTGCCGGACTGCGTGTTGTGCTCACCCGCGCGGCGTACCCGCGAAACCCTGGAAGCCGTGCTCGGCACCATCGGTTACGTGGAAAAGCGCCTGGAAGACCGCATCTACGAAGCCACCCCCGGCACCCTGGCGGCATTGGTGGACGACCGCCGTGATCTCGACCGGGTGCTGATCGTCGGCCACAACCCGGGCCTGGAGCGGCTGGTGGCGTTGATGACCGAGGGCACCAGCAGCGACTACCGCGGCATGCCGCCGGCCGGCATCGCCGTGCTCGGCTTCCCGCGCGAGGCCTCGATCGAGCCAGGCGTGGCCAGCCTGAACGCATTCTGGTGGCCGTGATCCGATGAGCCTGGCGCGGCGCAGCCGCTATCTGCTGCCCGCGCTGCTGGCACTCGGCCCGGCCTGGGCGGCCGTGCCCACGCCGACCACCCTGCCACCGGTGGTCGCCGAAGCGCACCGGGTAATGCGCCTGGATACCCAGCGTTCGCAGATCGGCTTCGAGGTGCGCACCCGTTTCGGGCAGCGTATCGAAGGCCTGTTCCCGCACTTCGAAGGACGCATCGAGATCCTCTCCGACGGCCGCCACCAGGTGCACCTGAAGATGTTCACGCGCTCGGTCGAGATCCCCGGCAAGGCGCGCTATACCGGGTGGATGCGCGGCGAGGAGTTCTTTGATGCCGGCCGCCATCCGGTGGTCGAGTTCGACTCGCTGCCGTACTGGCCGGAAACCGTGGAGAGCGGTGGCGACATCAACGGCCGGCTGACCCTGCGCGGGATCAGCCACCCCGAGACACTGAAGGTCGAGAAGGCGGAGTGCGCCCGACCCGGCTATGATTGCGACGTCGTCAGCCGCGGTACCGTGCAGCGAGGCCGGTATGGCATGGACAGCTGGCAGCTTGCCTTGAGTGACCGAGTGACTTTCGTATTGCGTGCGCGCCTGAGCGAGGCGCCGAAACCGTGAACCTCCTGCTGCGTGTACTGGCGCTGGCAACCGTGTTGCTGGGCAGCGGTTGTGCATCGCTGTCGAATGCCGAGCGCGACCGCGCCGAGGCAATCGCCGTGCAGGCACGTTCGACCGTGGTCGACTGCCAGCGTGCAGACCGCTGTGCACAGGATTCGCCGCTGCGGGCGCTGGCCGGCCGGGCGTTCACCGAATCCACCCCGGAACGACCGCGCCACTACGCCACCCTGCTCGATGAGGGCGAGGGCGCCCTGGTCGCACGCCTGAACCTGCTGCGCAGCGCCACCCGCAGCATCGACCTGCAGACCTACATCTTCGACAAGGACGACAGCGCCCGTCTGGTCATCGACGAACTGCTGGCCGCATCGCGGCGCGGGGTGAAGGTGCGGCTGCTGATCGACCAGCTCTCGGCGATCTCCGACCTGCAGATCCTCGGCGCCCTGTCCGGCGCCCACCAGAACTTCCAGCTGCGGGTCTACAACCCGACCTTCGGCAAGGCCCGGCTGAACTACTTCGACTATGCCGGCAGCGTGCTGTGCTGCTTCCGCCGGTTCAACCAGCGCATGCACAACAAGCTGCTGGTGATCGACGATGCGATCGGCGTGGTCGGTGGCCGCAACTACCAGGACGACTATTACGACTGGGACCGCGAGTACAACTTCCGCGACCGCGATGTACTCATCGCCGGCCCGGAAGCACGTGCGATGGCGGCCAACTTCGACGCGTTCTGGCGCGCACACCGCAGCGTGCCGGCCGAGCGCCTCAACGACGTGGGCCGCACGTTGCTGCGCGAGGGCGTGCCAACGCTGCCGCCGGCCAGCTTCCGCCGCCCGGAACGGGTACAGCGGGTCAGTGCCGAAGCCAACGACACCGAGTTCGTCACCCGTTCCTTCGTGGATACCGCGCTACCGGTGGCTTCGGTGCGCTACGTGGCCGACCTGCCACGCAAGCATCGCCGCGAGAAGGCCGATGCACCGCTGGCCGGCCAGCATGTGACCGAGCCCCAGCTGGATGCGCTGATCGCCAGTGCGCAGAAGGAAGTGATCCTGCAGACGCCGTACCTGGTGCTGTCCAAGCCGGCGCAGAAGCTGTTCCGTGAACTGCGCAAGCGCCCGCAGCCACCGCGCGTGGTGGTGTCCAGCAACAGCCTGGCGGCGACTGACAACCCGATCGTGTATGCGTTGTCGTACAAGTACAAGCGGCGCAACATGCGCGAACTGGGCTTCAACATCTTCGAATACAAGCCGTTCCCGCTGGACGCGCCGGTTGACTACCGCAACCTGCTGCCCGACCCGATCGCTGCGCCCGGGGGGGAAGACGAGGGCGATCGCAATCCGCTGATCGGTGGCAGTGCTGCCGGCAGCAACGCACGCGGTGGCAGCAGCAGTGGTTCGGATGCCGGCAGCAGGCAGGGCCCGTTGAATCGCCACAGCGATGGTGCCTACGACAACGCACGCGCACGCCGTCGCGCCGCCGGCAGCGAGGTGGAAACGCGCCTGCTGCGCACCGAGACGCGGCCGTCGTTCCTGGGCAGCAAGGCGGTCAACAAGCCGTTGCCGGTCACCCGCAAGGGCGCGCGCATGGGCCTGCACGCCAAGTCGCTGGTGGTCGACCGCCGCATCGGCGTGGTCGGCACCCACAACTTCGATCCGCGCAGCGAGAACTACAACACCGAAGGCGCGGTGATCATCGACGACCCGGTTTTTGCCGAGGAACTGGCGCAGAGCATCCTGCGTGACACCCACCCACAGAACTCCTGGACGGTGGCGCCACGGGCCAAGCCACCGGTGCTGTCGGGGCTGAACTACAGCGTCGGCAAGGCCTCCGAAGCGCTGCCCATCCTTGATTTCTGGCCCTGGCGCTACGCCACCGACTACGAGTTCAAGCCCGGCCCGGAGTGCCCGCAGCCGCTGCCGCGGCAGGATCCTGATTTCCATCGCTGCTACGTCGCCGTCGGCGACTTCCCCGAAGTCAACGTCGGCCCGAAGTGGCTGCTGGTGCGCATGCTGACCGCATTCGGCGCCGGTCTCGTTCCCATCCTCTGAAGGTACCCGCATGGCCCAGGTGTTCCGCGAAGCCGTTTCCATCGAGCAGCTCAACGCGCTCAGCCGCAACACGGCGATTGAATCCCTGGGCATCGTCTTCAGTGCCGCCGGCGAGGACTGGCTGCAGGCCACCATGCCGGTGGATGAGCGCACCCGCCAGCCCTACGGCATCCTGCACGGCGGTGCCTCGGTGGTGCTGGCCGAGACCCTGGGCAGCAGCGCCGGCAACCTGTGCGTGGATACCGGCAAGCAGGTCTGCGTAGGCCTGGAGATCAATGCCAACCACGTGCGCGCCGTGCGCTCGGGCACGGTCACCGGCACCGCCCGCGCGCTGCACGTCGGCCGCAGCACCCAGCTGTGGGAGATCCGCATCGAGGACGAGCAGGGCCGCCTGGTATGCATCTCGCGGCTGACCCTGGCGGTGGTGGCTGCCGGTCACGGCTGAGCCCCCCTGGGGCTCGTTGACGGCAGCGGAACCCAGCGTTCCCCGCCGATTGCCCCGGTCGATGGCGGTTATGGCCTAAATCGGCTGGCAGCGATGACGGCCCTCCGGTATCGTGCGCGGATGACTTCCCCCACTCCGGCCCCCCGTGGCGGCGTGGCGCGTGTGTGCCGTTACCTGTACCGCGTACCGCTGCTGTTGGTCCACATCATCGTGTTCCTGCCGCTCATCCTGATCGGCATGCTTCCGCCGTGGGGCGAACTGCGCGTGGGCGAGGCGACCTTCGGCGCCAAGGTGGTCAACTGGTGGCAGGGCGGGCTGATGTGGATCTTCGGCTTCCGCCTGGTGCAGGTCGGCGCGCCGCTGCCCGGAGCCGTGCTGTTCGTGGCCAACCATGTCAGCTGGGTGGATATCTGCATCCTCCACAGCCAGCGCATGATGGGCTTCGTCGCCAAGCGCGAGATCGCCAGCTGGCCGCTGGTGGGTTGGCTGGCCGCGCGTGGCCAGACCATCTTCCACCAGCGTGGCAACACCGAATCGCTCGGTGGCGTGATGCAGGTGATGGCCGACCGCCTGCGCGAGGGCAAGGCCGTGGGCGTGTTCCCGGAAGGGCGGACCCGCGGCGGTCACGAAGTGGGCCCGTTCCACGCCCGCATCTTCCAGGCCGCGGTCGAGACCGGCGTGCCGGTGCAGCCGGTGGCCCTGGTGTACGGGGCGAAGGGCGACGCGCAGACCATCGTCGCGTTCGGTCCGAACGAGAGCTTCTTTGCCAATTTCCTGCGCCTGCTCGGCGAGCCGGTGCGACGTGCGGAAGTGCACTTCCTGGCGCCGATCGGTGCACAGGACCTGGAAGGCCGTCGGCGCATCGCGGAAACCTCGCGCGCGCGCATCGTGGCGGCCATGAGCGCCGGGTGAGGCTGCGGTGGCCCTGATCCCGCCACCTGTCCTGGACGCCGGTACGCCGACGCTGCATGCGGCTGACTATCAGCCGCCGCGCTGGCTGCGCAATCCGCACCTGCAGTCGATGCTCAGCTCCAGCCGCATGCGCCTGCAGCGCGGCCTGCTGCTGCTGGCGGCCACCGGTGCGGTCAGCGAAGAGCTGATCCTCGATGGTGGTGATGGCGTGCGCCTGCAGGGCTGGCACAGCCATGTCGAAGGCCGCGAGCCCAAGGGCATCGCGCTGCTGCTGCATGGCTGGGAAGGCAGTGCCGAATCCAGCTACATGCGCATGGCCGCCGCGCGCATGATCGAGCAGGGCTTCGACGTGGTGCGGCTGAACTTCCGCGACCACGGCAACACCCATCACCTGAACCCCGGCATCTTCCACTCCAATCTCATCGATGAAGTGGTGCACGCCGCGGGCGATATCGCCCAGCGCTGGCCGCAGCTGCCGCTGGTGGCCGCCGGTTATTCGCTGGGTGGCAACTTCGTGCTGCGCCTGGCCCTGCGCGCGCCGGCGGCCGGCGTGCCGCTGCTGCGCGTCGCCTCGGTGTGCCCGGTGCTGGACCCGGCGCTGACGATGGAGAGCATCGAGAACGGCCCGGCGATGTACGACTGGTACTTCCGCCGCAAGTGGGCCGGCTCGCTGCGCCGCAAGCGCGATCTGTTCCCCGAGCTGAGCGACTGCGACGACCGCGTGCTGAAGCTGGACATCCGCGCGCTGACCGCCTGGCTGGTCGAGCGCCACACCAGCTTCGGTTCGCTGCAGGCCTATTTCGACGGCTACTCGATCGCCGGCGACCGCCTGTCGACCCTGCAGGTACCGGCCGACATCCTGATGGCGCAGGATGACCCGGTGATTCCGTACGCGACCTTCAGCAACTGGCAGCTGCCGGGCCAGGCGCGCCTGGAAACCGCCTGCTGGGGCGGCCACTGCGGGTTCATCGAAAACTGGCGCGGCGACGGCTTCTCCGAGCGCTGGGTCGCCCAGCGCCTGCAGCGGGTCCTGCAGGCCTGAACCGGCGACAGCGCGCAGCCCGCTACAATGCGGCTTTGCACTTGAACCGGACTGCCATGCAAGACCAGATCATCCAAGCGTTGCGCCAGAACCAGGCCGACCAGGCCGTGCAGCTGGCCCAGGCGTGGACCCGTGACGAACCCGGCCAGGCCAACGCCCACCGCTGGCTGGCGCTTGCGCTGCAGCAGCAGGGCAACGCCGAGGAGGCGATGGAGGCCCTGCAGCAGGCGCTGCGGCTGGCCCCGGACGACGCCCAGCTGCACCTGCAACATGCCGGCCTGCTGCTGGCACTGCGCCAGTTCGAGGGTGCCGACGAAGCACTGGTGCGCACCACCGGCCTCGATCCGAACTCGTTCTCCGCCTATCTGATGCAGGCGCACTTGGCAATCGGCCGCAATGACTTCGACGAAGCGCAGCGCATCTCCACCCTGGCCGCGCGCGTGGAGCCGGATCATCCGGAACTGCTGACCATCGACGGCATGGTTGCACTGCGCCGCGGTGACGCCGACCGTGCACTGGCGCTGCTGTCGGCTGCCAGCAAGGCACTGCCGGACGATACCCGCGTGCTGTACGCACTGGGCTTTGCCTACCTGGGCAAGGACATGCTGGCGTTTGCAGAGCAGTCGTTCCGCCGCGTGCTGGAACTCAATCCGTCGCTGTCCTCGCTGCATGGGCTGGTGGTGCAGCTGGCACTGCGCCAGGGCAACGTACCTGCCGCCGCCGAAGCCATGCAGGTGGCCCTGCAGCAGCCGGAGATGGACGTACCGTCGATGCGCCGCCTGGCGGGTGAACTGTCGCTGCGCAATGGCCAGCCGCTGCAGGCCCTGGACTACCTGCTGCCGCTGCTGGAGACGCAGCCGGAAGACCGCCAGGTGCTGCAGCTGCTGCTGATGTCATGGCAGCGCCTGGGGCGCGAGGATGAAGCGCGTGCACGCCTGGATGCGGTACTGGATACCGATGACCAGCTGCACGATGTGTGGCTGGCACGGCTGGCCATCGAGCAGGTGGGCAGCGAAAGCGCCGTGACCGCGGTCGAGCGCTGGATGGCGGCGATGCCCGCGCATCTGCCGGCCCTGGAGGCGCGCCTGCGCCTGCATGACATGGCCGGCGAACATGCTCAGGCCGAAGCGATCGCCGAACGCATCGTCAGCCTGGAACCGGGCCGCGTAAGCGGCGAGACGCGGCTGGTCGAAGGCCTGCTGCAGCGCGATCCCGCCGCCGCCGTGGCCCGCGTGCAGGCGCTGATCGAGCTGGCGCCGGAAGAGCATCGCGCCGACCTGCGGACGTGGATGGGCGAGATCCAGGACCGCGCCGGGCAGCCGCAGGACGCCCTGCGCACCTGGCTGTCGCTGCAGGCTGACCAGGCGCCGCAGCGCTTGCCACTGCCGCCACAGGCCAAGTCCCCGCCGAGCTGGCCGGACAAGGGCAGCATCGACGGCGATGCCAGCTCCGCGCCGATCTTCCTCTGGGGCCCGCCGGGTTCGGGCGTTGAGCGGGTGGCGACCGGCCTGGCTGCTGCCAGCCCGGTGCTGCGCAGCGACCGCTACACCAACACGCCGCCCGATGATGCGTTCCAGAACTACAACACATTGCAGGACTTGGCCTCAGGCGTGCTGACGCCGGAGCGGCTGGTGCAGCGCTGGCGTGAACAGCTGCCGGCACGTGGCCTGCAGAGCGACACCGTGATCGACTGGCTGCTGTGGTGGGACAACGCCCTGCTGTGGGCGCTGCGCCCGCAGCTGCCGCAGGGCCGCCTGGTGCTGGTGCTGCGCGACCCGCGCGACATGCTGCTGGACTGGGTGGCCTACGGTGCCGCCGCGCCGCTGGCGATGACGTCGCTGGCCGAAGCCAGTGAATGGCTGACCCGCGCGCTGACCCAGATCGCCACGCTGCATGAGGACGACCTGTACCCGCACGTGCTGCTGCGCATCGACCAGATCGGCAACGATCCGCAGGCGATGGCCGAACTGCTGGGCCGCCTGTTCGAGCGGCCGATGCCGCCGGCGGCACAGCTGGGAGCCCCGCGCCTGCCGGCCGGCCACTGGCGCAACTACCGCGACGTGATGAGCGCCGCCTTCGCCCAGCTCACCCCGGTTGCGGTGCGCCTGGGTTACCCGGAAGAGTGAGGAGAGTCCGATGCAGTTGACCAGCCACAGCCTGACCAACGGCGCACCGATCGATCGTGAGTTCGCCGCGGGCGACGCCAACGGTTTCGCCCCGGACCGCAACCCGCACCTGGCCTGGAGCGGGGCGCCGGCCGGCACCCGTTCGTTCCTGCTGGTATGCGTGGACCCGGACGTACCGACCGTGCCGGAGACGGTTGGCCGCAGCGACATGAGCGTGCCGCGCGACCAGCCGCGCTGCGATTTCGTGCACTGGGTGATGGCCGATATCCCGGCCACGGTGCAGGAGATCGCCGCTGGCAGCTGCAGCGACGGCTTCGTGGTGAAGGGCAAGCCCGCACCCGCCGGCCCGGCCGGCAGCCGCCAGGGCCTGAACGACTTCACCGGCTGGTTCGCGGGCAACCCGGACATGGCCGGTGATTACCTGGGCTATGACGGCCCGTATCCGCCGTTCAACGACGAGCGCATGCACCGCTATTTCTTCCGGGTATTCGCGCTGGACGTGGCGTCGCTGGACCTGCCGCAGCGCTTCACCGCCGCCGACGCGTACCGCGCCATGCACGGCCACGTGCTGGCCGAAGCCGCACTGCACGGCACCTACACGTTGAACCCGGCGCTGGGCTGAGCAGCACACAGGGTAGAGCCGGCCGCGGGCCGGCTGCTGCAGGCAACGGCGGCAACACAGGGAAGATGCCGGCCAGCGGCCGGCCCTACCTTCCATCCGCTTGCAGCGCCGCCGGTTCGAACACTGCGGTGTCGCCTCTCGCGTTGCGCAGCACCAGCGCGCCGCGGTCGTCAAGCGCAAGCGTCGGTGCCGAGCCTTCGCCGTGCATCAGCTTTCCGGCGAGCTTCTGCTGCGTGGGCAGTCTCTGATCGACGCATAGCGCTGTGGTCTGCACGCTGTTGCGCAGGATCAGCAGGTTGCCCTGCAGCCGGTACTCGTTGCTGACGTGGTTGCACAGGTTCAACTCGCTCATGAAACCGGACTGGAAGCGCAGTGTGTAGGGCGCGCGACCGCGGACGAACAACGCGTCGATGCGCTTTCCTTGCGCGTTGGTGGCACGCACCAGTTGCCACAGGTGCGCTTCAAGCTGATCGGTGCTGGGCGTGCTGGGCGTGCTGGCAGCGGCCACATTCGCGGACATGGCCAGCAGCGCAGCAATGATGAGGACGGGGACGTGCTTCATGCCGATCTCCCGATGCATCCGCGTAGTGCCGGCCGCTGGCCGGCAGCATCCGTGTGTTGGCAGTGCCGCGCAGGGCAGCCGGCCAGCGGCCGGCCCTACCGACCATGAAGAAGGGCGGCCTCTCGGCCGCCCTTCCATCGTTTTATTTCTTCTCGATGGCCGACTCGACCACCATGTCCAGCACGTACGCCTGCGGCGGCGCATCGGCCGGCGGGTTCTTCACCTCGTAGCGCTTCACGCGCACCACGTTGCGCACGCCGTCTTCGTGGGTGTAACCCTCGATGTTGCCGTAGAAGTTCTCGAACTTGCCCGGCTCGCCCTGCTTCAGGCCCTTGTCGTCGAACTTCACTTCGCGCACCTGCAGGCACTGGTAGTCCGGGATCAGCGGGTGCGAGCACTTCTCGGTCTTCGCAGCCACTTCCAGGAACACGGTTTCGCCGGCGCCGCCGTAGCGGGTTTCAGCGGTCGGTTCCGGGTTGAACACCAGCACGTCGCCCTTGGCGGTGGTCAGGGTCAGCTTGCCATCGGCATCCTGCTCGGCCTTCAGCTCGCCCTGCAGGCGGCTCGACACAGCCTCGTCCAGCGCCATCAGCGCCTTGTCGTTGCAGGCCATCATGGTCGAGGCCATCGCACTGACCGTCAGCTTGCCGTCGGCCAGGGTGTAGCCGCCACCCATGTGGTTGCAGGCGTTGCTGACCGACAGGCGGCCATCAGCGAAGTCCAGGGTGACCGGCTTGTCCTCGCGGGCGAACAGCGCGTCGATGCGCTTGCCGTCGGCGCCGGTGGCCTGCTGCAGCAGCCAGTGCTGGCTCTGCAGGCGCTGCGCATCCAGGTGCGCCAGCGTCTGCTGGTCTGCTGCCTTGGCCGCGGCCGGGGCCACGTCGCCGCCGCCGGTGCCGGCCGGTGCCGGGGTCTGGCTGCAGGCGGCCATCAGGGCCAGCGGGAGGAGCAGGGTGAGCTTGCGGTTCATGGTGATTCTCCTTGGGGAACCGTGGGGGAAACGGGGTAGGGCCGGCAACGGGGTTGCCATGCCCCGGTGCTGTTCAGCTGCCGGAAGGCAGCCACAGCAGCAGTGCCGCGCCCAGCGCGATGCGGTAGATGGCGAAGGCGGTGAACCTGTGCGACTTGATGTAGCCCATCAGCCACTTCACTACGACGAAGCCGGTGACGGCCGCGGCAAGGAAGGCCACGCCCACGTCGGTCCAGTTCTCGCTGCCCAGCTGCCCAGCCTTGGCCATTTCCAGGAAGGTGTAGGCGCTGGCGGCGAACATGGTGGGAATGCCGACCAGGAACACGAACTCGGCGGCGGCCGCGCGGCGGCTCAGGCCCAGCAGCATGGCCAGGAAGATGGCCGAGGCCGAGCGCGAGGTGCCGGGGAACACGCCGGCCACGACCTGCGCCAGGCCGACGCCGATCGCCACCGTCCAGGTCACCTGGTCGCGGTCGGGCAGGCGCGCGGTGTAGGCCTCCACCAGCAGCATCCAGACGCCACCGATGATCAGCGCCCAGGCCACCGGGCTGACCGTTTCCGGCAGCGACCAGCCGGCCTTGCGTACCACCAGGCCGACCACCGCGGTGACCAGGAACGCCGCGCCCAGCTTGAACACGTACTCGCGGTTCCCGCGCTGGTTGAAGCCGGTGGCCAGCTGCAGCAGGCGCTGGCGGAACACCAGTACCACGGCCACGATGGCGCCGGCCTGGATGACGATGTTGAAGAAGTCCGAACGGGCACCCAGCCAGTGCTGGGCGATGAGCAGGTGGCCGGTGCTGGAGATCGGCAGGAACTCGGTCAAGCCTTCGAGGATGCCCAGCAGCAGGGCGGAGAGCAGGTCGGACATGGACGGTGCGTGCACGCGCGGCGGAAGGAAGAAGGGCGAGAGGATAGACGATCCGCGCTGCACCAAACGGGTGCGTCTGGTGGTTGGTGCACTCGTTTGGTGCGCCGCGTTCTGCACCCGCACGGGGCGGCCTTCATGAAATCAATGACTTGCGGCATCTGAAAAGTTGGCACGGTCGTTGCTCTACCTCAGCAGGCATTCATCCCCATCCGAGGTCGTACCGATGTCCGTGGAAAACGTTGAGAAGCTGATCAAGGACAACCAGATCGAATTCGTCGATCTGCGCTTTGTCGACATGCGTGGTGTCGAGCAGCACGTGACCTTCCCGGTCAGCATCGTCGAACCGTCGCTGTTCGAAGAAGGCAAGATGTTCGATGGCAGCTCGATCGCCGGCTGGAAGGGCATCAACGAGTCGGACATGGTGCTGCTGCCGGATACCGCCAGCGCCTACGTCGACCCGTTCTACGCCGATCCGACCATCGTGATCAGCTGCGACATCCTCGACCCGGCCACCATGCAGCCGTATGGCCGTTGCCCGCGCGGCATCGCCAAGCGCGCCGAGGCCTACCTGAAGTCCTCCGGCATCGCCGAAACCGCGTTCTTCGGCCCGGAGCCGGAATTCTTCATCTTCGACTCGGTCCGTTTCGCCAATGAAATGGGCAACACTTTCTTCAAGGTCGATTCCGAAGAAGCCGCCTGGAACAGCGGCGCCAAGTACGACGGCGCCAACAGCGGTTACCGTCCGGGCGTGAAGGGTGGCTATTTCCCGGTTCCGCCGACCGACACCCTGCACGACCTGCGCGCCGAGATGTGCAAGACCCTGGAACAGGTCGGCATCGAAGTGGAAGTGCAGCACCACGAAGTGGCCACCGCCGGCCAGTGCGAGATCGGCACCAAGTTCAGCACCCTGGTGCAGAAGGCCGACGAACTGCTGCGCATGAAGTACGTGATCAAGAACGTCGCGCACCGCAACGGCAAGACCGTCACCTTCATGCCCAAGCCGATCGTCGGCGACAACGGCAGCGGCATGCACGTGCACCAGTCGCTGTCCAAGGGCGGCACCAACCTGTTTTCCGGTGACGGCTACGGCGGCCTGAGCCAGCTGGCGCTGTGGTACATCGGCGGCATCTTCAAGCACGCCAAGGCCATCAATGCCTTCGCCAACTCGGGCACCAACAGCTACAAGCGCCTGGTGCCGGGCTTCGAAGCGCCGGTGATGCTGGCCTACTCGGCCCGCAACCGTTCGGCCTCGTGCCGCATTCCGTGGGTGTCCAACCCGAAGGCGCGCCGCATTGAAATGCGCTTCCCGGATCCGATCCAGTCGGGCTACCTGACCTTCACCGCGCTGATGATGGCCGGCCTGGACGGCATCAAGAACCAGATCGACCCGGGAGCACCGAGCGACAAGGACCTGTATGACCTGCCGCCGGAAGAAGAGAAGCTGATCCCGCAGGTCTGCTCCTCGCTGGACCAGGCGCTGGAAGCGCTGGACAAGGACCGCGAGTTCCTGAAGGCCGGTGGCGTGATGAGCGATGACTTCATCGACGGCTACATCGCGCTGAAGATGCAGGAGGTGACCAAGTTCCGCGCGGCCACCCACCCGCTGGAATACCAGCTGTACTACGCCAGCTGACCGGATGCGATGGCGGTGGGCTTCCCCCTCCCACCCGCCGCCATCGCTTCCGTTTTCGCGGCTGGGGAGCCGCAAGGCGGGCGCAGGCCCGCCGTTGTAGAGCGGACTGTCAGTCCGCTGCATTGGAACGCGGGCCATTGGCCCGCTTATCCAGGGGCAAGAGAAAGACCGGATACGCGACCAGGGCCGCCCTCCCTCCCGCGTCGGTCGTGCAAGGAGAGAGGCACGGCCGTCCCGGCCCTGTACGTGTCCGGTGCAACAGCCACGGTCATCATCCTGATGACCCGTGGTTGCCTGATGCCAACGCGCGCTGGCGTGCTGGCCCCATCCACCCTCGGGACATGCGCATGAAACTGATCTCCGCCATCATCCGGCCGTTCAAGCTCGACGAGGTCCGCGAGGCCTTGTCCGACGCAGGCGTGTCGGGCATTACCGTGACCGAAGTGAAAGGCTTCGGCCGCCAGAAGGGCCACACCGAGCTGTATCGCGGCGCCGAGTACGTCGTCGATTTCCTGCCCAAGATCAAGATCGAAACCGTAGTCACCGACGAGCGTGCCGATGCGGTGATCGAAGCGATCCAATCGTCGGCAGGCACCGGCAAGATCGGTGACGGCAAGATCTTCGTCACCGCCGTCGAACAGGTCATCCGCATCCGCACCGGCGAAATCGGTGCCGACGCGCTGTAACCCCCTTCCGGAGACTCCCCCATGAAGATGCGCCTTCTCACCGGGTGGCAAGCCCGGTTCCATATCGTGTGCCTGTTGATGCTGCTGAGTGCGCTGGCTGCGGGTGCCTGGCCGGGCAATGCCCAAGCCCAGGCGCAGGTGTCGCCACTGCCGAGCGAAAGCGTGGCCGTTGAACCGCTGCAGGACCCTGCAGCGGCAGCCGCGGCGCCGGCCGTGGCCGAAGCGGCCGCCGCCTATGATCATGGCGACGTGGCCTGGATGCTCACGTCCACCCTGCTGGTGCTGCTGATGGTCGTGCCGGGCCTGGCCCTGTTCTACGGCGGCCTGGTGCGTTCGAAGAACGTGCTGTCGGTACTCAGCCAGATTCTGGTGGTGTTCTCGCTGGTGCTGCTGCTGTGGGTGGCCTATGGCTACAGCGCGGTGTTCAGCGCCGGCAATCCGTTCTTCGGCTCGTTCACCGAATTCGCCTTCCTCAAGGGCTTCACCCCGGAGTCGGTGGGCAACACGCCGATCAAGGGCCTGCCGGACTACCTGTTCGTCGCCTTCCAGTCGACCTTCGCCGGCATCACCACCGCACTGATCGTCGGCGCGTTCGCCGAGCGCATCAAGTTCCGCGCGGTGCTGCTGTTCTCGGCGCTGTGGTTCACCCTCAGCTACATCCCGATGGCACATATCGTCTGGGGTGGCGGTTACCTGGGCGAGCTGGGCGCGATCGATTTCGCCGGCGGCACCGTGGTCCACATCAATGCGGGCGTTGCCGGCCTGGTGGCTGCCTGGTTTGTCGGCAAGCGCCTGGGCTACGGCCAGACCGCGCTGAAGCCGCACAACGTGCCGTTCACCTACATCGGCGCGATGCTGCTGTGGGTGGGCTGGTTCGGCTTCAATGCCGGTTCCGCTGCCGCCGCCGATACCGTGGCCTCGCTGGCCTTCCTCAACACCGTGCTGGCTACGGCAGCTGCGGTGCTCGGCTGGACGCTGGTGGAAGCAATCAGCAAGGGCAAGCCGTCGGCACTGGGCGCGGCCTCGGGCGCGGTGGCCGGCCTGGTCGGCATCACCCCGGCATGTGGCACCGTCGGCCCACTCGGCGCGATCATCATCGGCTTCGTCGCCGGCGTGGTCTGCGTCTGGGGCGTGACCGGCCTCAAGCGCCTGCTGAAGGTGGACGACACTGCCGACGTGTTCGGTGTGCATGGTGTCGGCGGCATCGTCGGCGCGATTCTCACCGGTGTGTTCAGTGCACAGTCGCTGGGTGGTACCAAGGCCGGTCTGGATATCGCCCACCAGGTGTGGGTGCAGGTGGTCAGCGTCGGCCTCACCGTGGTGTGGTCGGCGGTGGTGACCGCGGTCATCCTGCTGGTGGTCAAGGTCGTGGTCGGCCTGCGCGTGACCGAAGAGGCCGAACGCACCGGCCTGGATGTGACTTCGCACGGCGAATCCGCCTACGAGGCCTGAAGTAGCGGCAGAGCTATTGCATTGATGTTGTGGGTGCCGACCGTTGGTCGGCACTTCCACTGTCCTCGTTCTGGTAGGTGCCAAGCTTGCTTGGCACGGGGTCTGGGTCTGCTCTGGTGGGTGCCGACCGTTGGTCGGCACAGCCGGAGTGGCGCATCCACGCCTGGCGTGGACCTACAGAATCTTCCTTGTGACATGCATCATCGCGCCTGATCGCGCACAATCAGGCCATGCACCCGATCCGCACTGTCCTGATGCTCTCGGCCTGCCTGCTGCTGGCTGCCTGTGCCTCCGCGCCGCAGGAAACCCGCAACCCGCTCGCCACCTGGGTGCCATCACCCAACCAGAACGCGCGCACGCCGGTCATCATCGTCATCCACCACACCGAGCAGAAGTCGGTGCAGCAGAGCCTGCATACGCTGCGTACCGCCAACAGCGGTGGGCCGGTCAGTGCGCACTACCTGATCGGCGCCGATGGCCGACGTTACCAGCTGGTCGCCGATGAGCGCCGTGCATGGCACGCCGGTGCCGGGCGCTGGGGCACCATCACCGATCTCAACTCGGCCTCGATCGGCATCGAGCTCGACAACGATGGCCGCAGCCCGTTCAGCCAGGCGCAGATCGAATCATTGATCTTGCTGCTGCGCGATCTCACCACCCGCCTGAACATCCCGCCGCGTCAGGTCATCGCCCATGCCGACCTGGCGCCGACGCGCAAGCAGGATCCGAGCCGCTTCTTCCCTTGGCAGCAGCTGGCCGAGGCCGGCTTCGGGGTGTGGCCGCGCGCCGCCGACGGCGCGGCACCGGAAGGCTTCGACGCGTGGAATGCGCTGGCCCGCTTCGGCTATCCACTGGACAACCGCGAAGCCACCGTCGCCGCCTTCCACCGCCGCTTCCGTGGCCGCGACGACCTGCCGATGACGCTGGACGCAGAGGACGCCCGCATCCTGCATTCGCTTCTGCTGCAGACGCCGTGATCGCCGGCAGGGCGTGACCTGCGTTGGGAATTGCAGCGGTGCGGCCTGCATTTGCAAGGTGTCTGATTCAGTACGCGTCGGCAAACGTCTAAGGTCGCTGCGCTTGATTGCCGGAGCGACACGCCATGCCTTATTCCAGAACACAGGTGCTGCTGCACTGGTTTTCTGCCGCCATTATCCTGTGGGCTACGTTCAGTGGCTTCTACGTGGCATTCGCCGATGCCCCGGCCGGCCTCAAGCAGGGCATCGGCTTCATCAATGTCTCGCTCACCACGGTGCTGATTCCGTTCTTCGTGCTGCGCCTGTGCCTGGCGATCGCCGGCGGCCGTCGCCACAATCCTGGCGAGGCGGTGGCACGAATCGCGCACTGGGCCCTCTACGCGGTAACCACCGTCGTGTTGGTAACCGGTGTGCTGATGATGGAACGGGACATCGACGTGTTCCATCTTGTCGTGATCCCCGCGCCGCTCTCCGAACCCGTGGCCACCGCTGCATTCAACGCCACCCACAAATACGCCTGCATGGTGCTGGCGGGCCTGGTTGCACTGCACGTGGCGGCCGTCGCCCGGCATCACCTGGCGGGCAATCCGGTGCTGGGCCGGATGCGTTGGTGATGAACGCGGACTCCTGGCATGGCTTGCTCGCCAGCGGCCGGCCCGCCACCATGGCGGCATGATCGATTCCGCCACCTTCTTCAAGCGCAGGCACTGCATCCTGCTGGCAGCGGCCGTGCTCGCCGGTTGCGCCACCACCGCCCCCCGCACCGGATCTGAAGTGCCGACGCCGGTCACGCCGCCCGCGGCCACCTATGCCAAGGCTGCATGGAGCGCGCTGCCATCCGTCTCCGACAGCGATCTGCAGGCCGGTTTCGTTGCCTGGCGCAGCAGCTGCACCCGCCTGAAGAACGATGCGGTCTGGGCCAAACCCTGCGCCACCGCCGCAGCGGTGTCAGACAAGGACCCGGCCGCGATCCGCCAGTTCCTGCAGCGCGACCTTGATGCCTATGCGCTGCGTGCCGGTGGCCACCAGGCCGACGGACTGATTACCGGCTACTACGAGCCGATCTATGCCGGCAGCCTGACCCGTACCGCTACGGCGACCGTACCGGTCTACGGCACGCCGGATGATCTGGTGGTGGTGCAGCTGGACAGCCTCTACCCGGAACTGAAGGGCAAGCGCCTGCGCGGTCGCGTCGAAGGCAAGGTGCTCAAGCCCTATGACGACGCCGGCACCATCGCGGCCAAGGGCGCCAACGCCCCGGTGCTGGCCTGGCTGACCGACCCGATGGACCTGCAGCTGCTGCAGATCCAGGGGTCCGGCCGCGTGCGCCTGGCCGATGGCAAGCAGGTGCGTCTGGCCTATGCGGAACAGAATGGCCACCCCTACCGCGCCATCGGGCGCTGGCTGGTGGACCAGGGCCAGCTGAAGAAGGAAGACGTCACCATGGACGCGATCCGCGCCTGGGCACGGGCCAATCCCGCGCGCGTGCCGGAACTGCTGCGCAGCAACCCCAGCTACGTGTTCTTCGTGCGCAACCCGGACAGCCCGGAAGGCCCGCGTGGTTCGCTGAACGTGCCGCTCACCGCCGGCTACAGCGTGGCGGTGGACCGCAGCGTGGTGCCACTGGGCAGCCTGCTGTGGCTCTCCACCACGCGCCCGGACGGCAGCCCGGTGGTGCGACCGGTGGCCGCGCAGGACACCGGCGGCGCCATCGCCGGTGAGGTGCGCGCCGACCTGTACTGGGGCAGCGGGGATGCCGCCGGCAAGCTGGCCGGCGACATGAAGCAGAAGGGCAATATCTGGATGCTGTGGCCGAAGGGCGTGCCCCTGCCGAATTGAAGCAGCAGGGGTCGGATCCCTTTCCAAAGGAAAGGGCTCTGACCCCCGGATGCCTGATAATGGCGCTATTCCGAACTTTCCGGCCGCGCCTGCGGCCAGGACCCCTGCAATGACCTACGCAAAGCACAACGCAAAACCCGGCGCGAAATCCGCCGCAAAGAAGTACTACAAGCACTGGGCCGAATCGGGCCTGGGCAAGGGCAACGTGCTGATGGAAGCCCGTGGCGAGAAGATCGTGCGCCAGGTGGAAATCTACGGCACCAGGATGGTCTGGGCCGACGAGCATGCCCACAGCGACGACCGCTTCCTGCTGGCCGACCAGCCGGTGTCGTTCCTGGATTTCGACGAGGACGACGAAATCTCCGCGCGTGAATTCGAAGCCGCCTGGAAGAAAGCACGGGAAGCCACCGGCTACCCGGTGTAATCCAAGCCCCCGGCACCCGCCCTTGTAGCGCCGAGCCTTGCTCGACGCTGCAAAAAGCGGGCATGTGAAATGTTATATGATTACGTTTCACCGCAGCCGCCCCTTCCCATGAAGACTCCCACCCTTGTGGCCGCCCTGGCGGCCGCTCCGCTCGCCCCTGAAGCTTTCGCACAGTCCGCCGATGCCGCGCTCACCCTCGGCAAGGTGCAGGTGCACCAGCATGGCGAAGGCCAGCTCAGCGCGCACCAGGTGCTGACTTCGGTGGACGTGCTCGGCGCGGACCAGATCGAAGACCGCAACGTCTCGCACAGCTGGGAGCTGCTGGGGCAGATGCCCGGCATCCAGCTCACCGAAACGCGGCAGGGTGCCGAATCGGGCAAGGTCAGCTTCCGCGCCTTCAACGGCGAGGGCTACCTCAACGCCATCAAGACCCTCATCGACGGCATCCCCAGCAACGTCAACAGCGGCAACCAGCGCTTCATCGACATGCTGTTCCCGCTGGACATCAGCTACATCGAAGTGGTGCGCGGGACCAACGACCCGCGCTATGGGCTGCACAACATCGGTGGCAACGTGAACTTCGGTACGCGTCAGGGCGGCAGCTACACCGATGCGCGCCTGGCCTACGGCAGCTACAACACCCGTGATGCACAGCTGGCGGTTGGCCGCGAAGCCAATGGCTTCGCGCAGAACTATTTCGTCGGCACCCAGGCCAGCGATGGTTATCGCGACCACGACACCTCCAGGAAGTATTCACTGGGCGGCAAGTGGTTCTTCGGCACGCTGGACGAAGGGCTGCGCGTGGGCCTGACCGCGCGCGCCTATCACCATGAGGCCGACGAACCCGGCTTCATGACCGCTGAGGAACTGCGCACGCACCGCCGTGGCAGCGAGCTGCGCAACGGCAATGATGGCGATGACCGCGACATGCGGCAGATCGCCGCGCACGTCGACCTGAAGCTGTCCGACGCACTCACCTTCGGCACGCGGCTCTACTACAACCGCTACGAAGACGACCGCCGCGTGACCTTCAGCGACCTGCCCACCGGCAACCTGCCGCGCCAGCGCCGCATGTGGGACGAGCGTCAGGCCGGACTGCTCAGCACCCTGACCTGGCAGGCCAGCTCCGCGCTTACTGTCGAGGGCGGCCTGAACTACGAGCAGCAGGACAACGGCTACATCCGCGAGCGCTACGCCTACGCCGAACCCACCGATTTCAGCCAGCCGCCGGCGCGGGTGCAGAACAACGATCGCCACAGCTTCGACAACTGGGGCGCTTACGTGCAGGCCATCTACCAGCCCGTCGAGGCCTGGAAGATCGTGCCGGCCTATCGTATCGATCGCTTCAGTGGCAGCACGCACCTGATGAACGGCGTCCGCGGACGCCTGCAGGACTACGGCACCATCGGTCAGCCCAAGCTGAGCGTCATCCACAGCCTGGGCCAGACCACCCACGTCTATGCCAACTGGGGCCGCACCTTCCAGGTGCTGACCGGCTCCACCGCACCGGCCTATCTCACTCCGGGGCAGGCGCCGCTGCAGCCGTCCACCAATACCGGCATGGAGCTGGGCCTGAAGTTCCAGCCGTTCCAGGGCGCCCAGGCGCGCCTGGCGGTGTGGCAGCAGGACGCGGAAAACGAGGTATCCAACATGCCGGCCACCGGCACCACGGTCACCCTGGGCAAGACCCGCCGACGCGGGGTGGATGCGCAGCTGAGCCTGCAACTGGGCGACGACTGGACGGTATGGGCCTCGCACGCCTACCAGGAAGCGAAGATCACCCGCGACGACCGCGATGCCGGCATTTCCCTGCACGGCCGCGAAGTGGCTGCCACCCCGCGCCATATCAGCAATCTGGGCGTGGACTACCGCGCCACGGCCGCGCTGCGGCTGGGCCTGCAGGCGCGTGCACAGGGCGATTACTACCTGGAAGAGCGCAACGTGGCCGGCAAGTTCGGAGGTTTCGCCGTGCTCGACCTCAGTGCTGCCTATCAGCTCACCCCGCGTTTCAGCGTGGACCTGCAGCTGAAGAACGTTACCGGCCGCGAGTACGCCTACGCCTGGTACGACAGCTTCTTCTGGGACAGCGCCCGCCCGATGTTCTCGCCGGCCCCGGGCCGCAGCGTGTTCGTCGGCCTGAACATGAAGCTGTAACCGGCCACGCATCTGGTAGTGGTCGAGCTTGCTCGACCTGCGGCAGGGGTCAGAGCCCTTTCCTGACGGAATGGGATCCGACCCCGGACCCCGCAGCGCAAGGGGTCAGATCCCTTTCCCCGAGGAAAGGGCTCTGACCCCGAACCCCCGTTTTGCACTACATTGGTGCAATGTCCGACCCCGCACCCCCGCCGTCCCTCGATGCCCTGGGCACGCCGCTGGCCTGGGCCGGGGCCGATGGCTGCATTGCCGGCTGCAATCCGGCCTTCGCCCGCTGGCTGGGCGTCAGCGTCCGGCGCCTGCTGGGTCGGCCATTGGTCGCCTTGGAAGTGCAGGGCGAGGCGTTGGCCCATTTCCTGGCCCGCGACGAGCGCGACAGCCTGCGCCTGAACCGGCTGGCGCTGGCGGTGCCCGGCGAGGCGCCGCGCTTCGCCGAGGGCTGGATGAGCCGCCGCGACGATGGCGGCTGGCTGCTGGAGGCGCATCCGGTCGATGAGTTCCCAGGACTCGATCCCACCCAGGCGCTGCCCAGCGCGCTCAGCGCGGCGCTGAAGGGCCTGGCCCACGAGCTGCGCAACCCGCTGGCCGGACTGAAGGGCGCGGCCCAGCTGCTTGCCCGGCGTGCGGCGCAGCGCGACGCCAGCGAACGTGAGCTGATCGAACTGATCGGCTCGGAGATCGAGCGCCTCAACGGCCTGCTCGACCAGCTGCTGTCGCCGGCCCCGGCCGCGCCGCATGCCGAACTGAACATCCATGCCGCGCTGGAACGCGTGCTGCGCCTGGCCGAGAGCGAAGCCGGCTGGGCGGTGCGCCTGCAGCGTGACTACGACCCCAGCATCCCCGAATTCCATGGTGACGCCGACCGCCTCACCCAGGCGGTCTGGAACCTGGTGCGCAACGCGATCCAGGCCGGCGCCGGCAACATCACCCTGCGTACCCGGGTGGAGCATGGCGTGCGCATTGCCGAGCAGCTGCACACGCTGGCGTTGCGCCTGGAAATCGCCGACGACGGCCGTGGCGTTCCCGAGGAACTGGCTGAACACCTGTTCCTGCCCTTGGTCAGTGGCCGTGCCGAAGGCACTGGCCTGGGTCTGGCGCTGGCCCAGCAGGTGGCGCGCGAGCATCGCGGCACGCTGACCTACCGCTCGCGCCCGGGCCATACCGTGTTCACTCTGCTGCTGCCGATCGTCAGCGGCGCTGCCCCGGCCGAGGAGGCCCCGCGCGATGTCTGAGTCCTCTTCGTCCCCGCAGTGCATCTGGGTGGTCGATGACGATCGGGCCGTGCGCTTCGTGCTGTGCACCGCGCTACGCGAGGCGGGCTACCAGGTCCTGGATTTCGACAGCGCCGCACCCGCCCTGCAGGCGTTGAGCGAAGGCCCGCCACCGGCGCTGCTGTTCACCGATGTGCGCATGCCCGGCGACGATGGCCTTGTGCTGCTGGACAAGCTCAAGGCCGCGCTGCCGCAGCTGCCGGTGGTGGTGATGTCGGCCTATACCGATGTAGCCAGCACGGCCGGCGCGTTCCGCGGTGGTGCGCATGAATTCCTGTCCAAGCCGTTCGATCTGGACGATGCGGTGGCACTGGCGCAACGGGTGCTGCCGGCCGTCGCACCGGCATTGGCAGCGGCCACACCTGCGGCCGAAGCGCATAGCGACCAACCGCCGCAACTGGTGGGCGATACCCCGCCGATGCGCGCGCTGTTCCGCGCCATCGGTCGCCTGGCGCAGGCACCGCTGGCGGTGCTGATCACCGGCGAGACCGGCACCGGCAAGGAGCTGGTGGCCAATGCGCTGCATCGCGAATCACCGCGCGCGCAGGGGCCCTTCGTCGCGCTCAATACCGCTGCAATCCCGTCCGAGCTGCTGGAAAGCGAGTTGTTCGGCCACGAGGCCGGCGCCTTCACCGGCGCGCAGCGCCGCCATATCGGCCGCTTCGAGCAGGCCGATGGCGGCACACTGTTCCTGGATGAGATCGGCGACATGCCGCTGCCGTTGCAGACCCGGCTGCTGCGCGTGCTGGCGCAGGGCGAGTTCTTCCGCGTCGGTGGCCGTGAACTGATCCGCGTCGACGTGCGCGTGGTCGCCGCCACCCACCAGGACCTGGAAGGGCTGGTTGCACAAGGAAAGTTCCGCGCCGACCTGCTGCACCGCCTCGACGTGGTGCGCCTGCAGCTGCCACCGCTGCGCGAGCGCCGCGAGGACATCGCACAGCTGGCCAGTACGTTCCTGGCCGCCGCCGCGCGCAAGCTGGATACGCCGCCGAAGCGCCTGACCGCGGCCGCACTGCAGGCGCTGCGCGAACACGACTGGCCGGGCAACGTGCGCGAACTGGAAAACGTGTGCTGGCGGATGGCGGCGTTGGCGGCCGCCGACACCATCGGCGTGGCCGACGTCGATACCGCGCTCAACCGTACGCGCGGTCGTCGCAGCAGCACCACCATCGCCGATCCGGGGCAGTGGGAAGCGCTGCTGGCCGAATGGGCACGCCGTCAGCTGGCCGAAGGCGTAGAAGGGCTGCACGCGCAGGTGCGCGAGCGGGTCGACCATGCCCTGCTGGAGGCCGCGCTGCAGATCACCCACGGCCGCCGTGCCGAAGCCGCGGCCCGCCTGGGCCTTGGCCGCAATACCCTTACCCGCAAGCTGGGCGCCGGACGCCGCCGCGGGGGCCATTGAACGGCCCCTGCACGCGATCCTCGCGCCCGCTTGCCGAACTGTTGATCGTTCATGGACGATGCAACGCTTAGTGTCATCTGCAAGGAGTCCTTGATGCGTCTGTCCTTTGCCATCCTGCCGTTGTCCGCCGCCGTGCTGCTGTCTGCCTGCGGCAGCGCGCCGAAAAAGACCGAACCTACTCCGCCGCCGCCGACCGTGGTCAGCGCAGCGAAGCAGGGCGAGGCCAATCTTGCGCCGGCCTCGGCCAGCATTGTCAGTGGCCGCATCGCACTGATGGTGGAGCCCGGCGGTATCCACATCACCGGCCTGATCGGTGGCCTGCAGCCGATGCAGCAGGCCGGCTTCCACATCCACGAGCGCGGCGACTGCAGTGCGGTGGATGCCAGCAGTGCCGGCAATCACTTCAATCCCGGTGGCGCTGCGCATGGCCGCGCCGGCACCGGCAAGCACCACCTGGGCGACATGGACAATCTGCGTGCCGACGCCCAGGGCCGCGCCAACGTCGATATCCACCTCAAGGGCGTTACCCTTGGCGGAGGCGCCGCCACCGATATCGCCGGACGTGCACTGGTCGTGCATGCCAACGCCGACGACTATCGCAGCCAGCCCGCCGGCAATGCCGGCGTCCGCATCGCCTGTGGCGTGATCCGGGTTGTCCGCTGATCACTGCAGGCATCATCCAGGGAGAGATTCCATGCGTTTGATCCACACGTCGCTGTTCGCAGCCATTGCTGCACTGGGCCTGGCGGCCTGCAGCCAGCAGCCGGCCGCGCCGCAGGCTGAAACCCCGCCGGCCGCACCGGCCGACGGCGCCACCACCGAACCGGCCGCAACGCCGGCGCCGGCCGCTGCAGCGGCCACCGATGCCACCGCCACCGCCGAACTGGCACCGACCCAGGGTAACGAGACCAAGGGCAGCGTCACCTTCAAGGTGGTTGACGGCAAGGTCCACGTGACCGGCCAGATCAGCGGCCTGAAGCCGGGCAGCGAGCACGGCTTCCACATCCACGAGAAGGGCGACTGCAGCGCCCCGGACGGCATGAGCGCCGGTGGCCACTTCAACCCGGGCAAGCAGGATCACGGCAATGTCGCCACCGATCCGCACCACGGCGGCGACATGCCCAACATCAAGGCCGACGACAAGGGCGTGGCCACCATCGACGGCCCGGTGTCGAGCAACGTCAACATCGGCAAGGGTGATGACTTCGACATCATCGGCCGTGGCCTGATCGTCCACGCCGATGCGGATGACTACAAGACCCAGCCGACCGGCAATGCCGGCGCGCGCCTGGCGTGTGCGGTGATCCAGAAGGCGCCGTAAGCGCGCTCCTGCTGGAAACGGAGGACGCCGGCAGAAGCCGGCGTTTTTCTTGATCGGTCGTGCCGGCCGCTGGCCGGCAATCGCAAATGCGGAGGTTGCCGGCCAGCGGCCGGCACTACCCGTCTTCAGCGCGCCAGCAGTTCGCGCGCGTCCTGGCCGGCCTCGCAGTGCACGAACAGCACTGCGGCTATTTCTGCTGAAACGGAAAACGCCGGCGCAAGGCGGCGTTTTTCCTGATCGGTAGTGCCGGCCGCTGGCCGGCAATCGCAGATCCGGATGTTGCCGGCCAGCGGCCGGCACTACCCGCCTTCAGCGCGCCAGCAGTTCGCGCGCATCCTGGCCGGCCTCGCAGTGCACGAACAGCACTGCGGCTATTTCTGCTGAAACGGAAAACGCCGGCGCAAGCCGGCGTTTTTCCTGATCGGTAGTGCCGGCCGCTGGCCGGCAATCGTAGATCCAGATGTTGCCGGCCAGCGGCCGGCACTACCCGCCTTCAGCGCGCCAGCAGTTCGCGCGCGTCCTGGCCGGCCTCGCAGTGCACGAACAGTACCGGCACGCCATGTGCTTCCAGCACGGCGGCCATCTGCCGCTGGCGCATCAGGAACTGCTCGTAGATGCCCTTCAGGCGGTCGCAATCGTTCTTGCCGTGATCGTAGTGCGCGCACCAGCCGGCCGGATCGAACAGCGCCATGCGTGCTTCGCCATGCGTGTAACGCAGCAGCGGCTCGGGCGCGGCGTTGAGCCATTCGTCTTCACCGGGGGCCATGATCGCGGTCTCGATCAGCGGCCACAGTGCGGCCAGGCCCTGGTTGTCGTACTGCATCGACATCATCGCGGCCAGATCATTCACGGTGAAATAGCGCGCGTGCTCGATGCGGGCACCGAAGGTGTTCTGCGCCATCAACGCGGTGTCGGCATGGGCCATGCCGTTGGCCAGCAGCGTGTCTTCCAGCGCCTCGGCCACCGCATTGGTCGTCGCCACGTCGCTGCCGGTCAGCAGGAACGGCACCACGCGCAGGCCGCCGCCCACCAGGCTGGCGTCGGCCTGGAACGGCAGCGGCACGTCGCCCTGGGCGTCGGTACCAAAGGCCAGCAGGCGCGGGCCCTGGTTGCGGCCCGGGGCACGCATCTGCAGTTCTTCCAGGCGGCGGTGGATCGGCCAGCCCGGGCGCAGCACTTCGGCCGGGTCGAAATGGGCGGCGGCGAACACCAGGTCCAGCTCGGCCACCTGCGGCACCAGCTTGGACAGGTCGCGGCCGACGCGATCGGCCAGTTCACCGGCCTGTTCGGCGCTGAGTACCGCCTGGCGGGGGATTTCACCGCCGGCCAGTTCCAGGGCCAGCACGCCAAGGGCATTCATCGCGGGGTCGGGTTTGCTCATGGTTCCACGGTTGGCCCATCACAGGGCGGCAGCTACACTTGGCTCCATTATGCCTGCTCCGCCGTGCAGGCCATGTTGCAGACACCCTCATCCATGCCAGGTATCTCCATGCCCAACGCTCGTCCCGTCGCCATCCTCGGTGGCGTCCGCATTCCGTTCTGCCGCCAGAACACCGCGTATTCGGATGTCGGCAACCTCGGCATGTCGGTCCGTACGCTGGGCGCGCTGGTCGAACGGTTCGGCCTGCACGGCCAGCAGCTGGGTGAAGTGGCGATGGGTGCGGTGATCAAGCACTCCAGCGACTGGAACCTGGGCCGTGAAGCCACGCTGTCGTCCGGCCTGTCGCCGCTGACCCCGGGCATCACACTGCAGCGCGCCTGTGGCACCTCGCTGGACAGCATCATCACCGTCGCCAACAAGATCGCGCTGGGCCAGATCGAATCGGGCATCGGCGGCGGTTCGGACACCACCTCCGACGTGCCGATCGTCTACGGCAAGAAGCTGCGCGCGCGCCTGCTGGCCGCCAACCGTGCCAAGAGCACTGGCGACAAGATCCGCGCGCTCACTTCCGGCTTCAAGTTCTCCGAGCTCAAGCCCGAGTTCCCGGGCGTGGCCGAGCCGCGCACCGGCAAGAGCATGGGCGACCACTGCGAGGACATGGCCAAGGAATGGAACATCTCGCGCGACTCGCAGGACGAGTGGGCGGTGTCCTCGCACAAGAAGCTGGCCGCTGCCTATGAGCGCGGTTTCTTCAACGATCTGATCGCACCGTTCCGTGGCGTCGAGCGCGACAACATCCTGCGTCCGGATACCTCGCTGGAAAAGCTGGCCACGCTGAAGCCGGCCTTCGACAAGGTCTCCGGCCGTGGCACCCTGACCGCCGCCAACTCCACGCCGTTGACCGATGGCGCCGCCGCGGTGCTGCTGGCCAGTGAAGAGTGGGCGCGTGCGCACGGCCATGAGCCGCAGGCGTACCTGCGCGATGCGCACGTCTCTGCGGTGGACTTCGTGCATGGCGAAGGCCTGCTGATGGCACCGACCGTGGCCGTGCCGGAGATGCTCAAGCGCAATGGCCTGACCCTGCAGGACTTCGACATCTACGAGATCCACGAGGCCTTCGCTGCACAGGTGCTGTGCACCCTGCGTGCGTGGGAGAGCGAGGATTACTGCCGCAACCGCCTGGGCCTGGATGCACCGATGGGCCGTATCGACCCGGACAAGATCAACCTGCTGGGCTCGTCGCTGGCCACCGGCCATCCGTTCGCCGCCACCGGTGCACGTGTGATTGCTACCGCAGCCAAGCAGCTGGCCGAACGCGGCGGTGGCCGCGCGCTGGTGTCGATCTGCACCGCCGGCGGCATGGGCGTGGTGGCGATCGTCGAACGCTGAGCATCACGGTAGTGCCGGCCGCTGGCCGGCAGCGCTGGCACGAAAACGCCGCCCAATGGGCGGCGTTTTTTTTGTTGCTCCGGTGGGTGCCGACCGTTGGTCGGCACGCCTCACGGCAACCGCGGGTTGCCGAACTCGTCGCGCTCTTCGTTGGCGTCATACACCGGCGGCTGCACCGTGATCGGCTGCTCTTCCACCGTGGCACGTAGCGGCGCCTCGCTGCCGCGCACCAGCGCCACGCTGTCCTCGCCGCGCTGCAGTCGCAGCGCATTGGCCAGGCACTGCGCGGCCAGCGCGTGCTCGCCACGCTGCGCGAACAGTTCACCCAGCGCTTCCCACGCCGGGGCACCGGCGCCGGCGGCGATGGCCTCGTGCAGGAACGTATCGGCGGCATCCCACTGCTGCTGGGCCAGGGCCACGCGGCCCTGCGCCAGATGCAGTGCGGCCGAGCCATCATGCACATTGCGCCAGCGCGCCAGGTTGGCCTGGCGGGTTGCCAGGCGCTCGGCCGGCAGGCGGCCGTACAGCGCCACCAGTTCGTCGTCCCAGCGCTGGTCCAGCGCCTGTTCCAGCGCCAGCAGCGCCGGCTCATCCCAGTTCAGGGCCACCGCACGGCTGGCATAGGCGCCCACCACGTCCGGGGTCGGCCGCAGCGCCTTCGGCGTGGCTTCCCACTGTGCGGCCAATGCGTTGACGTCGGCCGCTTCCAGCAGCGCCTGTGCGGCCAGGCGGGCTTCCAGTTCGCTGTTTGATTCGGCCGGCAGTACCTTGCTCTGGCGCAGCGCACCCAGCTGGCCATAGGCCTCGTGTGCGCGGCCGGCACGCGCCAGCGCTTCGGTACGCAGCCACAGGCCGCGCGGCGGCAGCGGCTGGATCGCCGCCACGTCCAATGCGTTGATCGCATCCACCGGCAGATCGCGCGCCAGCAGCTGTTCGGCGCGCAGCAGCGCCTGCAGGGTGGCATCGCTCTCGCCAAGACGCTGCAGCAGCGCTTCACCGGCGGGGCCGTCGGCACGTGCCTGTGCGCTGCGCACGGCATTGGCCAGCGCCACCGCGCTCACTTCCGGGTCCTTGGCAGCGCCATCCAGCAGCTTCTCGGCACGCTGCCACTGGCCGTGCTCGTAGGCCTGCAGGCCGTCGATCAGGCGCACCCGGCCCTGCTTGCGGCGGTAGCGGCCCCAGGCGCGGAACGGTGCGGCAATCAGGCTCCACAGCAGCCACAGCACCAGCACTGCGATCACCGACAGCAGCGCCACCTTCGGCAGGTTGCTGTGGTAGTCGTAACCGCCGTAGCGCAGGGTTACTTCACCGAAACGGTTGAGGTCATCGGCGCCCAGCCATTGCGCGGCCACCACGCCGATGGCCACCGCCAGCAACAGCACAACCAGGGATTGCAGGGGTTTCATGCGGGACTACCTCCGGTCGGTCTGGGTGCGCAGTTGCTGCAGGGTGCTGCCAAGCACGGTGTTGCTGGCCTGCAGCGGAAGCTCGCGCAAGGCCTTCAGTTCAGCACGTTGCGCGCGCAGGGCCGGTGAATCCGGCCAACGCCGCTGTGCCCAGTGCTCCACGCGTTCCAGTGCGGTATCGCGGCCCGTGCGGTCGCCGCGTTCGATCGCGGCGCGCGCCAGGGTCAGTTCCAGCTGCAGGGCGTCGTCGGCATTGCGACGTTCGGCGGCGGTCAGCGGGCCATTCTGGCGGCTCGGGGTGATGTCCACGAACGGGGCCAGCGTCGATTGCCACCACGGTTTTGCGGTGTCGGTCGCAGCGTTGCCGGTCACCTGCGACGGCAGCCCCTGCAGTGCCCTGGCCAAGGCATCCAGCCGCTGCAGCGACCGCACGCGCGGGCCGGCGCCCAGCGCATCGAGTGCATCGCGCTCCTGCACCAATGCCTGGCGCAGGTTCAGGCCATCGCTGTCGGGCAGATCGGCCAGCGCGGTGGCGGCCTGTGCATACAGGCGGCGCGCGCCTTCCACGTCGTCGGCATAATTCAGCCGCTGCGCCGCCTGGGTCAGCAGCAGTTCGGCCTCATCGCGCTGTACCGCCTGGCGGCCTTGGTTGGCGCTGTCGGCCAGCTTGGCCAGGTTCTCTTCCAGCAGCGCACTGCGCTGCGAAAGGCCCAGCATCTCGTCGCGCAGCACGCGGTTGGTGGTCGCCGCATCCTGCAGGCGCTGGCTGGTCGCGCGCTGGTCGCGGCGCAGTGCATCCAGCGTCGCCTCCAGGCCCTGCAGCTGCACGGCCATGGTCTGTGCCTGCGCTTCCTGTTCGTGCTGTTGCTGCTGCCAGACGTACCAGCCGGCATAGCCGCCCACGCCAAGCACGACCACCCCGGCCAGCGGCAGCAGCCAGCGCGCGGGGCGACGGGGCGGGGAAACGGGCGGAGTCTCGTTCATAGGGCTTCCTTGTCGGCAACGTCGCCGGTCAGGATCCGGCAGGCCGCGTTGTGCACAGCATCACTGTTGCCGACCACAGCGGCAAGCGTGACCCACGTCCCTGTTCAGGTCGCTGCCGGGACGGTGAGCGTGGCGTGTGCAGCGGCCACCAGCTGTGCCGTGGTGGGCCCGGCCGCGCGCACCACGCGCTGCAGCCCCAGTGCATGCGCCTGATCGCCCAGCCGTTCGCTGGCCACGACGACGGTGGCCTGGGTCTGCAGGCGTTGCTGCAATGCCGGCGGAAGCTGCTGCCAGAAATGCAGCAACGCCTCACCACTGCTCGCCGCCAACACCCACGGCTGCGCTGAATGCGCCAATCGAACCAGCGTGCGGGGCGACAGGCGCAGCAGGCGGCGCTGGTAGACATCGGCACGTTCGATCGTGGCGCCTGCGGCCTGCAGGTGTGCAGCAATCAGCCCGCGTCCGCCGGGCGCGGTGACCAGTCCGATGCGCAGGCCCCGCGCCTCGGCCAGCACCGGCAGCGCCAGCAGGCCCTCGCTGTCCATCCGCTGCGGTGCATGCACCTCGCCGACGCCCTGCGCCCGCAGTGCGCGCGCGGTGCCTTCGCCCACGGTCAGCCACGGGCTGCGTTGCGCCTCGGCCAGTGGCAGCAGGGTGGCGGCCGCGGTCACGGCGGCCGGGCTGGTGAACACCACCCGATCGCAGTTCAGCGCGCGTTGCAGCTGACGCACCACTGGCATGCCGTTCAAGCGCTGCAGGCGCCAGGGTGGCAGGGCCACCACATGCCCGCCCAGCCCAGCAACGGCGCGGCGCAGTGCGGAATTCTGGCCCTGCGGTCGCAGCGAAATGAAGGTCCAGCCCGGCTCGGAACCGGCGGCGCCAGTGGGTATCGTATGGTCGGCCATTGCCTGCATTATGCGGGCCCTTCGTTGTCGTGGTCTCTGCTCCGATGTCCGTTGATGCTCTGACTTCCTCGCTGGCCGCCCTGCAGGACGTGCTGGACTGCATGCCGGCGGTGCGCGCCATGCAGATCCAGCTCGACGGCTATGCCGACGGCGTGCTGCGCATCACCGCGCCGCTGGCCGCCAACGTCAACGACAAGGGCAACGCCTTCGGTGGCAGCCTGGCCTCGGTGCTGACCCTGTCCGGCTGGGCGCTGGTCAGCCTGCGCCTGCGCCTGGCCGGCCACGATGCCGAGGTCTACGTGGCCGACAGCAACCTGCGCTACCTGGCCCCGGTCTACGAAGACCTGCACGCCCACGCCGAAGCGGCCGAGGCCACCGGCTGGGACGCCTTCCTGAACACCTTCCGCCAGCGCCGCAAGGCCCGCATCAGCATCATCGCCACCCAGCCCGGTGTCGATGGCAAGCCTGCCGCCGAGTTCAGCGGTCGCTTTGTTGCCTTCGCCAAAGGGTAGGATGGCAGGCTGACGTTCTGGGGAAACCACCGATGCGCCGCCTCATCCAGTTCCTGATGTGTTCCCTGCTGCTGGTCAGCGCCGTGGCTTCGGCCGACGACCTGAGCCGCAAGCAGCGCAAGCTGCTGGAAGAGACCCAGATCGCCTACGGCGCCACCATCCGCTGGGGCAGCATGGACGATGCCATCGGCTATCTGGACCCCAAGCTGCGCAAGGAAAAGCCGCCCACCGAGTTCGAGCTCAACCGCTACGCGCAGCTGCGCGTGTCGTCCTACCGCGAGCGCAGCAGCGCGGCGCTGGAAGGCGGCCTGGTCGAGCGCCGGGTCGAAATCGGGGTGATCAACCAGAACACCCAGGCCGAACGCACCGTGATGGTGGTCGAGCGCTGGCGCTGGGATCCGGAGGCCAAGCGCTGGTGGCAGACCGCCGGCCTGCCGGACCTGTGGAAGGGGCAGTGACGGGCCGCGTCCGGCTTGTGCGACAATCGGCGCCCGCTTAATCGACCCGTGACCTGAGTGAATTACGAAGAGTTGCTGGCCTTTGCAGGCCGAAACCCGATGCTGTCCGCGGCCCTGGTCGGCCTGACCGTGGCCATCATCGTCACCGAGATCCGCCGCCTGTTCCGGGGCTTCAAGGGCATCAAGCCCGCCGAACTGACCCAGCTGATGAACGCGGGCGGCACGGTGGTGGTCGACCTGTCGGCCAGCGGTGACTTCGAGAAGGGCCACATTGCCGGCAGCCGCAACGCCCAGGCCAGTGCCTTCGGCCCGGACCACAAGCTGGTGGCCAACGCCAAGCAGTCGCCGGTGGTGCTGGTGTGCCGCAGCGGCAATGCCTCGGAAACCGCCGCCAAGGCGCTGAAGAAGGCCGGCTTCGAGAAGGTCTACGTGCTCGAGGGCGGCATTCCCGCCTGGCAGCAGGCCGAGCTGCCGCTGGTCAAGGGCCGCAACTGATTGCCGCAGGTGGCGGATCCGGCCTTGTATGGGCCTGATCCCGCCCCCATCGCAGTAATTCGACCATCGTTTTCATTGCATTCATTGGAGTTACTGGAAATGTCCGAAGAGATCACCAACGGCGCTGCTGCGCCGGTCGATGCCGCCACCGGCCCCGCTTTCACCGTCGAGAAGATCTACGTCAAGGACGTCTCCTTCGAGTCGCCGAACGCCCCGACCATCTTCAATGACCAGGTGCAGCCGGAGCTGCAGCTGAACCTGAACCAGCAGGTGCAGCGCCTGGGTGAGAACGCCTTCGAAGTCGTGCTGGCCGTGACCCTGACCTGCCAGGCCGGTGAGCGCACCGCCTACGTGGCCGAAGTGAAGCAGGCCGGCGTGTTCGGCCTGGTCGGCCTGGACCCGCAGTCGATCGACGTGCTGCTCGGCACCCAGTGCCCGAATATCCTGTTCCCGTACGTGCGCCAGCTGATCAGCGACCTGATCCAGGCCGGCGGCTTCCCGCCGTTCTTCCTGCAGCCGATCAACTTCGAAGGCCTGTACGCAGAAACCCTGCGCCAGCGCCAGGAGCAGGGCGACGCACCGTCGCTGGCTGACTCCGAGCCGGCTGGCAACGCCTGATTCCTGCCGCGACGTCACGGATGAGCACTACCGCTGACAAGATCGCCGTGCTTGGCGCCGGTTCCTGGGGAACCGCGCTGGCCAGCCTGCTCGCACGGCACGGTCATCCGACCGTGCTGTGGGGGCGCGATGCTGCCGTGGTCGAAGCCATCGACCAGCGCCACGAGAACCCGCGTTACCTGCCGGGCATCCCGCTGCCGGACAGCCTGCGTGCCACCACCGACCTGGCGTCGGCGGTGGAGGGCGCGGCCTGGATCCTGGTGGTGACCCCCTCGCATGCCTTCGGCGAAACCGTGCGTGCGCTGGCGCCGCTGCGCCCGGCCGGTGCCGGCGTGGCCTGGGCCACCAAGGGCTTCGAACCCGGTTCGGGCCGCTTCCTGCATGAAGTGGCGCGCGAAGTGCTGGGTGAGGACGTGCCGCTGGCCGTCGTCACCGGGCCGTCGTTCGCCAAGGAAGTCACCCAGGGCCTGCCGACCGCGATCACGGTGCACGGCGACGTGCCCGAGTTCGCGCAGACGGTGGCCGAGGCGATGCATGGCCCGGCGTTCCGCGCCTACACCGGCGACGACATGGTCGGTGCCGAGCTGGGCGGCGCGATGAAGAACGTGCTGGCCGTGGCCACCGGCGTGGCCGATGGCATGCAGCTGGGCCTCAACGCCCGTGCCGGCCTGATCACGCGCGGCCTCAACGAGATGCTGCGTCTGGCCGCTGCCATCGGTGCCAAGCCGGAAACGCTGATGGGCCTGGCGGGCCTGGGCGATCTGGTTCTGACCTGTACCGGCGACCTGTCGCGCAACCGCCGCCTGGGCCTGGCCCTGGGCCGTGGCCAGACGCTGCAGGACGCCGTGCGCGAAATCGGCCAGGTGGTCGAATCGGTGCAGACCGCCGACGAAGTGATGCGACAGGCGCGCCGCCATGGCATCGACCTGCCGATCTCCGACCGCGTGCGTGCCGTGCTGCACGGTGAGCAGACGCCGGAAGAAGGCCTGCGCGCATTGCTGGCGCGGGAACAGAAACCGGAATACCCGGACACGCTGTTCAAGTGAATCGAAAAACCCCGGCTACGTGCCGGGGTTTTTTCATCAGGGAGTACACGCGGGTGCCGGACGGGAGACAGGCTTTGGTGGGTGCCAAGCTTGCTTGGCATCACGCGCCCTGCATATCCACGCATGGCGTGGATCTACTGCAACGCCGATCACCGCGCCCGCGGCGGCGCGCTGGTGTTGTCCATGTCCGAAAAGATCAGCCACGGCCCATCCCCCACGCGCTTCAACGTGAGCGTGAACTTGCCGGTATCGCCCACGTTGTTGCCGTAGCTGTACGCACCAATGATGTAGCCCGTATTCCCCTCCACCGCATACGCCAAGGCACGCAGCCGCAACGGACTGCTGCCCTGGCCGGCATACGCGGCCTCGATCGCACTGCGGCCGCGCACCGGCGGCTGGTTGCTCTGCAGCACAAAGCCATCCTCGGCGAACAGCGCACCCAATGCCTTGGCATCACCCGTGCGCCACGCCTGCTCGTAGTCGCGCAGTACACGGTCCAGCGGTGCGGGCAGCGCGATATCGGGAAGCGGCTGTGCGGGCTTCGCGCCTTCGGCATCGTGGGCAATTGCCGGCGATGCCATCAGCAGGGCACTGCAGAAGATCATGGCGAGTCGTGTGCGGCGCATGCGTCCAGGCCCTGGCGATGATGGGAAGGCTTCAGACGCATCCTAGCGCGCCGCTGGTTAGAATCACGCGGCCGCCGATTTGGTGGATGCAGCGCAGATCAGACAAGGACACGGAATGAAGATGCGAATCACAGGGATGGCGATGATGGCCGCGCTGCTGGCAGCCTGCGGACAGGCACCGGAAAAGACTGGCGAGACTGCACCTGCTGTGGCGCCAGCGCCGACCACCGAAGCACCGGCCGCCGTAGCGACGGTGGTCGAGAAGGAACCGTCCGCCGAAGACGGTGTGGACCCCTCGGTGTGGGACAACGAAGGCGAACCGGAAGACCCGAGCGCCGGCGGGGAACTCACCTGCGCGGACAACCCGCTGGCGACGCATTTCTTCACCCTGGTGGGCGGCAATACTGTGGACGACTGCGGCCGCAAGGATCCGAAGGTGCTGGCCGCGTTCAACGCCCTGATGAAGAACACGGCCGCAGCCGAATCCGCTGACAAGGAGATTCCATCGCTGCGCGAACGCCTGTTGAGCGGGCCCAGCGGTCCTGGCGAACTGGTAGTGCTGCAGGGTGAGCCGTGGTGGTTCTATACCGCCTGCCAGGCCCACGACTGCCCCGGCACCGCGTTGGCGATGCTGTATTCGCCCGATCAGTCGAAGATGGTTGGCCGTCTTACCGCGCGCTGCCGTGTATGGTGGCTGGGCGAGCCGACGGCGGAACAACGTGCGCAGATCGAACAGCGCCAGCCACTGCAGGATGCCGCGTTGAAGGAAGACAGCGCACTCTGCGAGTGATGTGGCGCGCGCCGCAGCGCCGGGCCGTGCCCGGCGTTGCAGTGAGCGTTGTTCCCCGTATCACCCTTCCGGCCGCATGCGTGCGCTGACCTGTGCTGTCAGCGACAGACTGACCATCATCAGGCCCTCCATCACCCGGTCGCCCACGTACTCCTCGTCGGGTCCGTTCTGGCGCACGCGCTCGGCAGCCAGCAGCATTTCCAGCGCCACGCGCAGGCCGGTCAATGCGCAGTCCGCGTCGGCCAAGGCCACGCGGCGGCCGGGCATCTGATGACGTTCCGGCCAGGGCTGGCCGTCGGCGGCGGCGCCCTTGCTAATGCGGTCGAGGGTGGCGATGAAACCGTGCGGATCGTGCGGGTGCGGTGCTTCCGAAGGCGCGTCCGCGTTGGCGGGCACGTACTGCGCGCGTAGTCGGGAGGATTCGGGGGTGCTCATGGCAAAGGCTCCGTGCAGGACAGACGGCAGCCGCCACGCAAAGGTGGCGGGCGGAGACGTGGCTCGAAAACCGGGCGCTTGTTGAAACCGGCAGGCACAGGGCCTCCACGCTCCGCCCGCCATAGCCGGCAGACGGATTGCCCGCCGGCGCCACGAGGGGTGACGCCGGCGGGCAAGCGTTGTCAAACAAGCGCACGGGTTTTCGAAGCCCGGCCATCCTTTTTCGATGGCACGTCATCTGTACGCGTGCTGCTGCGCGGTGCCAATCAGAACAGTTGCATTCAACGCTTGATCAAAGACGCTTCTGGCATTTTTGCACGCTGTTAAGCTGTCGCAGACGCAGGCGCCGCAACGGCCGTAGCGGCATGGGGAATATGCGACATGGGTCGAAGTTGATGACGTGGCGTACGGGCACCCCACCAAGTCGATGACGACAGTGCGGGGCGAAGAACGTAAATCGATTCCCACACACTTTGATCTGTCAGTGCTCTTCGCGTCTCTCGTACCAGGCTTGTGTACGGTTCACGATCCGCACCACGGACAGCATGACCGGTACCTCGATCAGCACACCCACCACGGTGGCCAGCGCCGCTCCCGAGTGCACGCCGAACAGTCCCACCGCTGTGGCCACAGCCAGCTCGAAGAAGTTGCTGGCCCCGATCAGCGCTGACGGGCCGGCCACGCAATGCGCCACGCCCAAGCGGCGGTTGAGCAGGTAGGCCAGGCCTGAAGTGAAGTAGACCTGGATCAGGATCGGCACTGCAATCAACGCAATCACCAGCGGTTGCTTCACGATCTGCTGGCCCTGGAACCCGAACAGCACCACCAGCGTCAGCAGCAGCGCTGACAGGGACAGCGGTCCCAGCCTTCGAAGCGCACGCTGCAGGCCCGCCTCGCCGCTGCGCGAAAGGATCCAGTGCCGCAGCAGGGCGGCCACCAGCACGGGCACCACAATGTAGAGACCCACCGACAACAGCAGCGTGTCCCACGGCACAGTGATCGCTGACAGGCCCAGCAACAGCGCCACCACCGGTGCGTATGCGACCACCATGATCGCGTCGTTCAACGCCACCTGGCTCAGGGTGAAGTTGGCATCGCCGCGGCACAGGTTGCTCCAGACGAACACCATGGCAGTGCAGGGCGCGGCCGCCAGCAGGATCAAACCGGCGATGTAGCTGTCGATCTGTGCTGCGGGCAGCCAGTCCGCGAAGGCATGGCGCAGGAACAGCCAGCCCAGCAGCGCCATCGAGAACGGCTTGACCGCCCAGTTGATGAACAGTGTTACCCCGATGCCCTTCCAGTGTTGCTGCAACTGGCGCATCGCGCGGAAGTCGACCTTCAGCAGCATCGGGATGATCATCAGCCAGATCAGCGCGGCAACCGGCAGGTTGACCTTGGCGACTTCGGCGGACGCCAGCACCGCGAAAGCACCGGGTAGGAAGTGGCCCAGCAGCGTGCCGACCGCAATGCAAAGCCCGACCCAAAGCGTCAGGTGGCGTTCGAACAGATTCATGCGGGAAGTCACGGCATGCTGTCGGTCGGCTGCAACTGTCCAATCTGATCCAGCGCGTGCTGCAGCGCTTCGCGGTCGGACCACAATGAGTCAGGCAAGGCGAGCAATGCACGCAGTCGCGCCTTCACGATGGCATGAGCCAGCGCGAAGGCTGCGGTCTTGTCGGCATCGCTGCCTGCCACGGCGGCCGGATCGGGCAGGCCCCAGTGGCTGCGGACGAAGTCACCGAACACCACAGGGCAGGCTTCCGCTGCGGCTGCATCACACACGGTGATCACCAGATCCATCGGTGCTGCATCCACGAACTCATCCCACGACTTGCTGCGCAGCCCTTCAATGGGCATTCCTTCGGCCTGCAACTGGGCCAGCGCGAAGGGGTTGATCTGGCCATTGGGCTGGCTGCCCGCACTGAATGCGCTGAAGCGATCACCGCCCCATGCACGCAGGGTGGCTTCGGCAAGCACGCTGCGGGCGCTGTTGCCGGTGCAGAGGAACAGGACATTGCGGGTCATGGAGCAATTGCCTTGAGAGGAGAGGATCTGTGTGGGGTCAGCCCTTGCAGGCGGGCGCCGTGGGCATGCATTGCTCGGTTGGCGAGCCCGCGCAGCAGTTGTGCGTCAGGTACTCGATCAAGCCGTTCATCGCATCGAAGTTGGCGCGGTAGCAGACATGGCGACCCTGGCTTTCGCTCTCCACCAGGCCGGCCTGCACCAGCTCCTTCAGGTGGAAGCTGAGCGTGGCTGGGGGCACCTGCAGGGCCGTGGCGATGTCGCCCGCCATGCGACCTGCCGGGCCAGCCTCCACCAGCAAGCGGAAGGCAGCCAGGCGGGTGGCATGGCCCAGGGCAGTCAGGGCAGCAATTGCATTCAACGTTTCCATATTTCTAGAATAATCGAATGAATAAGCCCATCACAAGCCCCCATCTACCGAATCTGGTAGACGCCTCGCTGCCCCAGCCCGATCACCACCAGCTCGCCGCGGCAGATCCGGGACCGCCACGCATCCTCCTGCTCTACGGCTCGCTTCGGCCGCAGTCGTTCAGTCGCAAGCTGGCGCTGGAAACCGAGCGATTGCTGCGTCACCTGGGGTGCGAGACCCGCGTGTTCGATCCGCATGCGCTGCCCATGCTGGACAGCGTGCACCCGCACCACCCTGAAGTGCAGCGACTGCGCGAATGGTCGCAGTGGTCGGAAGGCCAGGTCTGGGTCAGCCCCGAGCGGCATGGCACGGTCACCGGCGTGTTCAAGAACCAGATCGACTGGTTGCCGCTGGAAGATGGCAGCGTGCGGCCCACGCAGGGCAGGACGCTGGCGCTGCTGCAGGTGAGTGGCGGCTCGCAGTCGTTCAATACGGTCAACACGTTGCGTGTGCTCGGCCGTTGGATGCGCATGCTGACCATCCCCAACCAGTCGTCAGTGGCCAAGGCCTGGCAGGAATTCGATGACGACGGCCGGATGAAACCCTCGCCGTACTACGATCGGGTGGTGGATGTGATGGAAGAGCTGGTGAAGTTCACGCTGCTGACGCGTGGCAGGACGGACTACCTGGTGGACCGTTACAGCGAGAGGAAGGGCGATGCGCATGCCGCTGCATTGGCGCGGGCGGCGGGCGCTGCGGCTTCCTGACTTCCGGTACGCAAACGCTTTCCACTACCCACTTCTACTTGCTTGCGCGCCGCGCGCCTTTCTCGTCTTCGTCCTTTGCATCGCCACGGCTCTGCGCGAACTCCGGGAACGTCTTCGCGATCGAATCCTTGTCCGGCAGGATGTAGAACACACCGCCCTTCTCGAACGTGGACTGCACGATCTGCTCGTAGAACGCGGGCGAGACGTTGATGCAGCCGTGGGTGACGCGGTTGTCGTCCGGCGTCGGCGTTGCCAGCCGCTGGGCGCGTTTCTCTTTCGGGGTGCCTGGCGGCAGCGGGTGCATCGAGACGGCGGAATCGTAGTCCACCCACAGCACGCGCCCGGCATCGTCGGAGGGGCCGTAGCCACCAATGAAACGGCCGGCAGGGGTGGTGCGGTCATGGCCGGGAATCGCGCTCAGTGCGAGCTTGGCAACACCAGGGGCCGAGTGATCACCGATGGCCGAACCGAACAGCGCCGGTGCCGCGCCGCGCAGCTTACCGTCGCCGCCGAAGATCAGGACCTGCGCGGCGGCCTTGTCCATGATTGCGAACGGGTAGCCCTGGTTGTCCTTGCTGGCAACCACCCAGCCGGCCAGCTCGATCACTGTTTCGGACACGCTCTGGTCGGGTGGAAGTTCATCAACGGCGGCAATTCGCTGTTCAGGGGCTTCCTTGTCCTTGCCCTTGGCGCTGGCTGCGCCGCTACACGCAACGGCCAGTGCCATCGCCAGTGCGGCATGGAGGGCGCGGCGTGCAGGGGAGGAGGAGGTACGAATGGGACGGCTCCTTGCAATGCAATCCTGGGTGGAAGGATGCCAGTGGCCGGCGAAGGCCACTGGTTCCCGATACAGAGGTGGATCAATTCAAAGGATGAGGGAGCTATCAGCCGCGCGGCTTGCGACCGGCCGGTGCCCTTTCAAGCTGCTGTACGCGGCCTTCGATCTGGTCCAGACGCTGGTTGGCCTGCTGCGCCGACTGGTTGGCGGACTCGGCACTCTGGGCAGCGCCCTGCACCTTTACGTCGAGCTGATCGAGGCGCGAGTTGATGGTTGCGAACTCGTCCTTGTAGGTGGCGCAAGCGCCGAGGCTTACGGTGGCCACGATGGCGACGGTGATGGCGCGTGCTGCGTTGATGTGCTGCTTGGTCAGTTTCATTTCCAACTCCCTCCTTCGTCTGGGGAAGCTGGAATATAGCGGCGTTTGTTCCCGGCGCCAGCCCGTGCTTTCAGCTGGAATTTGAGTACGTGGATGGGCTGTGAAGGCCTGTAGACCAACAAACCTTAACAAGCGGGATCAAGCGAACTGATCTGCATCGGCGGAGCGCCTTGTGCCTGTTAAACGTTACCCATTCACCTGCATGAAGCCGGCATCACGGCATGCGCGTCTGCGTGCTTCCGCCTGCTCCGCACGCAGGTTGCCATCCACTTGCTTCGAGCAGCGCTGCAGCGTTCCCAGGCTGGACATCCAGCAGTTCGGCGACGCCGCTGCGCGTGTCGGCCGCGCGCGCAACATAGGCATGGGCGATGCGGTAGCCGATCCAGTAGCCGAGATCTCCGCGGCGCGCATCGTCGCCGGGACCGTTGTACAGCCACCTTGAAAGATCGGTACCCATGCTGTCCTGCAGGAACGCGCGCTCCAGCGCACACTCGCGACCCTGTGTCCAACGCTGCAGATGCGCGTTGGCCGGTTGCCCGGAGCTCCGTTCGGCCACGTATTCGGCGCCCCCTTCCAGCAGGGTCTGATAGAGCAGGGTGGGCTGCTCGATGTCCACGCGTGCACCGGGCTGTTGCACGTGCACATACTCATGCGCGATCAGATGCACGAAGCGGTCACCTACATCGGTCTGCATCCAGTCGGCGTTGCACAGTGCTTCCAGTCCGATGACCACACCTGCTTCGGTAGTCACGCCACCACTGTTGCCGCGGCCCACCAGTACGGTGACCGGGGGAAAGCGCGCAGACGGCAACAGGGCGCCAAGTCGATCGACGGCAGCGGCGACGCGCGTGCGGATCGATGGCAATGCGGTCGCGCAGGTTCTCGCTTTCGCAAACAATGCCGGCTTGTCCTGGATGGCCCTGGCCAGCCGCTCCATCGAGCCGATACGGCGGTCGGTGAAGCTGCGCAGGGCATCCGTACCCGCATCCAGATAGCCGTGTTGCAGATCATCGGCGCTTGGGCGCCCTTGGTTGGCGTCCAGCACCTTGAAGAAGCGCGTGACATCGTCTGTCTGTACGACGATGTGCCTGGCAGAAACGATGCGCTCAGCGGCCTGTGCCTGCAGTAGCGCAACCGGCGAGGCGATCAGGATCAGTGCCCGCATCACGCATCGAGCGTGGTGCGCGTAAGAAGCCGACAGCGGTCCCATGCGGAGTTCCCTGAACGCCAGCCTTATTTATACACCAGTCAGTTCAATATTCAGGGTTGATTAGACCCCCTAACGGATAATTCACACCTGTCGACCGCCTCTTCTCTCTCCCCCTCCCGGGAGGCGGCCGACGAAACCAAAATAATTAAAGGTGTGTCCCGATGAACAAGAATTCGCTGCTCGCCCTGGGTCTTCTGGCTGCTCTGCCGTTCGCTGCATCGGCAACCGATGGCCTGTCGTACAACTATGTTGAAGGCGGCTACGTGAACACCGATGCCAAGGGCGGCGACGCCGATGGCTGGAAGGTGAAGGGTTCGGTGGCGGTGCACCCGAACTTCCACATCTTCGGCGACTACAGCGCGCAGGAGACCGACAAGTTCAAGAATGACGTCGACCAGTGGCGCATCGGCGCCGGCTACAACTACGGCATCGCACCGAACACCGACCTGGTGGCTCGCGTTGCGTACCAGAAGTTCGACATGAAGCATGGCCTGGACTTCAACGGCTACTCGACCGAAGTTGGCGTGCGCACCGCGTTCAACCCGTACGTGGAAGGCTACGTGATGGCCGGCTACGAGGACTACACCAAGAAGCACGGCATCAACCCGGACGGCGAGTTCTATGGCCGTGTCGGCGCCACCGCCAAGTTCAACCAGAACTGGGGCCTGAGTGGCGAAGTGAAGCTGGCCAAGGCCGGCGACCGCGAGTGGTTCGTGGGCCCGCGCTTCACCTGGTAACAAACGCCTGTCGTTAGTGCGTGTTGTGCTGGCGTGTGACTCTCTCTCTCCCACACGCCAACCGAAGCCCGGCCTCGCGCCGGGCTTCACTTTTATGGGCCCCGTGGCGCCACAATGCGGCATGGGCGACCCTTCCTCTCTTGCAGGCACCGGCACGACCTACCAGGAGCATCTGGCGCCTGCGCCGCTGCGCGGCCACTTTGGCCAGCTGTGGCAGAGCCAGCTTCCTGCCGATGCCGATGGGCACATCACCGTATTGCCCGATGGCTGCGTGGATATCCTCTGGCGCGACGGTGCGCTGTTCGTCGTCGGCCCGGACCGCGTGGCCGCGCACCCGGCGCTGGCACCCGGTGCGCAGGTGCTGGGCGCACGCTTCCGTCCCGGCCAGGCATTGGCCGCGCTGGGCCTGCCCTTGGCCGGGATCATCGGCCAGGCCGTGCCACTGGCCGACCTGAAGGGCGCGTGGGCGAACAAGGCGGCGGCCTCCATCGGCGACACCGCGCCTGCACAGCGCCTGCAGCGAATGGCGCACTGCCTGCAACAGCACATGGGTGCGGCCGCGCTGGGTACGCCGGCGCAGCGCGGCCATGTCCTGTTCCAGGCGCTCGCCGCGGGTCACGCCACGCTGGATACGCTGGCGGCGCACCTGGGCCTGAGCCCGCGCAGCCTGCGGCGTTTCAGCCAGTCGCAGTTCGGCTACGGCGCCAAGACGCTGGAGCGGATCCTGCGGCTGCAACGTTTCCTGCGCCAGAGCCGCGCGCTGCCACAGCATTCGTTGGCGATGCTGGCTGCTGATGCCGGCTATGCCGACCAGGCCCATCTCAGCCGCGAGGCGCGCGAACTGGCGGGCATGACCGCCAGCGAGCTGCGCCTGGAGTGGGGGCAATGATGGCCGTTTTGTTCAAGACCACGGTGCTGCATTGATCGATGCTGGGCTCCCACCACGGAGCCACGCCATGAATCCTGCCGCACCCCACGATGCCGAACGCCGCATCGACAACATCGAATTCAACGTCGCCGACGTCGCCCGCAGCAAGCGCTTCTACGGCGAGGTGTTCGGTTGGCGCTTCACCGACTATGGACCGGCCTACACCGAGTTCGACGATGGCCGCCTGAAAGGTGGCTTCGTGTCTGACGCGCCGTTGCGCGCCCAGGGAGGACCGCTGGTGATCCTCTACTGCGCGGACCTGGCCGATGCGCAGCAACGCGTAGTGGCCGCCGGTGGCGAGGTGGTGCAGGCGGTGTTCGCCTTCCCCGGTGGTCGCCGCTTCCACTTCCGCGATCTGGATGGCTACGAACTGGCGGTCTGGAGTGATGTGGACTGAGGCCTTCGTAGCTTCGTCGGTGGACGGAACGAGAACCGCTCCGTCCCCGGTCAGGCGGTTCCGCTATGATCGCCCGCACATCGCCACACGCGATGCGTCCGCCTCAAGCCAGCAGGAACCGCCGTGAACTCCCAGCCCGCACCGATCACCGCCGTCAACCACACGCTCGACAACGAGCCGCAGCAGATCACCGCGCCACTGACCCATTCGGCGGCGTTCCTGGTGCTGAAGGTGAAGGATGACGAGGCGTCGATCGCCAAGGCACGCGAGGTGCTGGCCAGCACCGACGACCTGATCAAGAACACCGCCATCCGCGAGATCGAACGCACCTTCACCTGCAACGTGGCCATCGGCCACCGCGTGTGGAAGCCGCTGGTAGGCACCACGCCACCGCGTGAGCTGCAGCCGTTCCGCGAGATCAAGGGCGCGACCCATACCGCTGTGTCCACGCCGGGCGACCTGCTGTACCACATCCGTGCACGCACGATGGATCTGATCGTGGCGTTCGAGCGCAACCTGCTGATGGCCTTTGGCGATGCGGTGGAGACGGTCGATGACGTGGCCGGCTTCCGCTATTTCGATGGCCGCGACCTGCTCGATTTCGTCGACGGCACCGCCAACCCGGAAGGGCTGTCACTGCCGGAAGCCACCATCGTGGGTGAAGAGGATCCGGAACATGCCGGCGGCAGTTACGTGGTGGTGCAGAAGTACCTGCACAACCTCGATGCCTGGCGCGCGCAGAAGACCGAGGCGCAGGAAGCAATCATCGGTCGTACCAAGCACGACAACATCGAGCTGGACGATGCGCCGGCCGATGCGCAGAAGTCGCACAAGACGCTGTGCACCATCGAGGATGCCGACGGCGAGCACGAGATCCTGCGCGACAACATGCCGTTCGCCAAGCCGGGTCGCGGCGAGTACGGCACCTACTTCATCGGCTACACGCGCCGCCTGTGGGTGATCGAGAAGATGCTCGAGCGCATGTTCATCGGCAATCCCGCACCGCTGCATGACCGCATCCTTGATTTCTCCACCGCCACCACCGGCGTGACCTTCTTCGCGCCCTCGCGCAAGGTGCTGGCCGACCTGGGCGACTGATCGCGGCTCTCGTCCTTGCGCATGCTACTGGCCGCTCTGTTCCAGTAGATCCACGCCACGCGTGGATGGTGCGCACGTTGCCCGTAGCAGCCACGCATGGCGTGGCTCTACTGTACCGCCATCTGTCTGTCATCTACCGCGCCGACCATCAGCGGTTGGATGAGAGCGCAGGGGCGGGCGATGGCGATGGCAAGGAACACAACCGGTGCACGCCGCTGGTGGCGGCCACTGGCCGGGTTGTTCGGTGCGCTGGCACTGGGTAGCGCCGGGGTGTCCGCGCAGGAAGCTCCTGCACACTGGATGGCCTATGCCGCCGCCGTGGGGGGGCAGCTGCAGCAGCGCCTGCAGCAGGAGCAGGACCCGCAGGCGCAGCGCGTGCTGGAATGGCTGCAGGCACATCCGGACGCACCGACGCCGCTACCGGTGAGCGTGTGGATCGCGGCGGATGGCCGCATCTCGAAGCTGGAATTCGACAGCCTGGGTGATGCCCAGGTCGATGCTGACCTGCGTGCGACGCTGCAGGCCGCACCGTTGCAGGCGGCTCCGCCAGCCGACATGCGCCAGCCGCTGCGGCTGGGCCTGGTGCTGGAGCCGAAGTAGATCCACGCCATGCGTGGATGTTCTGGGTAGATGCCGACCTTGGTCGGCACGCACGCCAACCAAGGTTGGCGACTACCAGTGGCCCAGCCACGCATGGCGTGGCTCTACTGCGTTGCCACCTGTGGCTCGCGAGCGGCGGCGCTCCATGCGCGCAGGCCGAACACGGCCAGGCCGAGGAAGAACACGTACAGCGCGGCGGTCACGTGCAGCGACTTGAACAGGTACGCACCCACATAGACCACGTCCACTGCGATCCACACCCACCAGCAGGCCACGTGGCGGCGGGCCTGCCACCATTGCCCGACCAGGCTCAGACCGGTCAGCAGCGCATCCAACCACGGCAGGGCAGCGTCGGTGAAGCTGTGCATGGCTGCACCCAGCACCACGCCACCGCACAGGCCGATGGCCAGGTCGCGCAGCAGCATGCCGCGTGCCAGCGGCACGATGCGGATGCTGCCTTCATCGGCGGCATGCTGCCGCCAGTTGAGCCAGCCATAGACCAGGAAACCACCGAAGGCGATCTGCAGCAGGGTGTCCGAGTACAGCTTGGCCTCGGCGAACACCAGGCCATACAGCGCCACCGACAGCAGGCCCACCGGCCACGCCGCCAGCCGGCGCCGGGCCATCAGCCAGACGCCGAGGATGCTGCACAGTGCGGCGGTCCACTCGAGCATCACGCCGCTCACAGCGCGAACGTCACCGACAGGCGGGCCTGTCGCGGTGCGCCGGGGAACAGGTAGTAGTCACCGCCGCTGCTGCCGGTATCGCGCCAGTAGAAGCGGTTGAACACGTTGTCCACCGACAGGTTCCAGGTCACTGCGCGCTCACGCAGGCGATGCTGGAAACGCAGGCCAGCGTCGAACACTGAATAGTCGGGTGCGCGCACGCCACCGTCGGCGCGGGCCACGTTGGCACTGGCATAGCGCCAGCCGCCGGTCACGTCCAGGCCCTGCACGAACGGCAGCGCGTAGGCTACGTGCACGCTGGCGCGCACCTTCGGCACGTTCACCAGCTGATGGCCTTCATAGGCCGGGGTACCGGTGTCGCGCGCGCGCGCCTGCAGCACGCTGGCGCTGGCCACGATCTGCAGCGCGTCGGTCAGCTGGCCGTTGGCGGTCAGCTCCAGGCCGGTGTGGGTTTGGGTGCCTTCCTCGACGAAGGTGTAGCCGACGTCGCTGTTGTCGGGCTTGGCGTACTGGTACGGCTGCGAAATGCGGAACACCGCCGCGCCCAGGGTCAGCGCCTCGACCGGCACGTACTTCACGCCCACTTCCAGCTGCCGCGACTGCACCGACGGCAGGAAGGTGTCGGCGTTGCTGGTCCAGAACGGCGCTTCCTGGCCCAGCGAAATGCCGCGCACGTAGCTGGCATAGGCGTTGAGCTGGTCGGTGGCCTTCCACACCACCGCAGTCTGCGGCAGGAAGCGCGACAGGCGGCTGTGCCGCTGCGGGGTGCCACGCTTGTCGTAGGCACGCTCGTCCAGGCGCACGAAGCGGCCACCGGCCAGCCACTGCCAGTCATCGCCGAAGCTGATCCGGTCCAGCGCGAAGAACGCGGTCTGGCGGCTGTCCAGGCGACGTGCGGACGGGCCCGGCATCTTCGGCGACGGCGCGAACACCGGCACCGGTGCTTCGTGGATGTTGCTGGTGCCGACGTACTCGTTGACGCTCGGGCGCTTGTCCACGGTGCGGCGGAAGTAGTCGGCACCGACGGTCAGCTCATGGCCGACGCTGCCGGTCTCGAAGCGGCCACGCAGCTCGGCACGGGCCTGCTGGTTGCGGCGGGTGTCATCCGGGCTGCGGTAGTCGTAGACGTCGTAGTCGCCATTGGGCGCGAAGTAGTTGCCCGGCACGCTGCCATCGGCGCACTGCACGGCGTAGTAGCAGCCATAGGCGAAGGCGACGTTGTCATCGATGACCGAGCGGCTGTGGCCGACCGAAACGCGCGACTGCCAGGCCTCGTTGAAGTCGTAGGTATGCAGCGCGGTGATGTTGGTGCTGGCGATGTCCACCGGGCGCTGCCACGGCTGGTAGCCGAGCAGGTGCTCGCGGTCGATGCCACGCGGCAGGTCGCGTGCGCCCAGCAGCTGGTAGCCGGACACCGAACGCTGCGAGCTGGTCTGGTAGTTGGCATCCACTTCCAGCTTGCCGCGCTCGCCGATCAGCCAGTCGGCGGCCAGCGAGTAGAAGTTACGGCGGCCATCGGCGTGCTCGACGTAGGAATTGCTGGAATCCCAGGCGGCATTCAGGCGCAGGCCGAAACGCGGGGTGATCCAGTGGCCGACATCGACGGCGACGTAGCGCGAGCCTTCCGAATCGGTACCGAGCGTGGCGGTGCGCACTTCGGCCGGGCGCTTGCCGATGTAGTTGATGATGCCGCCCGGCGCCATCACGCCTGCGGCCAGGCCGGCTTCACCCTTGAGGATCTCCACCGACTGCACGTTCTCCAGCGCCAGGCGCTGTTCGCCGGCGATGGACAGGCCGTTGAAGCGGTAGCCGGTGGCCGCGTCCAGCGCGAAGCCACGGATGGCGATGTTCTGGTAGTAACCCACCGGCGCATACGCATCACCCAGCGAGGCATCGTTGCTGGCCAGCTCGGACAGCGAACGCACCTGGCGGCGGTCGAGGTAATCGCGCTCGAGCACGTTCACCGAGGCCGGCGTGTCCTTCCAGCTGCCGCCACCGAAGGCGTTCACGCGTGAGGTATCGGCCTTCGGTTTGCCGGCCTGCACGCGTACCGCCGCCAGTTCGGTGGGCGAGCGCTCGGCGCCGGCGGCAGCCGCATCAGGGGACGCCTCGGCCTCGCTGGCGTGCAGCGGCAGCGCGGCGCAGAGGGCGAGGGAGAGCAGGGTGGGGCGCAGGCAGCGGTTCATTCGGTTCGTCTTCGGACAACAAGGGAGACGAAGCGACGGCGCGCAGGTGCACCGGCCCATGATGGGGGTGTGGCTGCGGCTCAAAGCTCCCTACGCCGGTGCAAACCGGATCAGGTTCCAAGGGACTCTCTCAGCCTGGCAGATCCAGGCACCCCCGCTTCAGGTGACCATTTCACTACAAATGGTACGGATTTGCGAGCCGACGTCCTTCAGGCTGCGGGGTCCAGGCTGCGGGGTCAGATCCCTTTCCGCAGGAAAGGGATCTGACCCCAATGGTGCGCCAACCGGGTCACGCCGCCGCGTGCAGCGCCTGCAGCAGTGCCTGTCCCGGCGCGCTGTGGAACCACGCCGGATGCCCCAGCATGAAGGGCTGCCACGCGACGTCGGCATTGGCGGTCGAGCCGGTGACGCCTTCGAAGTACTCCACTTCGGACAGTGCGAAGTCGAAATGAACCATCGGCAGCAGGTCGGCCAGCAGGTGCACGCGTGCCGCCGACAGCGGCAGCACCTGGCGATAGCCGTCGAGCAGGGCCAGCGCGATATCGATGCGCACCGTCTCCATGCCGCGCTCCAGTTCCAGCCACGCCACCGCGTTGCGCTCGATCGCCGTGGCGAGGTCGAACAGCGCACTGGTGGGCGAGGCCAGGCCAAAATCCAGCACGGTACTGATCTGCCCATCGCGCCACAGCAGGTTGGAAACGTGCCAGTCGTTGTGCGCCCACAATCGTGGCTCATCGCGCAGGCGCTCGGCCAGGCCGGCATGCCACGGCAGCACGTCGCGCTGCAGCTGCGCTTCCCATGGAATGCGCGCGAGATAGCGGGCCAGCCCGGGACGCTCGTGCAGCCCTGCCTTGATGGCCGCGATCGGATCGTCGGCACGGATCAGATCGTCGCGCGCGACCAGCACATGGGTGCTGCGTTGGGGCGCGTGGTAGCTGGCGGCGGCCCGGTGCAGCTGCGCGAGTGTGCGCCCGGCTTCGCGGGCCTGCGCGACATCGGTCAGCAGCGACCACGACACGGCGTCGCGGTACAGGTCCTCGCCGACGCCGATCGCATGCAGCTCGAACGTCCATTCGCCATGTTCGGCCGCAGTGTGGCCATCGGCCGCTGGCAGCACCTGCACCACCGGTACGCCCGCTGCGGCGAGATGGGCGATGAAGTGGTGCTCTTCTTCCAGGCAGGCCGCACTGCGCACGCTGTGGTGATGGCGCTTGACGAACACCGCGCCGTTCGCGCCGTTGACGATGGCGGCAGCCGACAGCGGCCGCGGGCTGTGCCAGCGCGGTTCGCTGCCGATGTGCAGCTGCGGGTAGCGCTGGCGCAGCCACGCGATGTCCGCCGCGCTGATCGGTGGCCAGTCGGCAGCGACCTCGTCGTTGTTGAGGCCCTGCACGCGGTGGGAGGAAGAAGTCATGCCGCAGCCCCAGTGGGGAAAGTCACATCCAAGGCTGCGCATTCAACGCCATGCACGCGGCCAACGCAAACGGGCGGGTCATCGACCCGCCCGTCCGTGCATCGGCATGGAAGATGCCGCGCTGCTTACCAGCCGCGATGGCGACCGCGGTCGTGGTAGTAGCGGTTGTCGTAGTAGCGCTCGCGTTGCCAGCGACGGTCATCACCGCGGTCGTAGTAGCCGCTGCGGTAGTAGCCACGGTCGTAACGGCGATCGTAGCGGTCGTCGTAACGGTGATTGTCGTAGTAACGGCGGTCGCGGCGGTCGGAGGTGGTCAGGTTGCCGATCGCGCCGCCGGCCACGGCGCCGCCGACGGTGGCAGCCGGATCACCGTTGGAGAGCAGGTTGCCGGCCACGCCACCGACCACGGCGCCGACCAGGGTGCGCTTGTCCTTCCTCGACATCGCGCTGGCATCGCTGACCACGGCGATACCGGCCACCAGTGCCAGGGCCATCGCCAGACCACGGAAGCTGAGTGTGGAAGTACTGAGCATGTTCGTTCTCCTGTGAGGTGCATGCCACGCTGGGCAGGGAGGGCGCGGGCGCCCCGGCTGCCGTGGAGACCACGCTGGCGTTCCAACATTGCCGGAACATTGCCTGGTCCACCGTGCGGCTTGCGCATTCATCTAGCGGCAGGCGGCATGAAGCAAGGCTGAAAGCGGCCTCGGCCGCTCAGCTGGCAGAAAGGGAAAAGGCCACGCGGACGTGGCCCTCCCTTCTCTGCCAAGGCGTTGCGGGCTTAGACGCCCATCGCCTTCTGTGCCTGCCGGGCCTGCTCCTGCTGGGCGTCCTGCTGCTGGTGCAGCACGTTAGGCGCGCCCTGCACGGCACCGCTGCTGAGCGCGATGCTCTGCTCGCTGGCGGCTCGGGCCTCCACCGCCACGCGGCTGGCCGCCGGGTCACCGATCGTGCCCTGCACGGCAAACAGGCGTTCACCGTTCGGGCTGGGCACCACCGTGTCGATGCGCTGCAGGCCGGCGGCATGCGCCTCCTTGGTCAGGGCCGCCGCGGCGCTTTCCAGCGCGTGGCGATCCTTGAAGGTGCCGGCCGGCAACAGTTCCAGACCCTTGCTGGCCTGGATGAAGAGCGGATTGCGCGGGTGCCGTTCGTCGTTCAGCAGCGGGCGCTCGCGGGCTTCCTTGATGGCCTCCAGCGTCTTCGCCCCGACAATGCCGTCGGCCACCAGGCCGTTGTCCTTCTGCAGCTGGCGCACCGCCGCGTCGGTGTTGCGGCCGAAGCGGCCATCCTCGACCAGCGGCTTGCCGTCGGCACCGACGTAGCCCAGATGTCCCAGCTGTTCCTGCACCTTGCGCACGCCTTCGCTGTGCGCGCCCTGCTTGTACAGTTCGGCGTGCGGCGTGGCAGCGGCCTTGTGCTCGGCGGCAGGCTTGCCCTGGGCCTGCTCGTGCGATGGGGTGCGGTTTTCCAGCAGGTCGCGCGCCTTGGACAGTGGATCGGAGGCGTACAGCTTCCAGTTCGGGTGGTCCTTCACCTGCTTGAGGTAGTCCTCGACCGGCATGGTGTGCACGCCCTTGCTGCCGGAGGACTGGCTGATCAGCAGCTTGTCGGTGGTGGGGTCGCGCACCACCATCACGATGTGGTCGATGCCGTTCCAGTGCTCGTGGCGGGTCCTGGCCGTATCCAGGCCGATGATCATGCCTTCCTTCAGCGCATCGGGCTTCAGGATCGCGTCGCGGTCCAGCAGCACGCCGGACTGGTCGAACGCCTTGCGCACGATGCCGCCGGAACCCAGGTTGCCCAGGTCGATGCGATCAGCCTTGCTGAACACCGCGTGCCCGGCCTTCTGGTTGATCTCGTCCATGGTCCGGTTCTGCAGGGTGCCGACCCAGCCGGAACAGTCGATGTAACCCTGCTCCACGTTCTTGCCGGTCTTGCCCGGTACGTACAGCGCGTGACCCGGAATGTTGATGGCGTACTTCACGTGGTCGTACTTCACGCCGGCCTCGTAGGCGGCCTGCAGTTCGATGCCCGGTTTCGGTGTGGCAGCCGCCGTTGCAGTTGCCGCCAGCGTGGTTGCACCCGCCACCACGGCTGCGCTGGCCTGTGCAGGCGCTGCTGGGGTCTGGCCCTGGCCCTGCGCCACCGCCTGCGGTTCGATGTTCTTTTCCGGAATGCTGATCGCCGCGTACTTGTGGATGTAGTAGCTGGAGAAGGTGCGTGCCAGGTCGCCGTCGTTCATGCCGCGCATCTCGGCCAGGGTGTGGCCGGTCAGCGCCTTCGCGTCGGAACCGATCTGGTTCAGCACGTTGCGGCGCATGTTGATCTCTTCGCCGTGGCTGTTGCGGACCACGCCGAAGGTGCCGGTGGCAATGGCGGTCTGTACCGAGCCATAGCCGGCGCTGCCCTGCTGGTGGGCCAGGTACAGGTCCAGCCCGGTGGGCGTGTCGCCGCCGGACAGGTAGGGGTTGCCGGTGCGCTCGTTGCGGCGTGCCATCGAGTCCAGGTTGTCCTGGTACATCTGCGCGGCCGCTTCAGTGTTGCGGGTGGGGTCGAACTCGTGGCCGGTCAGGTGGTACTGGCGCGCGGAGCCGGGCACGAACTGGAACAGGCCCTTGGCGCCGGACGAGGTGTTGTGGGCGCGCTCGTTGAAGGTGCCGCCGGTCTCGATGTGCGCGAAGCGCATGAAGTCATCGACCGGAAGGCCTTTCTGCCGGGCGACCTGCTCGACGATGTCCAGGACTTCCTTTCTGCTGTAGTCATGCTGTGCCATGACGTTTTCCTCGGGGTTGATGGAGCGGCGCATGCCGCGAATCGCCAACCGGACTCATCCGTGAGTCAAGAACATGTCGGTCAACAGGAAACCCGCGCGTGGGCGGGTGCTATCAGGGCGCGACGTACTGCTGGGTCGCGCTGTCGAAGGTGTAGTGCACGGCGTCGCCGGCGCCCAGTGCACGGGTCTTGCCGGGGCCTTCGATGGTGGTGCCCTTGAAGGTCACGGTCAGTCGCGGCAGGCCGTTGCCGTCGGCAGCGAAGGCCAGTTCGCCATCGCTGTCGGTGCAGGGCATCACGTTGCCTTCGTCGCAGGCGGCGCTGTTGTCCTCGCCCGTACGCACCGAGCCGACATAGCGCCAGACCTTGCTGTCCACGTCGTCTTCGCTGCGCTTGGGGTTGAACAGCAGCAGTGCATAGCCGGTGCTGCTGATGCCGCGGTCGAAGCTGCTGGTCGGCACCGCCAGCAGCAGGCGACCGTCGGCGGTGCGATGTTCAAGCGGCTTGCGCCGGGTATCGACATCGTCGGCCTTGTCGTACGCGCCCAGCGCGCCGATGGTCCATTCCTGGCCACGGAACTTCCATGGCTTCTTCGCGTCGGCGCCGGCCAGCACGAAAGTGGCCTCGGCGAGGTTGGCGCGATCATCCGGGCCAGCCGGCGACTGCTCGCCCGGCTTGCCGTAGTGCTCGCGGGTATCCCAGGAGAAACCCGTGTAATACGTGGTGCCATCGAGGGTGAAGGTGTGGCCGAACCAGAAGGTCGCCACGCTGCCGTTCTGGACCTCGTAGGAGGTCGCGCCATCACCGTCCACCTGGTAGGTGAAATACATCACGGTCGGCGCGTCGGGCGGGGTGACGGCGGTGTCGGGAGAGGTGTTCTGCATCGGGGCAACATCCTGTCGGGGCGCATCGGCAGCCTGCACGGGAGCGCCAGGCTGGGAGGACGAGGGGGCCGGATCGGCGGCGCTGCAGGCCGCAGCGGAAAGAGAGACGAGCAGGCACGCCGCGAATGCGCGCAGGGGCCGCAACGGCAGGGTCCAACATGGCTCGGGGGGGTGATGCATGCGCCTCTCCATGGTCAGCGTTGCCGGGCCAGACGGCCGGCAGGAAACCGCACCCCATCCACCTGGGACGGGAGCGAGGACATGAGCCGGTCGATTCCTTCGACCTCGCATTGAAAACCCATGCCGGGTCATCTTGGCACAGAACGGCGGCCGGTCAAAGAGGGCGGTGACAGATGCCCTTACAGTGTGATCTGGTTCTCAGATCTTGCCGTCGCGCAGGTAGTCGAACAATTCGGCGTCGCCCTTCAGGCCCAGTTTGAGCATGGCGTCGCCTTTCTGCCGGCTGATGGTGCTGACGCTCTTGTGCAGCTGCAGCGAGATCTCCTTCACTGTCATGCCGGTGCCGAGCAGCCGCAGCACTTCCACCTCGCGTGGCGACAACGGCTTGCCGTCGCCCTCGCGCATGCGCCAGCTGCCCGCAGCCTCGACCCGCTCACGCAGGCTCCGGCTGATGTAGGGCTGGCCCCGATAGACCGCCTGGATGGCCTGCGGCAGTTCGTCCATCGACGAGCTCTTGTCGACCAGGCCGAGCACGCCGCTGTCGAGCACCATGCGCAGGATCGCCAGGTTGTTGGAGACGCTGAGCATCAGCACCGGCAGGTCGGGGAAGCGGCGGCGGATCATGCCGATCATGGCGAAGCCGTCGGCCTGTGGGCTGCCCGGCATGGAATAGTCGGTCACCAGCAGGTCGCAGGGTTGGCTGCCGAGCAGGGCCATCAGCGCCTGCGCGCTGTCAGCCTCGCCGACCACGCGGCCGACCCCGCTCGATTCGATGACGGCGCGGGTACCGATACGGACCACAGGGTGGTCGTCTGCGATGATGATGCGCAAGCTCATTGCTCTAGTATGGCCACCGGGCAAGCCGGGCCGCGACCATCGCGGCCCTGTCAGGATTCTAGGAGATCGACGCCGATGCGTAGCTGGGCTGTTCGCGGGCTGGTCCTGCTGCTGGCCGTGCTGGTGCTGCCCGTGGCGCTGGCACAGGCAGTGCCTGGGCTGTTGCCGCTCAGTCCCCTGCAGCGCGAGTACCTCGCCGCCCATCCAAGCATCGTCGTGGGCCAGTATGACAGCGGCTGGCCGCCGTTCGAGTCCCTCCGTGATGGCCAGCAGGTTGGCCTGGGGCCGGATTATCTGTCGCTTCTCGCCCGTCAGCTGGGCGTGAAGGTCGAGGCGAGGCGTTATTCCGACTGGACATCCGTGCTGGATGCGGCCTGTCGTGGCGAGATCGACGTGGTAATGAATGTCGGTCTCAGTGCCGACCGCACCCAGTGCATGGTCTATACCGCTGCCTATGGCGAGGCGCCGTTGGCGCTGGTGGGGAGGCCGGGCGATCTGCGTGCTTCGAACATGCCCGACCTGGACGGATTGCGGGTGGTCATCGAGCAGGATTTCCTGACCGGACCGCAGGTGCGGGCACGTTTCCCGCGTGCGGTGCAGCTTGTCGCAAACAGCTCATTGGCTGCGCTGCAGATGGTCAGAGACGACAAAGCTGATGTCTACATAGGCAATGCCTACGTTGCCACCGAACTGATCGCACGCCAGCACCTGCAGGGTGTCGTCCTGCTGCGTCCGAGCGACCTGCCTCCCGAACGGATGCACTTCGGCGTTCCCAACAGCAAGCAACCGCTGGCCGAAGCGCTGGACCTGGCGCTGGCCGCGACCAGCCAGGCCCAGCGCGATGCACTGGCACAACGCTGGCTGCCCCTGCCGCAGTGGTCGGCATCGGCGCAGCTGGCGCTCAGCCAGGCCGAGAAGCGGGTTCTGCAACAGCCGTTGAAGATCGGCTTTGCGCCGAACGCCGCCCCATTGTCGTTCGCCGACGAGGATGGCAGGCCCAGCGGCCTGGCCAGCGAGTACCTGGCGCGGCTGATGCAGGCCGGTGCCAACCTGCAGGCGCAGAACAGCCATGACTGGTACGAGGTGCGCGAGAAGGCGCGCCGCGGCGAGCTGCAGGCGGTGATGGGCATTCCGGTCGATTCGCACTATCTGGGCCCGGACTGGGTGTACAGCCAACCCTTCATCAGCGTGCCGAACGTGATCGTCAGCCGCCACGACAGCCCGGCGCTGCTGGGCCTGTCCGACCTCCAGGACAAGCGCGTACTGCTGTCGGATCCGGAGCGCGTACGCGGTTACGTGCTGCAGCAGGCGCCGCAGGCCAGGATCGTCGCCGCGCGCAGCGCCGAACAGGCCATGCAACGCCTGATCGATGGCGAGGCCGACGCCTACGTGGGCAATCTGGCCCTGGTCGACCACCTGCTGCGCACGCGTTTCCCGGGGCGCCTGCAGGTTGCCGCGCCCGCGGGCTTCAACGACCAGCTGGCACTGGCCGTGGAGCGCCGGCATGCGGCGCTCGCCACGACCTTCGATCGCTTGCTGCTGCAGATGACGCCACGCGAGCGCGAAGCGCTGCGCGGCGACTGGCTGGCGGTGGAGTACCACAACGGCATCGACTGGCGAAGCACGCTGCGCTGGGGTGTACCGCTGCTGCTGGTGCTGCTGACCGCGCTGCTGGTGCATGGCATCGGCTACTGGCGCCTGCGTCGCGAGGTGGCCGGGCGCCGCCAGCTGGAGCAGCGCCTGGCCGAAGTGACCGACAACCTGCCTGCCGTGGTCTACCAGGCCCGTCGCGAGGTTGATGGCACGCTCAGCTTCCCGTTCATTGCCGGTGACCTCCAGGCGCTGTTCGGGATCACCCGGCAGCAGGCTGAGCAGGACGCCACGATGTTGCTGGAACGCGTCGAAGAGGACGATCGCGCGCGCATCCTGCAGGTGGTCGAACAGGCCGCGCACCAGTTCGCACCGCTCATGCTGGAATTCCGCCTGCGGGGCGATGGAGCGGGCCCGCGTTGGGTGCGCACCCAGGCGCAACCCTATGCCGCCGAAGCCGGTGTGGTGACCTGGAGTGGCTACTGGGTGGATGCCAGCGAGGCTCGTGCACAAGCGGACGCCCTGACCGCAGCCAAGGCCGAGGCCGAGCAGGCGGCCGAGGCGAAATCCCGCTTCCTGGCCACCATGAGCCATGAGATCCGCACGCCGATGAGTGGCGTGCTGGGGATGCTGGAAGTGCTGGCGCACTCACCGCTGGATGCAGAACAGAAACGCATCCTTGGCGTGATCGAGGATTCGGCGCAGATGCTCCGGCAGATCCTTGACGACATCCTTGACTACTCGCGGCTGGAGGCCAACGCATTGCGGCTGGAGCCGGTACCGCAGCCGCTGCGGCCGTTGCTGGAAAGCGTGTGCCGGTTGTTGTCGGCGCAGGCCAGTGCACGTGGGCTGGGCCTGCACGTGCAGATCGATCCGCAGCTGGCAGCCGCGCACGAAGTGGATGGCGTGCGTCTGCGCCAGATCGTGTTCAACCTGCTCAGCAACGCCATCAAGTTCACCGTGCGCGGCGAAGTGCGGCTGCAGCTGGAAGTGCTGGGGCCGACCGCCGAAGACGGCAGCCAGCCGCTGTGCCTGAGCGTCACCGATACCGGCATCGGCATCGCACCGGAACAGCTGCAGCACCTGTTTGCGCCGTTCACCCAGGCCGGTGCGTACATCCAGCGCGACCATGGTGGAACCGGCCTGGGCCTGAGCATCTGCCAGCGCCTGGTGCAGATGATGGACGGCGAGCTGGAACTGCACAGCACGCTGGGCGAGGGCACCCGCGCCGAGGTGCGGCTGTCGCTGGTGGAAGCCGGCAGCAGTGATGTTGAAGCGCTGGTCGCCGAGCAGGAACAGGCGGCGCTGCTGCCGCCGGCGCTGCGCCAGGCACGCGTGCTGGTGATCGAAGATCATCCGACCAACCAGGCGATGATGGCCTGGCGGCTGCAGCAACTGGGTGTACCACATGTGCTGGTCGGCGATGGCCAGCAGGGGCTGGATCGCCTGGCATCGGAGCACTTTGATCTGGTCATTACCGATTGCCGGATGCCGGTACTGGATGGTTTCGCCTTCACCCGCCTGCTGCGCGAACGCGAAGGCCGCAACGGCCAGCCGCGGCTGACCGTACTGGCGCTGACCGCCAGCGTGCTGGACGACGATGCACGTCGTTGCCGTGAAGCCGGGATGGATGAGGTGCTGGCCAAGCCATTGTCATTGGCGACACTGCGCGCGGCACTGCTGCGCTGGTTGCCGCAGGCGCAGGGGCAACGGTTCGAGGAGCCGCTGGCCGAGTCCGCTGCCGTCGATGACAGGACGCTGCCCGATCTGGACAGCCTGCAGCGGCGCTTCGGCTCACGTGCGGTCGCCGAGCAGTTGCGCGACAGCCTGCTGCAGGCCAGTGCAGGTGACCTGGCCGCTGTGCAGTGCGCGCTGGAGGCCGGCGACCGTGAGGCTGCCGCGCTGCACCTGCATCGCCAGGCCGGTGGCTTGGGCGCGGTGGGAGCGACGGTGCTGGCTGCGCAGGCCAATGCCCTGGTCGAGCGCCTGCAGGATGCGGCCGAGACCGATCCGGTGCCGTTGTTCACCGCGGTGGCGGCATTCGTGGCGCGGCTGCAACAGCAGTTGCAGCGCCTGGCTCACTGAGCCGACTGCTGCTGCAGGTAGGCGATCACCAGCGCACGGCGTTCGGCGCTGGGGAAGGCGTTGTACATGCGTGTGCCCGGTACAACATGGGTGGGTGACTGCAGGAACGCATCCAGGGTCTGCGCGGACCAGGTGATGTCGGCGCGGCGCATGCCGTCGGAATAGCCGTAGTCGGGCAGGCTGCCGGCGCGCCGGCCGATCACGCCGTGCAGGTTCGGGCCGAAGCGGTGGATGCCGCCAGGCTGCACGGTGTGGCAGCCGGCACACAACTCGAACGCGCGTTGCATGGCCTGCTGCTGCGCCTGTTCCGGCGTGGCGGGCGCTGCAGGCGGGCGCCGGCAGGCCGTGGCGGCCAGGGCCACGGCAACAGCGATGAGCAGGAATGATGCACGCATGGGCGGGCAGGATAGCGGTGCGCGGCAGGCGACGGGCTGCGACGCTCGGTCGCAGCCCGTGGCGTCACATGCCCGAGTAGTTCGGGCCGCCGCCGCCCTGCGGGGTCACCCACACGATGTTCTGGGTGGGGTCCTTGATGTCGCAGGTCTTGCAGTGCACGCAGTTCTGCGCGTTGATCTGCAGGCGCGCGCTGTCGGCTTCGCCAACGAACTCGTACACGCCGGCCGGGCAGTAGCGCGCTTCCGGGCCTGCGTACTCGGCCAGGTTCACCTTCACCGGAATGCTCGGGTCCTTCAGCGTCAGGTGGCTGGGCTGGTTCTCGTCGTGGTTGGTGCTGCTCAGGAACACCGAGCTGAGCCGGTCGAAAGTCAGCACGCCATCCGGCTTCGGGTAGGCGATGCGGGTGTGCTTGGCCGCCGGTTCCAGGCAGGCGTGGTCGGGCTGGGTGCGGTGCAGGGTCCACGGCGGGTTGCGCACGCCCAGCTTGGGAAGCAGCCATTGCTCCACGCCGGTCATCAGCGTGGCCACGGTCTGGCCCTTCTTGAACCACTGCTTGAAGTTCTTGGCCTGCTGCAGTTCGGTGAACAGCCAGCTGGCTTCGAACGCCGTCGGGTAGGCACTCAGTTCATCGTGCTGGCGGTCGGCGGCCAGTGCATCGAACGCGGCGTCGGCGCACAGCATGCCGGTCTTGATCGCGGCGTGGCTGCCCTTGATGCGGCTGGCGTTGAGGTAGCCGGCCTCGCAGCCGACCAGCGCGCCACCGGGGAACACGGTCTTCGGCAGCGACAGCAGGCCACCGGCGGTGATCGCACGCGCGCCGTAACCGATGCGGGTGCCACCCTCCAGGTGCTTGCGGATGGACGGATGGGTCTTGAAACGCTGGAACTCTTCAAACGGGCTCAGCCACGGGTTCCTGTAGTCCAGGCCGACCACGTAGCCGATGGCGACCTTGCCGCCGTCGGCGTGGTACAGGAACGCGCCGCCGTAGGTGTCGCTGTCCAGCGGCCAGCCGGCGGCATGCACCACCAGGCCCGGCTCATGCTTGGCCGGGTCGATCTGCCACAGTTCCTTGATGCCGATGCCGTAGGCCTGCGGGTCCTTGCCTTCGTCCAGCTTGTAGCGGGCGATCAGCTGGCGGCCGAGGTGGCCGCGTGCGCCTTCGGCGAAGATCGTGTACCTGGCGTGCAGCGCCATGCCGCGCTCGAAGGCCGGGCCGATGCTGCCGTCCTTCTCGATGCCCATGTCGCCGGTCGCTACGCCGATCACTTCACCGTTGTCGCCATACAGCACTTCGGCGGCGGCGAAGCCCGGGAAGATCGCCACTTCCAGCGCCTCGGCCTGCTGCGCCAGCCAGCGGGTCACTTCGCCCAGGCTGATGATGTAGTTGCCTTCGTTGTGGAAGCACTCCGGCAGCAGCGCGTTGGGCGTGCTGCGTGCGCCGGTTTCGCTGAGGAACAGGAATTCGTCGCGGGTGACCTTCTGCTTCAGCGGTGCGCCACGCTCGGCCCAGTCCGGGAACAGTTCGGTCAGCGCGCGCGGATCCATCACCGCGCCGGACAGCACGTGCGCGCCTGGTTCGGACCCCTTCTCCAGCACGCACACCGACAACTCGCGGCCGGCTTCGATCGCGCGCTGGCGCAGGCGGATCGCGGTGGCCAGGCCGGCGGGGCCGGCGCCGACGATCACCACGTCGAATTCCATTACTTCACGCGGGGGCAGGGCGTTGGCTTCAGCGCTCATCGATTGCATGACTCGTGGGTAGGGCCGGCATCGGGGCCACCGGCGGTGCCTGGGAATCGCGCGTGCGGCCACGGGCGAAACGGTTGTTTGAATGTGTCAGGGTACCGGGACGCGCGTGATCGAGCTAGATCGCCGATGTTCACACCCGGATTGCTGCAATGCAGCGTAGGGCCGCAGCTCTGGTGGGTGCCGACCTTGGTCGGCACGCTCTGCCCGGATGACCGACAATGGCCCGGTCCTGACTGCGCGTGAGTGCCATGGCTTTGCATCCGTACGATCTGTTCGATGTCCGTTCCCTGCTCAACGAGGAAGAGCGCGCGGTGCAGGAGAGCGTCGCCCGTTTCACCAACGAGCGCGTGCTGCCGATCATCGGCGATGCCTTCGACCAGGCCCGCTTCCCCGATGAACTGGTGCCGGAGATCGCGTCACTGGGCCTGCTCGGTGCGACCCTGCCGACCGAGTACGGCGGTGGTGGCCTCGGCGCGGTCAGCTACGGCCTGATCTGCCAGGAGCTGGAGCGCGGCGATTCGGGCCTGCGCAGCTTCGTCTCGGTGCAGAGCTCGCTGTGCATGTACCCGATCTACGCCTATGGCAGCGAGGAACAGCGCCGGCAGTGGCTGCCGGCGATGGCGCGCGGCGAGCTGATCGGCTGCTTCGGCCTGACCGAGGCGCATGGGGGTTCCGATCCGGCCAGCATGAAGACCCGCGCGGTGCGCGACGGCAGCGACTGGCGCATCAGCGGCAGCAAGATGTGGATCACCAGCGGCCCGGTGGCCGACCTGGCCATCGTCTGGGCGCAGACCGAGGACGGCATCCAGGGTTTCGTGCTGGAAAAGGGCATGGCCGGCTTCACCACGCAGGAGATCAAGCACAAGATGAGCCTGCGCGCATCGCTGACCGGGGCGCTGTTCTTCGATGACGTGCGCGTGCCTGACAGCCACCGGCTGCCGAACGTGAAGGGCCTGAAGGGGCCGCTGGGCTGCCTGACCCAGGCCCGCTATGGCATCAGCTGGGGCCCGATCGGTGCGGCGATTGCCTGCCTGGATGAAGCACTGGGTTATGCCAAGGAGCGCGTGCTGTTCGGTCGCCCGCTGGCGGCCACGCAGAGCGCGCAGATCAAGCTGGCCGAGATGGCCCGCCGCATCACCACCGCGCAGCTGCTGGCCCTGCAGCTGGGCCGCCTGAAGGAGGCCGGCCAGCTGCAGCCGCAGCAGGTCAGCCTGGCCAAGTGGAACAACTGCCGCATGGCGATCGACATCGCCCGCGAATGCCGTGACCTGCTGGGTGGCGCCGGCATCACCACCGAACACGTGGCGATCCGGCACGCGCTGAACCTCGAATCGGTGATCACCTATGAAGGCACCGAGACCGTGCACCAGCTGGTGATCGGCCGCGAACTGACCGGCATCAACGCGTTCTGAGTGCACCGGTAGTGCCGGCCGCTGGCCGGCATTGAGTTGGTAGTGCCGGCCGCTGGCCGGCATTGCCCAGTAGCGTACTCGCAGGCGAGCGATCGGTGTATCGAACCGCGCACTGTACCGAGATGGGTTCAAGGACAGCCTGTACCGCGCGGCTGTTGGGTCCGCCTTGAAGCGAGCCGAGCACCGCAGGTCCGGCGGGGGCGAAGAGGCGCGGGTGTCTGAGCGCAGCGAGTTCCGCGCCGCCCCCCGGCGGGCCGAGGAGCGCAGGGCACCGGTGCGCAGCACCGGCTCGCGGATGGCGGCGCGTTTCTTTTGGTTACTTTTCTTTCCGCGCGGAAAGAAAAGTAACGCCCATGAACGCATGCGCCCGCCACAGCAACGACCAGGCAGAAGAGAGACGCGTGGCGTTACGCCCCGCCGGCAAACCCGTGCTGCCGCCACGCCTCGTACATCACCACGGCAACGGTGTTGGAAAGATTGAGGCTGCGGTTGTCCGGCCGCATTGGCAGGCGCAGGCGGCGGCCATCGGGCAAGGCATCGAGCACGTCCTGCGGCAGGCCGCGGCTTTCCGGGCCGAACAGGAAGGCATCACCGTCTTCGAACGCCACGCTGTCATAGCGGACGCTGGCACGCGTACTGAGGGCGAACAACCGCTTCGGTGCGATCCGCGCCAGCGCGGTGTCCAGGTCGGGGTGCACCTGCAGGCGCGAATACTCGTGGTAGTCCAGGCCGGCGCGCTTGAGCTGCTTGTCTTCCAGTGCGAAGCCGAGCGGCTCGACCAGGTGCAGCTGCGCGCCGGTGTTGGCGCAGAGCCGGATCACATTGCCCGTGTTGGGCGGGATTTCCGGTTGGAACAGGATCACGTGGAACTGGGGCGCGGCATTCATCGGCGCAGTGTACCTGCGACGACCGCCGCCTTTACGGCGCACGCCCTGCGCGAGGCAGGGCGGCACCGCTTACGGGCGCAGCAGGACCTGGGCGGTTTCGGTGGCCAGGGCCTGCAGGTCGGCGGCGCTCGGACGCACCTGCAGGGCCGGCAGGTTGACGATCACCTGGTTGGCGACGCTGGTGGCGGCTGCGGCCAGGGTGGCGGCGTAGCGCTGGGCTTCCAGCTCGGCGGCCAGGGCGACGCGCTGTTCCAGGCTCGGGCGCACTTCCACCGAGGCCAGGGTGGTGATCGGCATCGCGGCGGCGACCGGGGCGGCGACGTAGCCGCTGCGCTCGGCCAGCTGGTCGGCACTTGGGCGCACTTCCACGGTGGCCAGGGTCGGGATGCCACTGGCCTGTTCCCAGGCCCGCTGGGCCAACTGGTCGGCGGCCGGGCGAACCTGCACGGTGGACAGGGTCTTGATGGATTCGGAGGCCTGCACCGACGAAACAACCGCGGTGCCGGCGATCAGGGCGATGGCGATGGCAATGGTCTTGGCGTTCATGACGGGGCCTGTTTAGTGTTGGTGATCAGTGGTGTGGTAGTAAGGTAGTACACCAATTCTGGGCTTGCAAGGAAAATTTTCGATTTCCTGCGTTTGTTCAGTCTTCAGTCAGCTTTTGTCTGAAGCCCTTCCTGGTGCAGGAACTACCAAGCAATCCCCGTGCCAACTTTTAATCATTGATTTGCAAGGGTTTTATGGTCATCGAAAAGTGTCCGGCGGGCGGACACCTGTCCATTCGATGTGCTGCGGACACTGTCCGGACGTTGCTGGCGGGTGCTTGTGACGGCTCGGACAGGGCAGATCGGCGCTGCGGATGGCGCACAGGGGCAAACACCCCCAGTGACTGGCGACCGATTCCTGCCGTTGCGCGCGCACGCTAGGATCGGGGTTCACCTATGTGACCAAGGATCCGGATATGTCTCTCGCCCTTCGCCCGCGCACTGCGCTGCTGGCCGTTGCCCTCAGCACCGCCCTGGGCACGCTTGTGCCTTCCCATGCGTTGGCGGCAAAGCCGGCCGCACCGGCCAAGGTCGATATCCCGTATGAGCAGTTCACCCTGCCCAACGGCCTGCGCGTGATCGTGCACACCGATCGCAAGGCGCCGATCGTCGCGGTCAACGTCTGGTATCACGTCGGCAGCAAGGACGAACCGGCCGGCCGCACCGGCTTCGCGCACCTGTTCGAACACCTGATGTTCCAGGGCAGCGAAAACCACGACGGCGAGTTCTTCGAGCCGTTCAAGCAGGTCGGCGCCACCAACCAGAACGGCACCACCAATACCGACCGCACCAACTACTTCGAGAACGTGCCCACCACTGCGCTGGACATGGCGCTGTGGATGGAATCGGACCGCATGGGCCATCTGGTCGGTGCGATCGACCAGGCGGCGCTGGACGAGCAGCGTGGCGTGGTGCAGAACGAGAAGCGCCAGGGCGAGAACCAGCCCTACGGCCAGGCCTGGGACCAGCTCAACAAGGCGCTGTATCCAGTTGGCCACCCGTACCACCACGGCGTGATCGGTTCGATGAACGATCTGAACGCGGCGTCGCTGGATGACGTGAAGACCTGGTTCCGCACCTGGTACGGCCCGAACAACGCCGTGCTGGTGCTGGCTGGCGACATAGACCTGGCCACCGCCAAGGAAAAGGTTGGCAAGTACTTCGGCAGCATCCCGGCCGGCCCGACCATGGCGCAGCCGGCGGTGAACGTGGCCAAGCGCAGCGCCGACACGCGCGAGACGATGACCGACAAGGTGCCGCAGGCGCGTATCTACCGCGCCTGGAACGTGCCGCAGGTCGGTACCACCGAGGTCGATCAGCTGCAGTTGTTCGCGCAGGTACTGGGCGGTGCCAAGTCCTCGCGGCTGAGCCAGCGCCTGCAGCACCAGGACAAGCTGGTGGACAGCATCGCGGCAGGCCTGTCGACGTCGCAGCTGGGTTCGAACTTCGTGATCATGGCGACGGTCAAGCAGGGCCAGGACCCTGCCAAGGTCGAGAAGATCATCGACGAGGAACTGGACCGGCTGATCAAGCAGGGCCCGACCGCGGCCGAGCTGGAACGCGCCAAGACCGGTGCCCGCGCCGGTTTCATCCGCGGCATCGAACGCATCGGCGGCTTCGGCGGCAAGGCCGACGCACTGGCCGAGTGCGCGGTGTTCACCGGCGACCCGGGCTGCTTCCGCACCTCGCTGGCCAACATCGAGAAGGCCAGTGCTGCTGATCTGAGCCGTCTGGGCGCGCAGTGGCTGGACAAGGGCAGCCACACCCTGGTGATTGCACCGGGTGAGCGCGTGGCGCTGAAGGAAGACCCGAGCCAGGCGCCGAAGCCGTTCAGCGTGCCGGCGGTGGATCCCAAGTACAGCACGCTGCCCGAGCAGGTCGACCGCAAGGCCGGCGTACCGCAGACCCGCGAGTTCCCGCAGCTGAAGTTCCCGGCGCTGCAGCGCGCCACGCTGAAGAACGGCACCCAGGTGATCCTGGCCGAGCGCCACGAGATTCCGGTGGTGCAGTTCAGCTACCAGTTCCCGGGTGGCTTCAGCGCCGACCAGGGCCGCAAGCCGGGCACCGCCAACTTCACCATGAGCCTGATGACCGAAGGCGCCGGCAAGCTCGGCTCGCTGGCCTTCGCCGATGCTGCTGACGCACTGGGCGCCAGCCTGGATGCCTCGGCCGGCCTGGACTCCATGAGCGTGGACCTGTCGGCGCTGAAGGAAAACCTGGCACCGTCGCTGGCGCTGTATCGGGACCTGCTGCGCGAACCGCGCTTCGAGCAGGGCGAGATCGACCGGGTCAAGGCGAGCTGGATTGCCGGCATCCAGCAGGAGAAGGTCAACCCGGGTGCGGTGGCGATGCGCGTGCTGCCGCCGCTGCTGTACGGCAAGGGCCACCCGTATGCCATTCCGTTCACCGGCAGCGGTGACGAAGCAGCGATCAACGGCCTGACCCGCGAAGACCTGGTCGACTTCCACCACGACTGGCTGCGCCCGCAGAACGGCACCCTTATCGTGGTCGGTGACACCACCCTGGCCGAGATCGTGCCGTTGCTGGACAAGCAGCTGGGCGACTGGAAGGCTGCGGGCGACGCCCCGCAGGTGAAGGCCGCCACCGACGTGGCATTGCCGAAGGGCCCGCGCGTGTTCCTGATCGACCAGCCGGGTGCGGTGCAGGCCAACCTGTTCGCAGGGCAGGTGGTGGCGCCGTCCAGCGCCACCAGCTCGACCCGCTTCGATATTGCCAACGGCGTGATCGGCGGCGACTTCACCTCGCGCCTGAACATGAACCTGCGTGAGGACAAGCACTGGTCGTACGGTGCGCGCAGCAGCGCGATCAACTCGGTGGGCCAGCGCCCGTGGATGGCCAGCGCGCCGGTGCAGATCGACAAGACCGGCCCGGCGATGGCGGAAATGCGCAAGGAAATCGCCGCGTTCGCCGATGGCAGCAAGCCGGCCACCGCCGCCGAGGTCAACCGCATCCGCAACATCCAGACCCTGAGCCTGCCCGGTGCCTACGAGACCGCCAGCGCGGTCGCCTCGACCATCGGTTCGATCGTGCAGTTCAAGCGTCCGGACGACTACGTGCTGCGCCGCAAGGCCGAGATCGAGGCGATGACCCCGGCGCAGGTGCAGCAGGCCGCCGCCGAGATCAAGCCGCAGGCGCTGACCTGGGTGGTGGTGGGTGATCTCAAGCAGACCGAAGCGGCCGTGCGTGCGCTGAACCTGGGCGAGGTGACGGTGATCGACGCCGAAGGCAACCCGGTCAAGAAATAAGGGATGCGCCTGCCCGCCCCCGCGGGCAGGCCTCCCCAAGTAGTGCCGGCCGCTGGCCGGCAACGCCGTGACCCGAAGGCGGGGTCACAACCCCCTGCGGGGGATCCGTTCCCCCACCGGCTACCCCCGATTCAGGCGGTTCAGGCAGAATCCCTCCATACCCTTCCAGGATCTGCCCATGCGCGTTCTGCTGCTTTCCTCCCTGCTGCTCACCGTCACCGCCTGTACCTGGGTGCCGATCGAACCGGCCGGCAAGGCGACCCGCGTGCTGCCGGCAGGCCCGGTTCCCGCTGGCTGCATCGCCAAGGGCGAGGTGGTGGTGACCGTGAAGAGCAAGGTCGGCTTCTACAACCGCAACCCGCTGCGCGTGCAGGAAGAGCTGGAAACCCTGGCCCGCAACGAGGCCCCGAGCGCAGGCGCCAATGCCGTGCAGGCCGCCGCGGCCCCGGCCGATGGCAGCCAGCGCTTCGCCGCATTCCAGTGCCCGCCGCGCTGAACGCTTCACCATACGGCCAAGGCTGAATTCGTAAAGATGCGGTGAAGGCCCCGGGGGTTATAGAATAGCGCCCCCTTTTGCCTGAGCCTTGGCGCTAACCTCGATGCTCTTCAAGAATGTCTCGATCGCCGGCCTGGCACACGTCGACGCGCCGCATACGCTGACCACCAAGGAAATCAACGAACGCCTGCAGCCGACGTTGGATCGCCTGGGTATCCGCACCGACGTGCTCGGCGACATCGCCGGCATCCACGCGCGCCGCCTGTGGGACAACGGCGTGCTGGCGTCCGACGCTGCCACCATGGCAGGCCGCAAGGCACTGGAAGACGCAGGCATCAATGCGACGCAGGTTGGCCTGCTGGTCAACACCTCGGTCAGCCGCGACTACCTGGAGCCGTCCACGGCTTCCATCGTCTCGGGCAACCTCGGCGTCAGCGACGAGTGCATGACCTTCGACGTCGCCAATGCCTGCCTGGCCTTCATCAACGGCATGGACATCGCCGCGCGCATGATCGAGCGCGGTGACATCGACTACGCGCTGGTGGTGGACGGCGAGACCGCCAACCTGGTGTACGAGAAGACCCTGGAGCGCATGACCGCCCCGGACGTCACCGCCGACGATTTCCGCAACGAGCTAGCCGCCCTGACCACCGGTTCGGGTGCCGCGGCGATGGTGATGGCGCGCTCGGAGCTGGTGCCGGACGCGCCGCGCTACAAGGGCGGCGTGACGCGCTCGGCCACCGAGTGGAACCAGCTGTGCCTGGGCAACCTGGACCGCATGGTCACCGACACCCGCCTGCTGCTGATCGAAGGCATCAAGCTGGCACAGAAGACCTTCAGCGCTGCCAAGATCGCCTTGGGCTGGGCCGTGGAAGAGCTGGACCAGTTCGTGATCCACCAGGTCAGCCAGCCGCACACCGCGGCGTTCATCAAGAACTTCGGCATCGACCCGAAGAAGGTGATGACCATCTTCGGCGAGCACGGCAACATCGGCCCGGCCTCGGTGCCGATCGTGCTGAGCAAGCTCAAGCAGCTGGGCAAGCTGAAGAAGGGCGATCGCATCGCGCTTCTGGGTATCGGCTCGGGCCTGAACTGCTCGATGGCTGAAGTGGTCTGGTAAAAGAGTCACCGCTGACCTGCTGCACGACGGGCAGCGATGATTTTTCCAAGTGTTCAAGGGCCGGTTTACCGGCCCTTTCTACAGGTGCGATCCGATGTCCCAGCTTCCCGGTTACCCCGCCCACCCGCAGCGCTTCGAGGTACGCCCCGGCCTGTCGATGAACTATCTCGACGAAGGCCCGCGCGACGGCGAGGTGGTGGTGATGGTGCATGGCAACCCGTCGTGGAGCTATTACTGGCGCACGCTGGTCGCCGGCCTGTCGGACACGTACCGCTGCATCGTGCCGGACCACATCGGCATGGGCCTGTCGGACAAGCCCGATGACAGCCGCTACGAGTACACGCTGCAGTCGCGCGTTGACGACCTCGATGCGCTGCTTAAGCACCTGGGCATCACCGGTCCGGTGACCCTGGCGGTGCACGACTGGGGCGGCATGATCGGTTTCGGCTGGGCGCTGTCGCACCACGACCAGGTCAAGCGCCTGGTGGTGCTCAATACCGCTGCATTCCCGATGCCGGCGGCGAAGAAGATGCCGTGGCAGATCGCGCTGGGCCGCCACTGGAAGATCGGCGAGTGGATCATCCGCACCTTCAACGCGTTCTCCTCCGGTGCCTCGTGGCTGGGCGTGGAGCGGAAGATGCCGGCCGACGTGCGCCGCGCCTACGTGTCGCCGTACAACAGCTGGGCCAACCGCATCAGCACCATCCGCTTCATGCAGGACATCCCGCTGTCGCCGGCCGACAAGGCGTGGTCGCTGCTGGAGCGTGCCGGCAAGGCGCTGCCGTCGTTCGCCGACCGGCCGGCCTTCCTCGGCTGGGGCCTGCGCGACTTCGTGTTCGACCACCACTTCCTGAAGGGCTTCCAGGCCGCGCTGCCGCGGGCCCAGGTGCATGCGTTCGAGGACGCCGGCCACTACGTGCTGGAAGACAAGCACGAGGTGCTGGTGCCGGAGATCCGCGCGTTCCTGGACGCCAACCCGATCTGATCGGTGTGCCGACCAACGGTCGGCACCCACCCCTTCCTCTTCCGGTGGGTGCCGACCGTGGGTCGGCACACCCGAAGGGTTGATGAGGTTGCCGGCCAGCGGCCGGCACTACCATTACGCGGCGACCGGCGCCTGCGGCGGCGAGGAAGGGCTGTTGCCGTTGTCGTCCGGATGGTCGTCGTCGTTGTCGGCGTCATCGCGCCAGCGCCAGTCGGCCGGCGTCAACGGATCCAGGCCATAGGTGATGCGCGCCTTGTCGCACTGCGGGCTGGCCTTGCCATACTCCCACGATGCATCCACCTCGCGGCACACGCTGGGCCGGTTGGGATGGATGGTGCAGCGTGAATACACGCCGATCTGCGCATCCAGCGCCACGCAGCGCACCGGCTTGGAATGGGTGCCGCGCATGCACAGGCGGTGCGGGTCCAGCACCTCGGTGAGCTGGTGCGGCACGCCGCCGGGGGTGACCTCGTCTGATTCCATCCAGTGGAAGGCCACGCGGTACTGGGTGCAGCAGGCGCCGCAGGTCATGCAGGGATGTTGCATGGGCAAGCCGCCTCGGGCGGCAGTCGGAATCAGGAACGAGGGTGCGGATTTTCCACGAAGTGGGCCGCCGCGCAAGAAATTCCGTAAGCGGCGACAATGAACGGATGAACCGACCCTGCAATATTGCCGCCCGCTTGCCTGAACTGGCGCGTGAACGGCCTGATCAGATCGCCATCCGCTGCCCTGGCCGCCGTGGCGCCGGCAACGGCATGGCCGCCTACGACGTGACCCTGGATTACCGCCAGCTGGACGCCCGCAGCGACGCCATGGCGGCCGGCCTGGCCGGCTACGGGATCGGCCGTGGAGTGCGCACGGTGGTGATGGTGCGGCCGTCGCCGGAGTTCTTCCTGCTGATGTTTGCCCTGTTCAAGCTGGGCGCGGTGCCGGTGCTGGTCGACCCGGGCATCGACAGGCGCGCGCTGAAGCAGTGCCTGGACGAGGCGCAGCCGGAGGCCTTCATCGGCATTCCGCTGGCGCACGTGGCGCGGCTGGTGCTGCGCTGGGCACCCTCGGCGGCGCGCCTGGTGACCGTGGGCCGCCGCCTCGGCTGGGGCGGGACCACGCTGGCCGCGCTGGAGCGCGCCGGCGCCAAGGGTGGGCCGATGCTGGCCGCCACCGACGGCGAGGACATGGCCGCGATCCTGTTCACCAGCGGCTCCACCGGCGTGCCCAAGGGCGTGGTCTACCGCCACCGCCACTTCGTCGGCCAGATCCAGCTGCTGGGCAGCGCCTTCGGCATGGAAGCGGGCGGGGTGGACCTGCCGACTTTCCCGCCGTTCGCCCTGTTCGATCCTGCGCTGGGCCTGACCTCGGTCATCCCGGACATGGACCCGACCCGGCCGGCACAGGCCGACCCGGCCCGCCTGCACGACGCCATCCAGCGCTTCGGCGTGACCCAGCTGTTCGGCTCGCCGGCGCTGATGCGGGTGCTGGCGAAGCATGGCCGGCCGCTGCCGACGGTGACCCGGGTGACCTCGGCGGGTGCGCCGGTGCCGCCGGACGTGGTCGCCACCATCCGCAGCCTGCTGCCGGCCGACGCGCAGTTCTGGACGCCGTATGGCGCCACCGAGTGCCTGCCGGTAGCGGTGGTCGAAGGCCGCGAGCTGGAACGCACGCGCGCCGCCACCGAGGCCGGCGCCGGCACCTGCGTGGGCAGCGTGGTGGCGCCGAACGAAGTGCGCATCATCGCCATCGATGACGCGCCGCTGGCCGACTGGTCGCAGGCGCGCGTGCTGGCGGTTGGCGAAGTGGGAGAAATCACGGTGGCTGGCCCGACCGCCACCGACAGCTACTTCAACCGCCCGCAGGCCACGGCTGCAGCGAAGATCCGCGAGACGCTGGCCGATGGCAGCACCCGCGTGGTGCATCGCATGGGCGACGTCGGTTACTTCGATGCGCAGGGTCGCCTGTGGTTCTGCGGGCGCAAGACGCAGCGCGTGGAAACCGCGCGCGGACCGCTGTACACCGAACAGGTCGAGCCGGTGTTCAACACCGTCGCAGGCGTGGCGCGCACCGCGCTGGTCGGTGTCGGCGCCGCCGGTGCGCAGGTGCCGGTGCTGTGCGTGGAACTGCTGCGCGGCCAGTCCGACAGCCCGGCGCTGCAGGAAGCGCTGCGTGCGCATGCCGCAGCGCGCACGCCTGAGGCCGGCCTGCAGCACTTCCTGGTGCATCCGGCGTTCCCCGTCGATATCCGTCACAACGCCAAGATCGGCCGCGAGAAGCTCGCCGTCTGGGCCAGCGCCGAACTGGAGAAGCGCGCATGAAGATCCTGGTCACCGGTGGTGGTGGGTTCCTTGGCCAGGCGCTGTGCCGCGGGCTGGTCGAACGTGGCCACCAGGTACTGGCGTTCAACCGCAGCCATTACCCGGAGCTGCAGGTGATGGGCGTGGGCCAGATCCGTGGCGACCTGGCCGACCCGCAGGCGGTCCTGCATGCGGTGGCCGGCGTCGATGCGGTATTCCACAACGGTGCCAAGGCCGGTGCGTGGGGCAGCTATGACAGCTACCACCAGGCCAATGTGGTCGGCACCGACAACGTCATCGCCGCCTGCCGCGCGCACGGTATCGGCCGGCTGGTGTACACCTCCACGCCCAGCGTGACGCACCGGGCTACCCACCCGGTGGAAGGCCTCGGCGCCGACGAGGTGCCGTACGGCGAAGATTTCCAGGCGCCCTATGCGGCCACCAAGGCGATTGCCGAACAGCGCGTGCTGGCAGCCAATGACGCGTCGCTGGCGACGGTGGCGCTGCGTCCGCGCCTGATCTGGGGCCCTGGCGACCAGCAACTGGTACCGCGCCTGGCCGAACGTGCACGACAGGGCCGCCTGCGCCTGGTGGGCGATGGCAGCAACAAGGTCGATACCACCTACATCGACAACGCCGCGCTTGCCCACTTCCTCGCCTTCGAGGCACTGGCGCCCGGTGCCGCATGTGCAGGCAAGGCCTACTTCATTTCCAACGGCGAACCGCTGCCGATGCGCGAGCTGGTCAACAAGCTGCTGCAGGCGGTGGGTGCACCGACCGTGGACAAGGCGATCAGCTTCAAGACCGCGTACCGTATCGGCGCCATCTGCGAGCGGCTGTGGCCGCTGCTGCGCCTGCGCGGCGAACCGCCGTTGACCCGGTTCCTGGCCGAACAGCTGTGCACGCCGCACTGGTACAGCATGGAGCCGGCGCGCCGTGACTTCGGCTATGTGCCGCAGGTCAGCATCGAAGAAGGGCTGCGGAGGCTGAAGGCTTCATCTGCTGCATAGATCGCCATCACTGGTTGCACACCGCAGGATCGGGAGGATGGAGCCACGCCATCCAAGGCTCGACCACCCGCGAGGAGCGCCATGCTGCATTACGCCATCATTTTCTTTGTCATCGCCATCATCGCCGCCGTTCTGGGTTTCTCCGGTATCGCCGGCGCCGCAACGAACATCGCCTGGATCCTGTTCGTGGTGTTCCTGATTCTTGCGGTGATCTCGATGTTCCGCAAGCGAGGCTAGCCGGTAGTGCCGGCCGCTGGCCGGCATCGCTTTCCGCAGAGTCGAGCCATGCTCGACTCTGCGGGCGATCACCACGTTACACAGCGCTCTGCAGCCCGCGATCGGCCTCATGGCGTTCCAACGCCAGTTCGATCAGGCGCGTGATCAGCGTGGTGTAGTCAACACCGCTGGCGCCCCACAACTTCGGGTACATGCTGATGCGGGTGAAGCCCGGCAGCGTGTTGACCTCGTTGATGACGATCTCGCCGTCTGCGGTGAGGAACACATCCACGCGCGCCATGCCCGCACACTCCAGCGTCTGGTAGGCCTGCCGCGCGATCTGCCGGATACGCGCCTGGGTGGCGGCGTCGATGTCGGCCGGCACCACCACGTCAGCGCCATTGGCATTGATGTACTTGGTGTCGTAGGCGTAGAACTCGTCGTGCACCACCACCTCGCCGCATACGCTGGCCTGCGGGTGCTCGTTGCCCAGCACCGCGCATTCGATCTCGCGGCCGACCACCGCCGATTCCACCAGCACCTTGTGGTCGTAGCGCAGCGCCAATGCCAGTGCCTCGGCAAAGCCCGCCGCATCCTTGACCTTGCTCACACCCACCGACGAACCCTGGTTGGCCGGCTTCACGAACAGCGGCAGGCCGAGCTGGGCGATCACCGCATCGGCATCCACCTCCGCGGCCTCATGGCGGCGGATGCACAGCCACGGCGCCACCTGCAGCCCCGCGTCGCGCAGCAGGCGCTTGGTCACGTCCTTGTCCATCGCCACCGCCGAGCCCAGTACCGGCGAACCGACGAAGGGCAGGTTGATCATGCGCAGCAGCCCCTGCAGCGCACCGTCTTCGCCGAGTGGCCCATGCACGATCGGCAACACCACATCGATCTGGCCCAGCGCACTGGCCGCATCGGACGGCTGCAGCTGCGCCTGCTCGGCGCCCGGGCGCACCGCCAGCGACTGGCCCGAGCGATGCAGCGCGATGAGCGACGGATCATCGGCATTGATCAGGAAGGTATCCGGCTGGCTCAGATGCCACTGGCCCTGCTTGTCGATGCCGACCAGCACCGGCTCGAAGCGCTCGCGATCAAGCGCATCGAGGATGTTCTTCGCCGACTGCAGCGAAACTTCGTGCTCGGAAGACTTGCCCCCGAAAATGATGCCAACCCGGGTCCGTGCCATGGGGAATGCGATGTCCTGTGCGTTGCGTGGCCCCATAGCATGAACCTTCATCGGCCCACCGCGTGAGGCACAGATGAACCAGAAATCCATCCACGCATGGCGTGGATCTACCGTCCTCATGGCCCATCAACAGGGGTCGGAGCCCGTTGCGCTACAACGGGATCCGACCCCACGGACGACAGGAAACTGTCGAAGGCGGGGTGGGTCCGGTTGTGGGGGCGTGAGCCGCATGGATGCGGCGACCGAGCTTACATGGACGTACTTGCAGCGTCCCCCGCAACCGGACCCACCCCGCCATCCCACGGATAGCCAGCTTTTGATGTTGATCTTGCCGGCCAGCGGCCGGCACTACCACGGGTGCCGGGCGGCAGCCCGGCAGCCCGGTCCAAGCCCCCCACCCACGCAGGTAGAATGCACACATGGCTCTCTCCCTGCTCAAGTCCCTCAAGCCGGTCGCTGGCCGCGCCCTGCAGATCGCCCTGAACCGCGCGCTGGCGCTGGATCCGGATACCCGCCATGCATTGGCCAGCCTCGACGGCCGGCATATCGACCTGACCCTGGAAGCGCCGTCGCTGGCGATGCGCATCAGCGTCGACGGCGACCAGCTGCGGGTCGGCCCGGTGGATGCACAGGAAGCCGACCTGGCCGTGCGCAGCAGCCTGGCCGGCGTGCTGGCGCAGCTGCCACTGCTGGCCAACGCACGACGCGGCGACAACAACGGCAAGGGCCGTGTGCGCGTGGCCGGCGATGCCGAGCTGGCGCGCCGCCTGCAGCAGCTGGCCAAGGGCTTCGATCCGGACTGGCAGCAGCCTTTCGTCAGCGTATTCGGCGAAGTACTGGGCGTGCAGGTCGCCAACACCCTGCGCAGCGCCCTGCAGCACGCGCGCCAGGGGGCGATCGATCTGGCCCACAGCGCCGCTGAGTTCATCACCGAGGAGTCGCGCGATGTGGTGCCGCGCGCCGAGCTGGATGCCTTCCACGACGACGTGGATGTGCTGCGCGATGACGTGGAGCGCCTTGGTGCACGCGTGCAGCGCCTGCGGGGTGCCGCATGAAGGCCGTGCTGCGGGCCAGCCGCATCGGCCGGGTGATCCTGCGTTACCGCCTCGACGACCTGCTGCAGGGCACGCCGGCCGAACGCTGGCTGCGCCTGGCCAAGCCGTTCGTGCCGCGCGCCTCGGCCAGCATCGCCTCGCAGTCGCGCGGTGCGCGCCTGCGCCTGGCGCTGCAGGACCTCGGCCCGATCTTCGTCAAGTTCGGCCAGATCCTGTCCACCCGCCGCGACCTGGTGCCGCCGGACGTGGCCAACGAGCTGACCCTGCTGCAGGACCGGGTCAAGCCGTTCGATGGCGAGACCGCGCGCCGCATCGTCGAGGACGCGCTCGGCCTGCCGGTCAGCGAGGCCTTCGCCAGCTTCGACACCGAACCGCTGGCCTCGGCCTCGATCGCGCAGGTGCATGCGGCCACGCTGGCCGATGGCCGCCAGGTGGTGGTCAAGGTACTTCGCCCGGGCATCGAGAAGCAGATCGACGCCGACATCGCCCTGCTCAATTCGCTGGCCGCCCTGGTCGAGCGCACCCATCCGCGCGCCGACAAGATCCGGCCGCGCGAAGTGGTGGCCGAGGTCGAGAACACCCTGGCCGCCGAGCTGGACCTGCAGCGCGAAGGCGCCAATGCCAGCGTGCTGCGCCGCTTCTGGGAAAACAGCGACGACCTGTACGTGCCGGAAGTGATCTGGAGCCATACCGCCGAGCGCGCGCTGACCCTGGAGCGCGTTTGGGGCATTCCGTCCGATGACATCGCTGCACTGGACAAGGCCGGCATCGACCGCAAGGCGCTGGCCGCCAAGGGCGTGCGGGTGTTCTATACCCAGGTGTTCCGCGACAACTTCTTCCACGCCGACGCGCACGCCGGCAACATCTGGGTCGACACCGATCCGGCGCGCCGTGCCAATCCGCGCTTCATCGCGCTGGACTTCGGCATCATGGGCCAGCTGTCGCAGGAAGATCAGTACTACCTGGCCGAGAACTTCATGGCCATCTTCAACCGCGATTACCGCCGCATCGCCGAACTGCACGTGCAGGCACGCTGGATGCCCGACCACGTACGCATCGACGATCTGGAAGCGGCCGTGCGTTCAGTGTGCGAGCCGTACTTCACCCGTCCGCTGTCGCAGATCTCGCTGGCCGAAGTGCTGATGAAGCTGTTCCGGGTGGCGCAGCGCTACCAGCTGACGCTGCAGCCGCAGCTGATCCTGCTGCAGAAGACCCTGCTGAACATCGAGGGCGTCGGCCGCCAGCTGGACCCGCAGATCGACATCTGGGCGGTGGCCAAGCCGGTGCTGGCGAAGATCCTGCGCGAGCGCTACAGCCCGCGCCGGGTGGTGCGCGAGCTGGGCAAGCGCCTGCCGGAAATCATGACCCATGCGCCGGACATGCCGCGGCTGGTGCACGCCTGGCTGACCCAGCAGGTGGAAGGCCGCCACGAACTGGCGATGCGTTCGCGCGATCTGGTCGCGCTCGACGCCAGCCTGCAGCGCCTGCAGAAGCGCGCCGTGGGCGCGATCACCGGTGTGGGCCTGCTCGCCATCGCTGCACTGATGTATGTGCTGCAGCCGCCGGGCTGGTACTGGGGCGACGTGCCGGCGTGGAGCTGGCTGTCCGGTGCGGTCGGCGTGGTGGCGCTGGCGCGCGCATGGTGGCGCTGACTCCTGCGGGCTGAAGATCGGCGGCACTGCATGCCGCCGACCAACCACGGGCTCACCAGTGGTAGCCCAGGCCCAGGTGCGACTGCACACTCTGGAAGCTGTCCAGGCGCGTCTTGTGCCAGGTCTTGCCGATACCCACGTCCAGCACCAGATGCTCACCCAATGGCTGGCTGCGGCGCAGGAAGGCACGCCGTGCATCGTGCTCGCGCAGCAGCAGCGGATCGGACTCGGCGGTGTAGCCGGACGTGCCGCTGCCCAGCCACAGCTGGGTCGAACCACGGCCTTGCCCATCCTTCAGCCGCAGCGACAGTGTGGTGCCATGCCCATCCGGTCCATTGGACTGGCGGTGCCGCTCGTGGCGCAGTGAGGCAGTCACGCGCGGGAAGTAATGCGAGGCACCCACCGACCAGCCGCTCACATGGGCGCCGGCATGGTACTGGGCGTATTTGCCGCCCACGCTCAGTACGGTCTGCGGTGTCACTTTCCACTGGATGTCCTGGTTCACCTGGCGGTTGACGAACACCGGATCATCGTTGGATGCCGTGACAGCGGTGCGGGTGGACAGGCGCGGGCTCCAGCGATGGTGCAGCGAGCCCTGCATGCGGTTGCCGCCGAATCGCCTGCTGCCGTAGTCACGCTCGCCATGGGCCAACCCCAGGTGCCAGCTGCTGCCGCCACTGCGTCCGGCCACGTCCACGGTCTGTACGTCGCGCTTGCCGAAGCCATCGCTGTAGTCGGCATGGTCCAGCTGCACCGTGACACGGTCGACGCCGGCGTGGGCGCTGCAGACAGCCAGCAGCAGGGCGCATGGCAGTGCGCCACGGATGATCAATCGCATGGGGTTACTCCAGGGGTTGGGAATGCAATGACTGCAGCAGCCGGTAGCGGCCGGGCGGCAGGTTTCGTTCCACGGTGATGCGCGGCCCGAACTGGCTTCCCGGCGCGACGATGCGGCCGGGCAGGATGATCACGCCGACGCCCAGCGCGGCACCTTCGCCGATCCAGGCGCCGAGCTTGTCGCGCTGGCTGTCGATGACGGTGTCGCCGATGTGGACGGTGACCGTTGCCCCATCCAGGCGATGGTTGCTGGTACGCACCAGGGCGCCGAGATAGACCCGGTCATCGATGCGGCTGTCGGCGATGAAGCACTGCGGGCCGATGCTGACCTGGTTGCCCAACCGTGCGTTCTTCAGTTCGCTGGCAAAGCCGATACGCGTGCCGTCACCGATGCACAGCGGGCCGCGCAGCAGTGCGTTGTTGCCGATCAGGCAGTCGCGGCCGATCGACACCGGACCCTGGACATGGGCGCCGTCGCAGATGCGACTGCCGGCACCGATCCGAACGGCGCCCTGCAGGGTGGCCCGTGGCGAGACCCCCGCGTCGGGATCAGTGTGGGGCGCAAGTGTCGACAGTGCCTCGGCCATCGCGGCGAGGTCATTCCACCACATGCGGGTACCTCGTCGGCTTGTCGCGCACGGGTTCGCGGCCGGTGAACAGCCCCGCCAGGCCATGAAACAGCCAGATCGCATAGGCGAGCAGTACATACAGCATCGAGAAGGCCGCCGCCGGCACCAGCCACGCACGTCGGTGGTGGATGGCACTGATCACTGCCAGCAGCATGACGATGCCGGTCCAGAACAGCGGCATCACCGACAGGGCAAGGCCACCCGGTCCGTGCAGCCGGGCCGCGCCGAACCATACCTGCAGCGACAGCATGATGCCGGCCAGGGCGAGCAGCATCATCGGCAGGATGCTGAAAATGCCGAAGCGTGTCAGCAGCAGGTGGCGATGCAGGCGCATGCATACCGCATAGCCGACGATCCAGCGTCGCCAGCGCCGCCATTCCTCCACCAGCGTGTTGCATTCCTGCGGGTAGACCACGCAGCGGATGCTCTGGCGAACCCGATAGCCCTGCGCAACCAGCGACCAGGACATGTCGAGGTCTTCCACGCGGGTGCGATCGGAAAATCCGACCTTGCGCAGCACCGAAGTACGGAACAGGCCACACGAGCCGGAAACGATGAACGGTGCGCCGCCCAGCCATTGCTGGAAGCTGCGCTTGATCACGATCATCGGCAGTTTCAGGCTGGCGCGCACATGGGGGAGGAAGCCGGCGCCCTGCAGGCTGGACGAGGGGACCCCGCCAACCGCATCGGCGCCGCGCTCGATCTCGGCCAGCAGATAACCCAGGCCATGGCTGCGCGGATCGATATGGGTATCTGCATCGGTCAGGAACACCTGCTCGGCGGTTGCGTGCTGCAATCCGTGCATCAGCGCCCCCCCCTTGCCGGTGTTGGCCTGGTGCACGGCCACCAGGCGCCCGGGCCAGCGCGCCTGCAGCGCATCAAGCACCTGAGCCGTGTTGTCGGTGGAACCATCGTTGACACAGATCACCCGCGCCACGTACGGGTTTTCCAGCAGGCTGGCCAGCGAGCGCTCCAGGCAGGGGGCTTCGTTGTAGGCCGGCACGATCGCGTCGATGCTGTACAGGCGGGTGCTGGGCCTGCGCGAGGCCTGCACGCAGATTCGTACCAGGATGAAAGCGCACATGGCCAGGAACAACAGCGTCTTCATCAAAGCACCAGACGGTAGGGCAGGAAGCCCTCGCTGGGACCGATGCCGATCTGCTGACCACGGAACTGCGCATGGCAGCGGAGGTGGCTTTCCTGCATGTAGTGGCGATCGCCTTGGCTGGCATGCTCGCGCAGCGCGTGGATCTTCAGCTCCAGCTGCGCGCTGATGTCCTCGAACACCTGCGGCGCGAACTGCGGCAGGGTGCTGGGGCTCTCATAACAGAGGATCTGCGGAATGTGGCGGCAGGCGATGATCGACGCTTCGTGAACGGTGCGATGGTCCTGGTGATGATCCTCGCCACACATCGTGTAGATGCGGCCTGGTTCGATCAGCGTGCAGACCTGTTCGATCGACGCAATGATGTCGTTGCGGCAGGTGGGGAATCGTGTGTCCGGGAAATCCTGCTGGATCACCTCGGCCACCCCGAGCCGGCGCAGGGCGCGGTGCGATTCATCGCTGCGGTCGACGCCGGCGTGGCAGCCCCGGCCGCCACGGCTGAGTACCAGTGCATGGATGCGTGAGCCGGCGCGGGCGAGCTTTGCCAGGCTGCCACCGCAACCGAGTTCGATGTCATCTGGATGGGCACCGATTGCCAGAATGTTCAATGTCATGGCCGTGTCCTAGCGGAAGCCGGGTGCGCGGCGGCCAGGCATGCTGTCCCCGCGCGAAGGAGGCGGGAACTATCGCAACGTGGAAGTTGCTGCGGAGCTAGGAATTATTGGAACTGTTCCTGCATAGGCCACAATGGGCGCTGATTCGTAGCGAATTCACGGGGATATGGCCTTGCATCTGTCGGAACTGAAGAACGAACTGGCCCACTTCGGTGCCGAAAACGACGCCCGTGAAGTCGAACGCGGCCGCCGCATGCTCAACATCACGCCAGACACGGGCGAATTCCTCGCGGTGCTGGTGCGCTTCGGCACTGCGCGCCGGGTGCTGGAGATCGGCACCTCCAACGGCTATTCGACGCTGTGGCTGGCCGAGGCCGCCGCCGCCATCGACGGCCACGTGACTACGCTGGAATACGCCGAGGACAAGGCGGCGATGGCGCGTGACACCTTCGCGCGCAGTGGCCTGGCCGATCGCATCACGCTGGTCCACGACGATGCCGGGCCGTGGCTTGCAGAGGCCGCCGATGCCAGCATTGACCTGCTGTTCCTCGATTCGGACCGCGGGCAATACGCCGGCTGGTGGCCGCAGCTGCGCCGCGTGCTGCGTCCGGGTGGCCTGCTGGTGGTGGACAACGCCACCTCGCATGCGGGAGAGATGGAACCGCTGCGCGTGCTGCTGGACGCTGATCCGGACTTCAGCACCAGCCTGGTGCCGGTGGGCAACGGCGAGCTGCTGGCCGTACGCAACGCCTGACCGCCGTGCTGCCCGCGCCTGATCCGGTAGTGCTGGCCGCGCATGATCCGGTAGTGCTGGCCGCGCCTGATCTGGTAGTGCCGGCCGCTGGCCGGCAAGCCCAGCAGCCAGACGATCCGCAGGCAGCCGGCCAGCGGCCGGCTCTACCGCATTCAGTGCCCAGCCTCGATAATCCCGCCGTGAGCACCGAACCTGACACCCTCGCCGCGGTCGAGACTGAAACCGCGCCCCTGCAGCTGCTGCACCTGGATGAGCGCCTGGCCGTGGTCAACAAGCCTGCCGGGCTGATGGTCCACGACAGCAAGCTGGCCCGTGGCGAAGACGACTTCCTGGCCGACCGCCTGCGCGAGCAGCTGGGCCGCCCGATCTTCCTCGTGCATCGCCTGGACCGGGCCACCAGTGGCTGCCTGCTGCTGGCCTTTGACCGCGAGACCGCCAGTGCGCTGGGCAAGGCGCTGATGGGTGGCGAGGTGCTGAAGGACTACCTGACCGTCTGCCGGGGCTGGCCGGCCGAACTCGCCTGGCAGGTCGATCATGATCTGGACGGCGGCCCGGGCAAACCGGTGAAAAAGCCGGCGGTCACCGACTTCCAGCGCCTGGCCACCGGCGAGTTGTCGGTGCCGGTCGGTGAATTCACCAGCTCGCGTTATGCGTTGCTGCGCTGCCAGCCACAGACCGGGCGCTTCCGGCAGATCCGCCGGCACCTCAAGCACCTGTCGCATCACATGATCGGCGACACCAGCCATGGTGATGGCCGCCACAACCGCATCTTCCGCATGCAGGGCGTGCACCGCATGCTGCTGCACGCCGAGCGCCTGCGCTTCCCGCATCCTGAGGGTGGCAACGTGGATGTCAGTGCGCCGCTGGATCGTGAGTTCCAGAAGGCGCTGGACCTGTTCGGCTGGCAGGTGGACCTATAGACGGTAGTGCCGGCCGCTGGCCGGCATCTGCCTGATCCCAACCGTACGAGGTTGCCGGCCAGCGGCCGGCACGACCTCACTTCTTTTCCGGCTCGTTGACGATCGCTTCCAGGTCCTTCTGCAGATCCGCGAACAGCGGCTGCATGCGCGCCTGGATCGCCACCATCACGTTCTGCATCAGGGCCGGGGTCTTGTCCAGCAGGCTCTGGCCGGCCGCGCTCTCGTAGAACTCGGCCATCGCCAGCACGTCTTCCTTGCTGAAAGTCTTCTTGTACAGGTCCACGTACATCGGCCGCAGCTGCTGCCAGGACAGTGCCTGGCGCAGGGTCTGGCTGGTCCGTGCCTGGATCCGCTTCAGCTGCTCCTGCTGCTGGGCATTGAGCTGGCGCTGTGCGGCCACCTGCTGGAACTGCTGCTGCTGCATCGCCTCGATCTGCGGCAGCATGGTGTCGATCATGCTCTGCGCACGTGACGCGGACAGCAGACGGTTGATGTCGCCATCGGTCGGCGGCGCGGCCAGGGCGGGGACACTGGCCACGGCCAGCGCCAGCAGCAGGGCGGCGCGGCGCAGCAGGGAGGGCAGGGCGGGTGCGGAGCGGGTCATGCGAAGCTTCCTGCGGTACATGGGACGGCCAGCATACCCGCAGCCAAGGCGAAGGCGGCGTGTTCGGTACCTGATCGGCGGCATACGGCGCGCGATGCGCACTCCGACACGTGGCTGCCGCTACAATGCGCGGATGGGCAGTGGACCGGTCACCATCAACGCGCAGCTTGAAATCCCCGACGGCGAGATCGTCGAGCGGTTCGTGCGTGCCAGCGGTGCCGGTGGCCAGAACGTCAACAAGGTCTCCACTGCGGTGGAACTGCGTTTCGACGTGGCCAACTCGCCCTCGTTGCCCGAACCGTTGCGCACGCGCCTGCTGGCGCGGCGTGACCGGCGCATGACCGGCGAAGGCGTGCTGGTCATCGACGCGCAACGTTTCCGCACCCAGGATCGCAATCGCGAGGATGCGCGCGAGCGGCTGGCGGCCTTCATCCAGGCCGGGCTGAGCGTGCCCAAACCGCGCAAGGCCACCAAGCCGACCCTCGGGTCGAAACTGCGTCGTCTGGACGCCAAACGCGGGCGCGCGCAGATCAAGCGCGGGCGCTCATCACGTGACTGGGAGTGATTGCTTGAACAACCCGACTCCGCTGCTGCCGGCCGTGCCGCCGCAGATGCCACAGGTCAAACCCAACGCCTTCCTGCGCTGGCTGGCGCGCTGCACCCTGCGCATGGGCGGCTGGAAGGTGACCGGCACCCTGCCTGACATCCCGCGCCTGGTGTTCATCATCGCGCCGCATTCGTCCAACTGGGACGGCCTGTGGGGCATGGCGGCCAAGATCGCGCTGGGCATGAAGGTGAAGGTGCTGGGCAAGGCCTCGCTGTTCTGGTGGCCGCTGGGGCCGCTGCTGCACAAGCTGGGCGTGATCCCGCTGGACCGCAGCTCGCCGCAGGGCACGGTGGGCCAGGCGGTGGACCTGCTGCGCAACAACGAGAAGATGTGGTTCGCCATCACCCCCGAGGGCACCCGAAAGGCGGTGAAGGAGTGGAAGGCCGGCTTCCTGAAGATCGCCCGGATGGCCGATGTGCCGATCCTGGCCGCCTATTTCCATTACCCGGAAAAGACCATCGGCATCGGCCCGCTGTTCCAGCCGACCGGCGACGATGCTGCCGACATGGCCGCCATCCGCGAGTTCTACCGGCCGTGGATCGGCAAGACCCGCGGCACGGTCTGAGCCGGTCGCAGGCCGTCGCATAGACGCCACGTCCGGCACATGCCGGGCGAGCGCGACAGGAGTAGGGTGGAGGGCTGGTATTCCATACCGTCTGCCCAAGGAGCGTTTTACATGTCGCGTACCGTAGTCCTGGCCGCCGCCATCAGCCTGGCGCTGGCGGCCTGTTCCGGCAAGGAGTCCACCCCCGTGTCCGATGCCCAGAAAGCCCCGGCCCAGCAACCGGCCGAAGCCTCCACCAATCCGCTGCTGAGCGCCAGCACGCTGCCGTTCCAGGCGCCGCAGTTCGACAAGATCAAGGACAGCGACTACCTGCCGGCCTTCGAAGAAGGCATGCGCCAGCACCTGGCCGACGTTCGCAAGATCGCCGACAGCAGCGAGCCGGCCACCTTCGACAACACCATCGTGGCGATGGAGCGCAGCGGCGAGACCCTGACCCGCGTGTCGCGCATCTTCTTCGGCCTGGTCCAGGCCGATACCAACGATGCACGCCAGAAGATCCAGGAAGAAGTGGCGCCGAAGCTGGCCGCGCACCAGGACGAGATCAACCTCGACCCGAAGCTGTTCGCGCGCGTGAAGTCGATCTATGACCAGCGCGACACCCTTGAACTGGATCCGGTGCAGAAGCGCCTGGTCGAGCACTACTACGATGGCCTGGTGCGCGCCGGTGCACAGCTGTCCGACGCCGACAAGGCATCGCTGCGCAAGCTCAACGTGGAAGAGACCACGCTCTCCACCCAGTTCCATACTCGCCTGGTGGCTGCCACCGCGGCCGCCGCCGTGGTCGTCGACGACAAGGCCAAGCTGGCCGGCCTGGACGAGGATGCGATCAACAACGCCGCCAACGCAGCGAAGGAGCGCAAGCTGGATGGCAAGTTCCTGCTGCCGCTGCAGAACACCACCCAGCAGCCGGTGCTCGGCTCGCTGAGTGACCGCGACCAGCGTGCCGCCGTGCTGAAGGCTTCGGAAACCCGCGCCGAGCGCGGCGATGCCAACGACACCCGGCAGACCGTGCAGCGCCTGGCCCAGCTGCGTGCGCAGAAGGCCAAGCTGCTTGGCTTCGACACCTTCGCCGACTACCAGCTGGGCGACCAGATGGCCAAGACCCCGGCCGCCGCGCTGAAGCTGCTGACCGACACCGTGCCGGCCGCCACCGCCAAGGCCCGCGCCGAAGCCGGCGAGATCCAGAAGGTGATCGACGCGCAGAAGGGCGGTTTCCAGGTTGCCGCCTCGGACTGGGATTTCTACGCCGAGCAGGTGCGCAAGGCCAAGTACGATCTGGACGAGTCGCAGGTAAAACCGTACTTCGAACTGGACAACGTGCTGCAGAACGGCGTCTTCTACGCCGCCACCCAGCTGTACGGCATCACCTTCAAGCCGCGTACCGACATTCCGACCTACAACCCGGACATGAAGGTGTACGAAGTCTTCGACAAGGACGGCACCTCGCTGGCCCTGTTCTACACCGACTACTTCAAGCGTGACAGCAAGTCCGGCGGCGCCTGGATGGACGTGTTCGTCGAGCAGGACGGCCTGACCGGCGCCAAGCCGGTGGTCTACAACGTCTGCAACTTCACCAAGCCGGCCGCCGGCCAGCCTGCGCTGATCAGCTTCGACGACGTCACCACCATGTTCCATGAGTTCGGCCATGCACTGCATGGCATGTTCTCGAACGTGAAGTATCCGTCGATCGCCGGCACCGCCACCTCGCGCGACTTCGTCGAGTTCCCGTCGCAGTTCAACGAGCACTGGGCGCTGGACCCGAAGGTGTTCGCCAACTACGCCAAGCACTACAAGACCGGCGAGGCGATGCCGCAGGAGCTGGTCGACAAGATCCTCAAGGCACGCAGCTTCAACCAGGGCTATGCGACCACCGAGTACCTGTCGGCTGCACTGCTGGACCTGGCCTGGCACACGCAGAAGGCTGACGCGCCGCTGCAGGATGTCGGCGCCTTTGAAGCGAGCGCGCTGAAGAAGTTCAAGGTCGACCTGCCGCAGGTGCCGCCGCGTTACCGCACCACCTACTTCGACCACATCTGGGGTGGCGGTTACTCGGCCGGCTACTACGCCTACTTCTGGGCGGAAGTGCTGGACCATGACGCCTACCAGTGGTTCACCGAACACGGTGGCCTGACCGCCGCCAATGGCCAGGAATTCCGCGACAAGATCCTCTCGCGCGGCAACAGCGTGGAGCTGTCGACCCTGTACCGCGATTTCCGCGGCAAGGACCCGTCGGTGGAACCGCTGCTGAAGTTCCGCGGGCTGAAATAAGCGCGACCTGGAGTACGAAAGAAATAACGGCGGGGGAAACCCCGCCGTTTTTCGTTGAATCGATACCATCGACAGATTCCGCAGTTTGCCGCTCATCCACGCATGGCGTGGATCCATGTATCGACCAAGGTCGACACCTACCAAAAGCAGGCCATGCTGTTCCGACAGTTCGCGGAGATCTGTCGAAGGCGGGGTGGGTCCGGTTGCGGGGGTGTCCGCGGCATGGATGCCGCGGCCAAGCTTACAGGGACGTACTTGCAGCGTCTCCGCAACCGGACCCACCCCGCCATCCCCCAGGAAACCGGCTTTGGCTGTTGCTGTTGCTGTTGAGGTTGCCGGCCAGCGGCCGGCACTACCGGGTGCCGGGCACAGCCCGGCCATCACGTCCCCACGTGTACCCGGTTGGCCTGTTCGGCCAGCCCCAGGTGATCCAGCGCGATGTCCAGCGCCAGCACATAGCTCTGCGCACCGTACCCGGCGGCGATGCCCAGGCGCTGGCCGACACCGGCCGGCAGGCACGGCTCGGCCACCGCGCCGTCGTCATGTACTTCCACGTAGGCGTTGTGCAGGTAGGGCAGCAGGCGCTGAAGACGCAGGCTGTTTGCACACGCACCCGGGTCCAGCAGCGTCACCTCGCCGCGGCTGTGGTCGGCCACGCGCAGGGCGTCCAGCAGTTCCTGTTCCGAGCCGCAGGCGCGTATCGCCACGCTGGTGCCGGCGTCGATCGCCCGGTGCACCAACGACTTCAGTACCGGTGCCGGCAGCGGCATGGCGGTACGGATCAGCGCACCGGCGGCTTCCGGGCCACGGATGATGAAGATCGACATGGCTCAGCCCTCCTGCGCCAGGCGGCGGCCGACGATGGCCAGCGACAACGGATAACCGGCCTGCTGGCTGCGCTGGTCGATGACCACCGCCGCCGGGCCATGCTGCAGTCGCAGGCGCGCCTCCAGGCCGGGCTCGCTGGGTGCCTGCAACTCGATGTACTGCGCCGGCAGCCGTTCCAGCGCCGCCTGCAGCGCACCGCCCTCGGCCTGCCATTGCGCCTCGTCGGCCACGCCGACATCCAGCAGCACCCAGTCGGCCGAACGCGCCTGTGGCTGGCACAGGCACTGGCGCACTTCGGACAGGCTGGCGCAGTCGCTGCACAGCACGCGATGGCCGTTCAGCTGCGCCGGCAGCTGCGGGCGCGGCACGGACGAAGATGCGTGGCGGATCACCAGGAGGGTCATACAACACCTTGCGGAATGCGCCCTGCGGCGCGGTGGGCACACGATGCGCGCGCTGGCCGTAAAGGTGCGATGCCCGCGGCCGGTCCCGCGCGTAAAACCTGCGTAACCCGGCGCTACCGGGAACCTCTCCCCCCATGTGTGGTCTGATGCAGCTACCACCCACCCGGAGCCTGCCATGGACGCCGTTGCCCGCCCTCCCTTTTCCGATCGCGCGCTGGCCTGGCTGAAGAAGGAGGCGCTGCCGTTGCTGGTGATGCTCGGCCTGCTCGCCGCCGCCCGCGATACCCTCGCCAACCACTACGTGGTGCCCAGCGGTTCGATGCAGCCGACCCTGCAGCCCGGCGACCGGGTGGTGGTGGACATGCGCGCCTACGGCCTGCGCCTGCCATTCACCAGCAGGGAACTGATGTCCACCGGCACGCCGCAGCGCGGCGAAGTGGCGGTATTTGATTCGCCAGCCGACGGCACCCGCCTGATCAAGCGCGTTGCCGCAGTGGCCGGTGACCATGTGCAGCTGCACGAAGGGCACCTGACCATCAACGGCCAGCCGCTGCAGACTGCGGACCTGCAGGATGTGGAAGCCTTCGGTGAACGCCGTGCCAGCCTCGATCTGGACATGGGGGGCGGCCCGGACATCGCCGACCTGGTGGTGCCGGACGGCAAGGTGCTGGTGCTGGGTGACCACCGTGGCAACAGCTTCGATGGCCGCTTCTTCGGCTTCGTAGATGCCGACAAGGTCTACGGCCGTGCGGTGGCGGTGTACTACCGCCGCGGCGACGGTTTCGAGTGGCAGCGCCTGTAAGCTGAATTGATACTTCTTGAGTATCAATCCTGACTTATCAGGTTATGGATCGACTGGATGGACGGGCCTAGTCTGGGCCCGTTCCCTCCCACGCCCGGCCGTCCCCACCGGCCCTTCGATTCCATGACTGGCGAAACTGCGGCGGCCGTTGAAGGCCGTCCCTCCATTCTCGATACCGGCACCGACACCCGCATCCAGCAGGGCACCCCGGCCTTCCGCCGCACCGCGCTGGCGCTGTTCCTGGCCGGCTTCTCCACCTTCGGCCTGCTGTACACGGTGCAGCCGCTGCTGCCCGAGTTCAGCCGTCACTTCGGCGTGTCCGCCGCCGGCAGCGCGATGTCGCTGTCGTTGACCACTGGCACGCTGGCGGTGGCGATGCTGCTGGCCGGCCTGCTGTCCGACGCGGTCGGCCGTCGCCCGTTGATGATCGTTGCGCTGTTGGCGTCGGCCATGCTGTCGCTGTGCACCGCGCTGGTGGACGACTGGACCACGCTGCTGGTGCTGCGCACCCTGCTTGGCCTGGCGCTGAGCGGCGTGCCGGCGGTAGCGATGACCTACCTGGTCGAGGAAATGGACAGCCGCGCGCTGGGCCTGGCGATGGGCCTGTACATCGGCGGCAACGCCATCGGTGGCATGAGCGGGCGCCTGCTGGCCGGCATCATCGCCGACCATTGGGGCTGGCGCTGGGGCATCGGCGTGGTCTCGATCATCGCCGTGGCCAGCACCGTGCTGCTGTGGCTGCAGCTGCCACCGTCGCGGCACTTCCATGCACGTCGCGGCGGCCTGCGCCAATTGCCGTCGCGCTGGCGCACGCTGTTCGCCGACCCGGGCCTGCCGTGGCTGTTCGCCACCTCGTTCGTACTGATGGGCGTGTTCGTCACCCTCTACAACTACCTGGGCTATCACCTGCTGGCGCCGCCCTACCATCTCAGCCAGACCGTGGTCGGGCTGATCTTCAGCGTCTATCTGGTGGGTACCTTCAGTTCGGCGTGGATGGGCCAGCAGGCCACGCGCTACGGACGCGGCCGCATCCTGTCGATCTCGTTCGCGCTGATCGGCGCCGGCATCGCGCTGCTGGCGATGCCGTGGCTGAGCACGATGGCGCTGGGTATCGCACTGGTGACCTTCGGCTTCTTCGGTGGTCATTCCGTGGCCAGCAGCTGGGTTGGAAGCCGCGCCGGTGCGATGCGTGCGGAAGCCTCGGCGCTGTACCTGTTCGCCTACTACCTGGGGTCCAGCGTGCTGGGCGGTGTGGGTGGCCTGGCCTATGCAGCCTGGGACTGGCTTGGCGTGTGTGCGTTCGCCGCCGTGCTGACCCTGATCGGCGGTGGCATCGTCTGGGCGCTGCAGCAGCGCGCGCCGCAGCCGGTCACGGCGTGACCCAACGCACGGTAGTGCCGGCCGCTGGCCGGCAACCACGGTGTGGCGGGTCTGCCGAGGTAGAGTCGACTGTTAGTCGACTGCTCTTCCATCAGATCGCGAAAACCCCGCGCTGCGCGCGATAGTCGACTAACTGTGTAAACCCACCACGTTGTTCAGCAGGACTCTGGAAATAGGTGGCTGGCCACCGATCCCCATGTGAGGGCGGTGCCAGTTGTAGTGGTGCAGCCATTGGGTCAGCACGGAA